>JAYSXP010000072.1:0-6708 GCA_043717125.1 Polyangiaceae bacterium | reverse complement strand
CTCTCAACGCCGTCGGTGACGAGGCCTTCTACGAGATCATGCTCTGGAGCGGCGGCCAGTTCTCGATGCGCATGGGTGTGGGCGCTCCCGAGCGGTCGGTCCACTCCAACTGGCAGGAGCTCCTCATGGAGAGCGTGCGCCGGGTGGATGAGGCGCGCCGCGTGGGCCGTCGAGCGTCCGGCGCAGGCTGGACGCAGGCGCCTCCCCCGTCCGACGACGCCGCCTTCGACGATGCGTTTTCTGACTTCGAAGCGGAAGCGAGCCCGCTCGTGACCGCGCGTGTACCGAACATTCCAACAACAGAACCGAAAACGGAGATACCCATGAACATCAAAGACAGCCTCGCGAAGCTCAATCAGATCGACGGCTTCGTGGGCGCGGCGCTCGTCGACTCCGAGAGCGGCATGCTGCTCGGCCAAGAGGGCGGCGGACCGATGAACCTCGAGGTCGCGGCGGCGGGCAACACCGAGGTCGTGCGCGCGAAGCGCAAGACGATGCAGGCCCTCGCGCTGAAGGACGGCATCGAGGACATCCTCATCACGCTCGGGAAGCAGTACCACATCATCCGCCCGCTCCGCGCGCGCCCCACCCTCTTCTTCTACATCGCCCTCGACCGCAGTCGCGCGAACCTCGCGATGGCCCGGATCGCTCTCGCGGACGTCGAGAAGGACCTCCAGGTCTGAGCGTTCGAGTCGGGGCAGAGGGGAGAATGGAAGGAGCGCCCCGATGATTGCCAAACAGGCACTCTTCGCGCTCGCAAAGGTTCTCGAAGGGATCCCGGTGCTGGGTTCGCTCAGTGGCACCCCCGCGGCACGGGCCGGGATCCGTTACGGCGACGTCCTCCTGTCGGTGAACGGCATGAGGACGCGCACCGTGCTCGACTATGTCGAGGCGAAGGCGTTGCGTACCGACGGAATGGACATCGTCGTGTTTCGCACCGGTAGCGAGCGGGTGGAGCAGCTCACGTTCGACGCGTCGGCAGCGACGCCCGACCGAGCGGCGATCCTCGCGGAGCTGATCACGCTTCGCATCGCCCCAGGCGCGTTCGACGGCGAGAACGGCGGCGGCTCCTCGCCGGCCGCGTGAGCCGCGTCGCTCAGTCGACCAGGCTCGTACGCCGCGTGACGACGAGGACGCCGAGTGGAGCCATCGTCGCCAACGTCGGAACCACGAGCACCACCTTGACCCCTGGTCCGAAATCCGGGGTCCACTTCACAGCCGCGCCTCGCGGCCCCCCTTTTTCAGCCCCCCTGGAAATCCGCCCACCCCCGGACCGGAGACCCGCATCGAGCGCCCCGGCACGCACTGGGGTGCGAACACGACGAGCTACGACATGCGGACGCAGCTTCTTCCTTACCTCGACGCGGGGTGGAGGGCGCCGCCCTGATCTGCGCCTGTGCGGTAGCCGATTCGCAACGTTCGCCAACGCGGCCCCACCCGTCCTACGATGCCGTGAGCGATGATCTTCTTCAGCGACGAGAACGCGGCGCGGGCGCAAGCCGAGATGGCCGCACGGGTGCGCCTCTACGAGACCGCGGACATCTGGGAGGCCGTCGCTGCCCAGCGGAACCTTCGCTTCGAACGGCTCGATAGCGGCCTGCCGTCGTTCGAGGTGAACGTCGAAGGGACGAGGGTCGGGGTCTCGGGCGTCGGCAGTGTTGAGGTCGGCTTCCACACGCGCGTGTTCGCCGAGGGCACGAGCCCGCTCCGGGGCAAGGTGAAGGTCGGGCCACCCGGCGACTGGGACGCGCTCGTCGGACACGTCAAGCATCGAGACTTCTTCGCGGACCGAGCCCTCGACGACGCGCTGGTGGTGCGCAGCTCATCGCAGAGCCTTGCGCACACAGTCCTCGACGAACGCGCGGCGAAGACGCTCCGCGTCCTCGCGCCTGCGCGCGTCGAGCTGACCTTCGAGGACGGCGCGATCACCGTCGTATGGGCAGGCGTCGAGCGCGATTTCGCCATCCTCGACGACGCCGTCGACATGGCGTCCTGCCTCACGAACCGCGCCAGCGAGACGTCTGCCTACCGTTGACGGTCCGCGCGCGCGCCGTGTCGGAACGTGTTGTAGAAGATGACCGCGATCTTGCGCGCCGTCGCGGTCACCGCCTTGGCTTTGCCAAGGCGGGCAGCGAGGCGAGGCGCCCTAGCAGAGGCTGCGCGCGGTCTGCGTCCCCGAGCACACGGTGGGCGCGGGTCAGTTCGTGTACTTCGACGGCGCGAACGCGAAGCGATGTCTCGCGCCCGACGCGTTCGTGACTGTCGGCGTGGTCGGTCACGATTTCGATTCGTATCTCGTGTGGGAGGAAGAGACGCCCGAGCTCGCGCTCGAGGTCCTCAGTTCGTACTCCGCCCTCCGGACGTCCGTACTCCGGCCTGCGGACGTCCGGAGACGCACGCCCCGACGTCGGAGGTCGCACGCAGACCTCGATCCGCGAACTTGCGGAAGAGAAGGGCGAGGCCGGCCTTGTCGAGCCTTCGCTTGGCGATGTCGATCACCGCGGCCTGCCATCGTTTCGATGCAGGTAGGTCGAAGCCGTTCAGCATCAGGAACACGTCCGCAGCATGAAAAGCCGTGCGGGCCCGTCGCCGGATCGTCTGCGCCGGCAAGGAGCTTGATCGCGCCCTTGTCGTCCTCGGCGTTGCCGAGCAGAACCACTTGTACGTCTGCAGCCTACGAAAGGTCGGCGCCGTCCGAGATCTGCTGCGAAAGCAGATGGGTGTAGACCGCAAGCAGGTCCACAGCGAACGCTACGACTGAGAAGCGGGGGCCTGTCGTCGCATTCGTCAGCGGAGCTGCCACTTGAAGGTCATCGTGTGCGCGAAGACCGGCGCCCCGCCGAGGAACGAGAGGAAGGAGTCGCCCGTCATGGCGAGTGCGTTCTTGCCAAATCTCGCGAAGACCCATTCCGCGCGCATCGTTAGACCGAAGCCCAGCTCGGCGACCCGATCGCTCTTCGCGATGTGCTGGAGGGGATTGGTGGCGAGGACAGCGAGGCCGGCGCCGCCGCCGAGAACATAGGTGTCGCTGAACCAGTACTGGTGGCCATGGCGCGACGGGTCGGGCGGCGTGTCGGTGGGATCAGGCAGCCGCAGGAGGAGCGCGCGTGCGGCGGAGCGCGTCGAGGTTCTTGGCGACGGTGGCCGGATCGGTGACCGCAGCGCGCACGGTGAGCCTGCCGCCACATCGAACACACACGCGAAGGTCGACCTCGAAGGTTCGCTTCTGCAAGGTACGCCAGTCGAGTCGGGAGCTCGCTGCGTAGAGCTCGCCCTCGAGGAGTCTGTCTGGTCGCTGGGCGATCGACAGGACGTTCGGCACGCCATGCTCGGCGGCGCCGATCGTCGTCAGCGTCGCGGTCGCAAAATTGGGGGCGTCGCGCATGAAGGCCGCGCGACCGTCGCCCGCTTCGCGCGCGGTCGCTGTCGGCGCGGTCTTCGTTGCGGCGCTCTCCGTCTCTGCAGGGCCGAGCTCCTGCGGCTTCGCTTTGCAGGCGGCGGATGGAGTCGGAGGGCGAGGCACGACGCGGTCGCGCCAGCGATGGCGGGGAGCGAGCACACCTTGAGCATGGTGGCGCGTGGTGGACGATGATTCCCAGAGGGCAGGTCTACAGGTAGTCGCGGCGGGGTTTCGCTGATCAGGCGGGAGTGCCGAAGACTTGAGGTTCGGTCGAGAGGACGTGGCGCCCGACGAACTTCGTCTCCGGGCCGGGCGCGTCGGCGTAGGGATTCATGACCACAAGCGCCGTGCCGTCAACCGACTCGCAAAAGAGCATGAGCGCGTCGGTCTTGTCCTGGCTGCCGGGAGGGACGACGCGCATGTCGACGCACCACGCCACGGCTCGCGCTCTCTTCTCCTTCGCGAGAGTGCGAAAGGCCCGGAGGATCTCGTTGACCAGGCTGCGCACGTCGTCCTTCTCTTCGTCGAAAGAACTCCTTCGCATCAGTGGCACGACCCCTCCGCTAGCGGTGACGGTCGCGCCAATCGGGAACAGGGCGCCGTCTTCGATGATCGCTCGTTTGGCGTGCTCCATGAGGACGTCGGAAAGCGCGGCGAAGTCGTCACGGCTCATGGCAAGCAGGCTACGGGAGAGGGTGCGCGAGTCGCAAGTGACCCTGCACCGAACCGGGGCAGGATCAAGAGGCCCGTCTGCGCAGTCGTGCCACGGGTCGGCCGGCGGCGGATCCAGGTCGACGGCCACGGTCCCGTCTGAAGACGAAGCGCTCCACTGATCATGAGGATCGTGCGCCCGCGCGCAGCACGCGCCGTTCCGATGAGATTCACGCGCTCTTGCGGCGCCGCTCGTCCTTCAGTTCCTGCTGGGCATGCCACAGGTCCACCGCCATCTGGGCGTTCAGCCAAAATTCCGGCGTGGTCTTCAGCACCTTCGCCAAGAGGAGAGCCGTCTTTGCGGTGACGGAGCGGCGACCATTGACGATCCCGTTCACGAGCTGGCTTCGCCTCGGTCGAAGTTGAAGACGATACGGAACCGGTCGTCGAGTCGGATGCTGTACTTGCCCTTGAGCGGGCCCTTCAGCTTCTCCAGGTTGTTTCCGGGGCTCGACAGGTCCGCAAGCTCCTTCGCATAGTCCGGCGCCGACAGCTTCCGTGCCGCAATCTGCCATAACTCCCTCGGAATCTTGCGCGCCGGCCTGGTCACTGCACGCGCCAGCATCCGGTCAGGGGCCCGCGTCGCCATCGCACCATGGGCTCTGACCACCGTTGGCGATGGCATTCGCATCGAAGCTGTTCGGCGAGCCGACCGTGCATGTGCCTGCGTCCGCCGCAAGGTCGACGCAGCACACGCGGGCCGCGATGATGCAATACCGCGACTGCGTGCAGGAGACGGCACGAAGGGATGTTGCTCCGCCGTCCTGACAGAGGAAGCTGTTGGGCGTGTCCTGCACGGTCTCCGAGGGACAACGTGTCTTCAGAGGAGAGATGACGAGCACGCTGAAGCGACGGAGCTCGTAGACGTTGGCCTGCACTGAATCGCGGCTCCTGCCCGTCGCCACGTTCGGGTGGACGCCGCGACGTCCGGCGCGCGACTGCGCGATGTACGTGATTCGACGATGTCGAGGCGAAGGCGTCGCATACCGACGGAATGGACATCGTCGTGTTTCGCACCGGTAGCGAGCGGGTGGAGCAGCTCACGTTCGACGAGCCCGCGGCGACGCCCGACCGAGCGGCGATCCTCGCGGAGCTGATCACGCTTCGCATCGCCCCAGGCGCGTTCGACGGCGAGAACGACGGCGGCTCCTCGCCGGCCGCGTGAGCCGTGTCGCTCAGTCCACCAGGCTCGTGCGGCGCGTGACGACGAGGACGCCGAGGCACATCTCGTCGAGCGTCTGCTCGCCGAGCCTGATCTCCGTCGGGGCGGCCTTGTTCTGCTCGGCGAGTGCCTTGCGCACGTGCCGGTTCGCCATCGTGTTGTCGTACTTGCAGGTGAAGCGGAGCTTGTCGCCGGCGGCGGCCGTCGGGAGCTTCTCTGCCGGCTCGTCGAACGAGTAGCCGCGCTGCCAGTTGAAGTCGTACTTCGGCGTGCCGATGAGGCACTCCTTCGCGGGCTGATCGGCGGTCGGGTTCTTGCGCTCGATCTCGATCTTCATGTCGACGCCCGCCCAGTGCATGTGCGTGCCGACGGCGGCGATGCTCAGCGTCGGAAGCGGGAAGCCCTGGATGGTCTCCGGCAGGATGACCTCCATCGACTCCTTGTGATCGGCCACGTTCGCCGGAATGATGAACGCCGGGCCCGTCGCCGGATCGTCCGCGCCGGGCAGGAGCTTGATCGCGCCCTTGTCGTCCTCGGCGTTGCCGAGCAGAACCACCTGCGCGACGTACGAGGGCTTGCCTTCGATGACCTTGAGCTCGAACTTGGTCTGGTCGGGCGTGCTCGTGATCGTCGGGTGGTAGTGGACCTGGAGAACGAGCTTCGCGTCCTTCGGGATCTTGAGGCCCGTGTCCTCGCCGTAGGACGTCGGGGTTACGCCCGGTGCCCACGCGAGGAGCAACGACGGATCGTGCACGTCCGGCCCGCCGAAGCACGGGTAGCTCGTCCCGCCGGCGGCGGCCGCCTTCGCGGCGCCCTCGCCCTTCGGGTCGACGTAGACGATGACGTGGTGCACGACCTGGGACGCGCCGGGCACCACGTTCGTGCCGCCGATCCACGTGTCGGCCGTGAAGCCAGGGTCGATCGGGAAGCAGCGGATCTCGTCCTTGCCGCTGTTCTCGGCGACCACGTAAGGCGCCGGCATCGCCATCGTGTGGGTCTTCCCGGCGAGCCCCACCGGCGCGTAGTGCATCGCTGCAGGCCGCAGTGCGTCATCGCCGCGCGGCATGCCGTTGTCGAGCCAGCCGACGAGCTTCGCGAGCTGGTCCTCGGTGAGGCGGAGGTCGTCCTTCAGCTTGTGCTGTACTTTGCATGCATCGTCGTCGAAGGCGCCCCACGGGGGCATCTCCTTCGACACGACCTTCGCGCGCGCGAGCGCGCCCATGCCGTGGATGTCCTCGTACGTCACGAGCGGGAAGGGGGCGATGCCGCCCTCCGAGTGGCAGCGCTGGCACTTCTCCTGGATGATGGCCTCGATGGTTCCGGCGAACGTCGGCACCGTTTCGACGGGGCGCGGCGCGTTCGCCTGCGCTTCGGTCGGGGAGCGGGCCGGGTCGCCCGTCGACGAGCAAGCGCCCACGGTGAACGTGAGCAGGGC
>JAYSXP010000071.1:0-6711 GCA_043717125.1 Polyangiaceae bacterium | reverse complement strand
GTCGGGACCCGTGCGAGGCGTGGTCCGTGCAAGCGAGGCCGGCGATCCAACCGGGAACGAACGTGTCTCGACCGCGCCCGAGAAGGTCTCGAGCGTGTCGTCCGCCGTCATCATGGTCCCGAGCAGCCATTCGCCGAGCCAGCTCGGGGCGCTTCCGCCTTCGCCCGCGCGGACCGGCGGGCGCATCGTGCTCGCCGTCGTCGCAGCGGTCGTGCTGATGGGCGTCGGCGCTTGGGGTGCGAAGACCCTCGGGAGCCGCGCACCGGCGAGTGGTGGCGTCGCGACGTCCACGCCCACCGTGGTTTTGGTCGTCCCGACGCAGGCGCCGACCGCAACCGACCCCGTCGCTCCGACCGCGGTGGCGTCGGTTGCGCCCGTGACGCCGAGCGCGACCGCCGCTCGGCCAGGGGCGCGTCCCACCGGGCGCCCCGCGGCGCCCATAAGGCCCGTCACCACGAAGCCAAACGGCGGCGGTGTGCCCGACGAGCTCAACAACAATCCGTACCGCTGAGCTGGCGCAATCAGCACCGCACGCTTACGCAGGGGCGCGGGTCAGGTCATTCGCTTCGCGTAGCGGTAGGCCGTGTAGGCCGCCGCGAGGTGGAAGATCCAGCCCAGCGTGCCTGCCGAGAAGATCCACAGCCCCGGCGTGACGATGAACCAGAAGATACCGCGCAGGAACGCGCCGTTGTAGATCTGGCCGACGCCCGGAATGAAGAACGAGAGGACAGCCGAGACGCCCGGGTTGGGAAGTGACTTGCTCACGGAGCGGCAAGGTGCGGTCGTCCTCGCTCCTGCGCAAGTGGCGCACCTGCAACAAACGCTACTGGCATGGTACGGCGCATGCCGGCGCGATCTGCCGTGGCGCCGCACGCGCGACCCTTACGCCATCTGGGTCAGCGAGATCATGCTCCAGCAGACGCGCGTGGAGACGGTGATCCCCTACTACGAAAGGTTTCTCCTGCGTTTCCCGACGGCGGTTGCGCTCGCCGAGGCTCCGGCGGATGACGTCCTCGCGGCGTGGAGCGGGCTCGGGTACTACCGGCGGGCGCGGCTCCTGCTCGCCGGCGCGCACGCGGTGGCTACGCAGGGCGGCGCCCTACCACCCGACCGCGCGAGCCTCCTCAGCGTGCCTGGTATCGGTCGATACACAGCGGGCGCCATCGCGAGCATCGCGTTCGGCCAGCCGGTCGGTCTCGTCGACGGGAATGTGGCGCGTGTCTTCGCGCGGCTCTTCGCGATCGGGGCCGACATGCGGAAGGCCGGCATGCGCATGGCCGAGGTGCTCGCGGACGAGCTGGTCGCGAAGGAGGACCCGGGCGCGTGGAACCAGGCGCTCATGGAGCTCGGGGCGACGATCTGCACGCCGCGGTCGCCGGCGTGCGGCGCATGCCCGCTCGCGTCGCAGTGTCGCGCGTTCGCCCAGGGTCGAGTCGCCGAGCTACCGAAACTGTCCGAGAGAAAAGCGCCCGTGGCGCGACGGGTTCAGGCCATCGTCGCGATTCGGGCGAAGGACGGTGCGATACTGCTCGGGAGGAGGCACGGGGAGGGCACGTTCGCGGGGCTCTGGGAGCCGCCGTCCATCGAGGGCCCGGCGAAGATGCGTGCCCGCCTCGCGGCGTGGCTCCCCATCGGTAAGCTCCGTCGCGTCGGCGTGGTGGAGCACGTCCTCTCGCATCGAAAGCTGACCGTCGACGTCCTCCGCGCCGACCTCGTGGGCTCGCTCGCCAGGACGGATATCCCGCCGAACGCGGGCTACGACGACGTCCGGGTCGTCCCCGAAGCTCGTTTCGACGACCTCGGCTTCTCGACACTGGCCCGCAAGATCGTGGCTGAAGCCCGCCCTACGAGGACGTAACGGCCTTGCCTCACGCTCCCCCCGTAGGGCATCGTGTAGCTGCCGTGGCCCGCTCCGAACGACCCGCCTACGACGACGACGGGCTCTCGGCAGACCGCGAGTCGACGATGCTGCGCGCCGCGATGGCAGCGGACGTCACGTCGCGGTCCTTCCAGGCCGACGCCGAGGGGCCGGCGCGCGTCCTCGTCGCCGACGACGACGCCGAGACCCGCGACCTCATCGCGAGCACCCTGCGGGCCAGCGGCTACGAGGTCGAGACCGCCGCCGACGGCCAGGAGGCCATCGCGCGGTTCGCAAATGGCGGGCTCGACGTCGTGCTCCTCGACGCGGTGATGCCGCGGGTGAGCGGCGTCGACGCGTGCCGCACGATCAAGGGCCTGCGCGGCGACGACTTCGTGCCTGTCGCGCTCGTCTTCGCGAAGACCGATCCGAAGAGCCGCGTCGAGGCGCTCAAGATCGGTGCCGATGCGTACGTCTGCAAGCCGTTCGAGCAGACCGAGCTCCTCCTCTGCGTTTCGTCCGCGCTTCGTGTCAAGCGCGCTCACGATCGCATGCGCGCGGCGCGCCAGAAGCTTGAGCGACTGCGCTCGTTCGACGAGCTGACGGGGGCACACTCGTTTCTCTACCTGCACGAGCGGCTCACCGCCGAATTTGCGCGGGCTGAGAAGCACACAGAACCGCTCGCCTGCTGCATCCTCGACATCGATCGCCTCAAGGTCCACAACGAGCGCGGCGGGCGCTCGCTCGGCGATGCCGTCCTTCGCGGAGTCGCGGAGGTCGTCAAGAAGTCCGTTCGCGACACGGACGTCGTCGCCCGTTATGGCGGTGACGAGTTCTTCATCATGCTTCCCGCGACCCACTTCGCAGGATCGCTCGTCGTCGCCTCCCGCATGTGGCGGGACATCGCGCAGACCGGGTTCTGTGCGGAGGGCGAGGTGAAGGTCACAGCCTCGCTCGGCGTCGCGCTCTTCCCGAGCCGCGACGTCCGCACCAAGGATGCGCTCCTCTCCTCCCTCGAGGCCGCCCTCCTCGAGGCGAAGCGACGCGGCGGAAACCGCCTCTGCGTCTTTCAGCAAGAGGGCTTCATCTACACCCCGACGGGCGAAGAGCCCCCGTAACGGCGTGGACGTCGCGGCTTCGGGCCGAGCTAGCGCCGGAGATGCCGTGAAATTGCCCACGACATCGGTGTCAGGGGTGCCGATGCGCGACGTCCTACTTGGTCACGCCCTCGGCGGTTTGATAGTGTCGCGCAGCCGAGATGCCGTCGATGCGCCGTATTCCCCGACAGAACGCGCGCACGGCGACGAGGGCGAACCGCCTCGTCGCAGCGACGTTGCTCCTCGGCGGACTCGGGTTCGTGGCAGTCCCCGCGCACGCGGGTGACCTCGATCTCGATGACGACACGAAGCCGGACAAGAAAGACGTCCCCAAGAACGGCGAACCGATCCTCGCGCCCGGGCCGATCGCCACGATCCGGCCGCACGCGTACACACTCCAGGAGTGCCTCACGCTCGCAGAGCGCAACCACCCCAACCTCTGGGCATCGCGCGCGCGGCTTGCGTTCGTTCACGCGCAGCTCGACGAGGCGAAGTACACGCCCTACTCGTACTGGTCGGCGAACGCGACGACCGGCGTTCTTCCGACGGTCGGCGGAACTCCCTTCTACAACGCGGTGCCGCGCTCGGCACTGAGCCAAGGCTTCGGCTCAGATTTTCAGCCGTTTCTCTCGTTCGGCGTCCGCGGCACGATCCCGATCTACACGTTCGGCAAGATCGACTCGATCAAGCGCGCCGCCGAGGCGCAGGTTCGCTTCAACGAGTGGGACCTCGAGAAGTACCGCCTGCAGGTGCGCGCCGACGTGCGCCGCGCGTACTTCGGCCTGATGCTCGCGCGCGACGCGCTCTACATCGCGGACGACGTCCTCTCGAAGCTGAACAGGGCGATCGAGAACGTCGCGACCAAGCTCGCCGCGAATGACACGTCGGTCGAGGAGCCGGACCGCCTTCGTCTCGAGATCTATCGCGACGAGCTGCTCGCGCGCGTCGCGGAGGCGAGGAAGGGCGAGACGTACGCCAGCGCCGCCCTTCGCTTCTTCACCGGCGTACAGACGGCCTTCGACATCCCGGACGAGCCCCTCAAGCGCCCCGAGACGACGTTGGGGCCCGTCGTCCGTTACCTGACGGCTGCCCGGCTCTTCCGTCCGGACATCAACCTCGCACGCGCCGGCGTCGCTGCACGACGCGCACAAGTCGATTTCGCCCGTGCGCAGCTCTATCCGAACATCGGTGCCGGCCTCGGTTTCTCGTATTCGATCGCGCCGAGCGCTACGCAGCAGAACACCGCGTGGATCGGCGACCCGTTCAACGGCTTCGGCGCCTCGGCCGCGTTCGGCGTCGAGTGGGGGCTCGATCTTTTGCCGAAGAACGCGCGCATCAACGGCGCCGAGGCTCAGCTCGAAGAAGCGCGCGCGCTGGAGCGATATGCGCTCGGCGGCGTCGCCGTCGAGGTCGAGAACCAGTACGCGGCCGCGGCCGAGGCGAAGGCGCGCGAGGAAAACTGGGACCGCGCCGAGCACCGCGCCAAGCGATGGATCTCGAGCGTTCAGGATGCCATCGATCTCGGTACCAAGGACGAGCGCCAGATCGTCGAGCCCCTGCGTGCCTACGTGTTCGCGCGCGCGAACCACATCCAGGCGCTCATGGACTACAACGTCGCGCTCAGTGAGCTCGCGCGCGTCACCGGCTGGGAAGCCGCTGCGCCTCCCAGCTGAGCCCGTCGTTCACCAGGGGCAGGATGCCAGAGCGAGAACCGCGAGCACGCGTGACTTCACGAGCTCGAAGTCGCGGAGCGCCAGCTGGATCTCGGATTCGCGGAGCGACTGTGCCGCGGTGATGAGCTCGAGGCTCGTGCCGCGACCCTCCTGATACGCGAGGCGCACGAGGCGGTCTGTCTCGGCCGCGAGGTCGCGCGCGGCAGCGGCGACGCGGCGGCGGTCCTCCGAGACGGTCACGCCGCGCCGCGCCTGGTCGACCTGGATGATGGCCGTCCGACGGCCGGCCTCGAGCTTCTGCTCGGCGATGGCCTCCTGCGCATGCGCGTCCCGGAGGTTGCCGTACCTCGCGCCGCCCTCCCAGAGCGGCACGGAGAGCACGGCCTGCACGTTCCACGTCGTATTGGGGGAGGAGCCGGTGTCCGTCGTCGTGGTCGCGAGCCCTGACTGGAGGTTCACGATCGGCGCGAACTGGTACTTCACGTCCTTGATGTTTCGCGAGGCGACGTCGAGCTGCGTCCTCAGCGCCGCCACGTCGGGTCGCTCGTCGATCGTCGCTGCCGGCTTGCACGTGGCGCGGGCGTCGCGCTCGAGGCCGCTGATGTCGACGTTGGTGGGGACACCGACCTGCTCAGGCAGGCCGAGCGCAAGGCCGAGCGCCTCGCGCGACTGGCGCAGCGACTCGTCACCGGCTACGAGCGTCGCGCGCGCGACCTCCACGTCCTGTCGCGCGCGGATCACGTCGAGCCCGGTCGCGCCACCGAGCGCCGACTTGCGTGCCGTGAGCTCGACACGCTGGAGCGCGTTCACGAGCCCGACGCGATTGAGCTCGGCGATGCGCTCGGCCGTCACCACGCCGACGATGGAGTTGGCGACGGATAGCGCGATCAAACGCTTTGCGTCCTCGAACGAGAGCCGCGACGCGTCGGTGGCGACGCGCGCCGTCCCGATGTTGTGCCACGCTCGCAGCGCAAGGAGCGGCTGCGTGGCGACGAGCTGCCCCGTAAAGTAGTCGGAGGCCGGAGACGTGAACGTCTTGTACTCGACCCCTCCAGCGCCGAAGCCGATGGGCTGCGGGGTGTCCGTGGTGATGATCTGGTGCGTAAAGGCCGCGGTGCCGTTGAGTGACGGCAGCGCACCGGCGAGCGCGACGCGCTGCTGCGCCTCGGCACGCTCGACCGCGTATGCGGCCACGCGCAGATCCGTGGAGCGCGCCCGCACGTGCTGCAGCGCGACCTCCCACGTCGCGACCTCGATCTTGGCGCGCGGCACCGGCAGCAGCATCGGATCCTCGACGCTCGGTGGAGCGGGCACGGCTGCCCGCTGCGCATGGGCGCGCGGAGCAAGGAGGAACGTCGAGAGCAACGCAGCGGCGAGGGGCCTTCGCATGATGCGTGGCATTATGGACGAGCCTGCGGTCCTATTCCGCCTCGTATTCGGCGCTCTCCGGAAGAGCTCAGAAGCCGCGCGTGCGCGTGGACGCGTAGCGGGCATCTCCGGGGATGATGTCGAGCGTCGCGCGAAGCTCGGCAAAGCGCCCCCTCAGACGAGCCACGGCGACGCGGAAAGGCGCGGCGACCTCCGCATGCGACAGCGGCAGGTGGTCGACGTAGACGATCGCGTAGGCGACAGCCGCGGCGAGGCCCGCGACATCGTCTCCTTTGCGCTTCGGCGGCCCCGAAGCAGCCGCGACCACAGCCCTGAGCTGCTGCGCGGCCTCGGCCTCGGCGAGCGCGTCGCGCGCGAGCACCAGGGCCCGCTTTCGCTGGCGCGCGTCGAGAGGGAGATGCGAGAGGCCGCGCACGAGGACTTGCGCGAGCTTTCGGTCCCTCGGGAGCTTCCTGTCCGTCGCCACGCGGGCCTTCGTTTTCGTGTCGACGAACGCTCGCTTGCTGCCGCTTCGCGCGTCGCGCCCCTCGCGAGCCTCACCTGCCGGCGCCCCCTGGTCGAGCCACAGCAGAAGCGCCTCGAGCTCCCTGGACTCGAAGCGCTGGAGCGCGCGCTCGAGGATGCCGCGCGCCTCGCGGGTCTGACCGGCACGCGCGAGCGCGTGCACGTAGGACGCGACGATCTCGGAGTTGTC
>JAYSXP010000008.1:0-7608 GCA_043717125.1 Polyangiaceae bacterium | reverse complement strand
CGTCGGGCACCTCCGGGACGTCGGGGACGTTCGCCAGCGGGATCGACAAGTGCGGCGGCACCTCCTCCAGCAACTGCACGGCCGCCGAGGTCAAGCAGTACGACGACTGCTTCGCCAACGCCTGTGACGGCAAGTTCGCCGAATGCTACGGCGCCGGCTGGAAGTCGCGCACGTATTCGGGTCCGTGCGGGACGTACATCGCGTGCTTCAGTGCCTGCGCCTGCGGCGACACGGCTTGCTTCACCAAGTGTCCGGATCCGTCGGCCGAGTGCTCGGACTGCCGCATTCGCTCATCGTCGTGCTCGGACGGCTGCAAGCTCCCCGCCTGCGGCACGGCCAGCACGAGCGGCGGCACGGCCTGCGCGAAGCTCGCGGCCTGCTGCGCGAAGATCGAAAGCCCGTCGTTCAAGCAGAACTGCGACCAGTCGAAGGAGACGGCCGGCACCGACAACGACCTGTGCTCGACCTTCGTCGGCATCTACAAGACCGGCTGTCCGTAGCGAGGGCTCAGTAGCCCTCGGTCTTGGCGATGATCTCGTTCATGATCTCGCGCGTGCCTCCGCCGATCGGGTAGAGGCGCGCGTCGCGATACAAACGCTCGACGAGATACTCGCGCATGTACCCGTTGCCGCCGTGGATCTGGACGGCCTGATCCACGACGAACGAGCACATGTCCGTGGCGGCGTTCTTCGTCATCGCCGCCAGCCCCGGGACCTGCTCATCGCGTGAGACGCGCACCGCGCATTCGCTGACCAGCGCGCGCACGGCGGCGACCTTCGTGACCATGTCGGCAAGCTTGTGGCGCACCACCTGGTGTCCCATCAGCGTGCGGCCGAACGCCTTGCGATCGCGTGCATACTTCACGGATTCACGGTAGGCGAGCTCGGCGATCGCGACGCACTGCCCGGCAAGGAAGAGCCGCTCGGTCGCGAAGTTCACCATGATCGTGAGAAATCCCATGTTCTCCTCGCCGAGGAGGTTGGACGCCGGCACGCGACAGTCCTCGAAGTGGAGCTCGGCGGTATCGCTCGCCCACCAGCCGGTCTTCTGGAGCTTCTTGCTCACGGTGAAGCCCGGCGTTCCTCGCTCGATGACGAGCAGCGAGATGCCGCCGTGCCCTTCCCCACCGGTGCGAACCGCGGTGGTCACGAGATCGGCGCGACAGCCCGAGGTGATGAACGTCTTGCTGCCGTTGACGACGTAGTGGTCACCGTCGCGCACGGCCTTCGTGCGCAGGCTCGCGACGTCGCTGCCGCCATTCGGCTCGGTGATCGCGAGCGCGCTGATCTTCTCGCCCTGGAGCACGGGGAGCACGAAGCGCTTCTTCTGGTCGTCGGTGCCTACGCGCAGGATGGGCGGCAGCGCGATGCCATGGCTGTTGAGCCCGACGCACGTGCCGACGGAGTGGCCGTAGAGCACCATTTCTTCCGCCGCGACGAGCGCATGCGTCACGTCTCCGCCCGCACCGCCCTCCGCCACGGGATACGAGATGCCGAGGAGGTTCGCCTCTGCGGCCGTCGTGTAGAGCTCGCGCGGGAACTCGCACGCCTCTTCCCAGGCGTGTGCATGAGGCGCGATGTGCTTCTGCGCGAAGCGCCGGACGCTGTCGCGGAGCTGGGCGTGCTCCTCCGTCTCGAACAGGTACGTCATGGCGCATGCTACCCTAGGGCAACGGCATTCGATGCGACCGACCGTATTCCTCTGGGACATCGACGGCACGCTCCTGCTCACCGGCGGCGCGGGACGTCGCGCCATGCGCGGCGCGTTCGACGATCTCCGCGGCCCTGGAGGCGCGACCGCGCTCGACTTCTCGTTCGCCGGGATGACCGACCGCGCGATCGTCCGGAGGGGTTTACGCGAGGGTGGCGCCGCCGCGAGCGATGATGCCGCCGTCGACCATCTGCTCGAGCTCTACTTGAAGCGTCTCCACGACGAGGTCCCGAAGGCGGAGTCCTATCGCATCCTTCCCGGTGTCCAGGGCATCCTCGCGTGGCTCACGAACGATGCCGGCAGGATCGCCGTCGGCCTCGGCACGGGCAATGTGAAGCGCGGCGCCTACGCAAAGCTCGCGCGCGGCTCGCTCGACACCACGTTCGGCTTCGGTGGTTTTGGCTGCGACGCCGAGGACCGCACGGAGCTCCTGCGCGTCGGCGCCGAGCGTGGCGCCGCGGCGCTCGGCCTCCCCTTCGCAGAGTGTCGCGTGGTGGTGATCGGCGACACACCGAAGGACGTCTCCGCGGCCCAAGGCATCGGCGCCGAGTGCGTGGGCGTCGGCACCGGCGGCTTCGAGCCCCGCGTGCTCCTCGACCTGGGCGCTCATCACGCGTTCGACACGCTCGAGCACGAAGGCGTCCGCGAGGCACTGATTGGGCGGTAGGCGGGGTCGTTCAGAACGTCAGGCCACCGGCCATGCGACTCGTGTGAGCGGCACGTAGACCGCGCCCGAGGGGCCCGAACGGCTCGCGTAGAGCGTGATGGCCGTCACGTGCCCGGACGGCAGCGTCGCGGCCTCACCCGCCAGCGACGCGACGTCCACCGGCTTGCGCATGCGCGCGAGCGTGAGGTGGGCGTGGTACGGCCGCGTCTCGCGGGCGAAGCCGAGCGCGACCGCCGCGGTCTCGGCCTGCGCGGCGAGCCGTGAGAGGATCGACTCCGGCGCAGCATCGACGACGTCGAGAACGAGGACGTGCGCGCGAGCGGGCTCCGGAAAGCCGTGCACGAGCGGCGCGGTGACGAGCAAGGGCGATGCGCCGCGGGCGAGCTCCTCGACGAGGGCCCGCAATGCCTTCTGCTGCGCGTCGCTCGTGTCGCCGAAGAACCGGAGCGTGGTGTGGAGCGTGTCCCGCTTCGCCCAGCGTGCCGAAGACAAACGCGGGTCGCCGCGCAGGCGGCTTGCCAGCGCGGCGACTTCGTCGAGGAATGGGCCGTCGAAATCGACGGCCAGAAAGGTGCGTTCCAGGAGGCTCTCTCAGCGCACCGTGATGGGCGTCTTCGAGGGCTTGTACTTGTTGTCGACCTCACCGTCGACGACGCGGAGAGCGTCCATGCCCCAGTCGTAGCCGTAGTACGTGAACTGCGCGGCCTTGAGGATGTCCCTGTAGGAGTTCTGCTTGCCGTCGATGAAGGCGCCGACGAACCGGCCCATCGCGGGACCCGACTCGTTGACCCAGCTCTCGAGGCCGTTCGAGACGAGGTCGAGGTTCTTCGTACCGCCCTGCTTGAGCGGGATGTAGTCCTTCTCGTAGTAGTTGTACGAGACGCAGCCGTTGACGTTCATGACCTGGTAGCTCGGCGGAAAATCCGCGGCCGTGAAGCGACTCGGGTCGAGCGGGCCGTAGCCGATGTACGAGTGGCCGTTGTAGACGAAGATGTCGCTCGTCTTGATGAGGCGCTTGTGAGGCGTGGAGTCGGTCTCTGCGCCGAAGTACGACTGGAGCTTGATGGTGACGGGCTTGGTGGTGCCGCCCATCGTGACCTGAACCGGCACCTCGAACGTGATGTAGTGGCGCGCGAGCGTATCGGCGATGACCTTGCGAAGCGCGTCGCGGTTCGCGTACGTGACGCCAGCGGGGTTCTTGTTGTCGAGCTCGAACGCGATGACGTCGTCGAAGGACGCGAAGGTCACGTTGGTCGCGCCGACCTTGTACTTGAGCGCGTCGGCCTGGGGCTCGATCGCGGTGAGCTTGAAGCCGGGGCGAGCCTTGAAGACCTCGCGAAGGCCCTCGTACCACATGTCGTAACCACCATCCTCGAACGTGTCGTGGTGCTCGCCGGCAGCCCAGTCGGCCATCATGCCGGAGACCATACCGACCACGAGCTTGCCCTGCTCGACGCCGCCCGAGTAGAGGCGGTCGTACTCGGGGTACTTGAGCGCGGTCGTCTGCGAGACCGACTTCAGGTTGGCCTGCATCGGGATGTAGAGGCGGGTGACCTCGCTGAGCGGGACTTGACCGGCGGCGAGGCCGCGCTTGTCGGCGTCGATCTTCTGCTGCTCGGCGACCATGGCGGGCTTGCAGGTGTCGACGGAGGGGTTGAACACGTACCAGATCGAGCCGACGAACTCCTTCGCCTCCTTGTCGTTGTCGGTGCACTCCGGAAGGATGCGGTCCGTCTTCGACGCGTAGCCGTTGCCGAGGAGCGCGAGAGAGATCGCCGAACGGCTCGCGGCGGGGATCGGGACGAGCGCGTTGTCGGTATACGTGTACGCGACCTTCGTCATCTTGCGCGGCGCGCCGGGGGTCGCCGGGTCGACGACGGAGACCGGCGTCTTGAGGAACGTGGCCGGGTCGACGTCCTTGAGCTCGCGGCTGTTGACGCCGACCTTCGCGGTGCGGAGCGCGCCGAACGCCGACTGCGTCTGCTGCTTCACCGCGCGGAGGATCTCCGCGTCGGCCGCGCCTTCGTTCACGTAGACGTAGCCGGCGAACTCGAGCTTACGCGCGCGAGCGGTGAGGCTCGTGAGGTCCTCCTCATCGTTCTGCGAGGCTTCGTCGCCATGGTCGTCGGGGGCCGCACACGCGACGGCGGTGCTGGCAGCGAGGAGCATCATGAGGGGGAGGCGGGTCAAAGAGAGCTTCATTGGGCTGAGTTAGGAGTAGCGATGATGTAGGTTGATGCAAGCCGGTGGCTTACAAAAAACTACCGAGACTTTTACGAGACGCTGCAAGTGCCGGAAATCGCTCAGCGCGCGCGGTCGCAACGAACTTGATTATTTTCGCATGGATAAGGCGTTCCCCGGGGGTGCCTGGGCGTCACGACCGCTCTGTTCGTCGGCGGCGCGGCGTCGTCGTTCTCGAGCTCTCCGTAAATGCTCGAGCAAGCGAGCACCGCGACCGGCATGCAGTTCCGCGCCCGCTCTACGGCGTCGCTCGAGGCGAGCGGCTTCGAGGCGATCCGCGCCGACCAATTTCGACGGCCACCAGCGCGGTCAGTTGGCGTCGATCAGACTCCGCAGCTCCTGGAGCGTGAACTCGTATCGCTTGCGACAGTAGTCACACTCGATGTCGAGGGGCTTGCCGCCCTCCATGAGTGACTCGATATCGTCGCGCGGAAGAGAGGCGAGGCTCTGCGCGAGGCGCTCCGAGCTGCAACGGCAACCGAAGTGCACCCCGCGGTCACTGACGGTCGTGTACGGCATTCCGAAGAGCGTCTCCGCGAGCAGCTCGCCGGGAGTCGCGCGCCCCTGCGCGAGCAGCGGGACGATGTCCTCGAAGTCCTTGAGGCGCTCGGTCATCACCATGAGCGGCCCTTCGGCGAGCTCGGGGAGCAGCTGCACCATGTAGCCCCCCGCCGCGGCGACCTCTCCGTTCGAGAGGTGGCAGCCGACGGCAATCACCGTGACCGTCTGCTCCGAGTCCTGCATGTACGCCATGAGGGCCGCAGAGACGCTGTTCGACCCGGCGGGAACCGCCACGACGCCCTGGTGGAGCGAGCCGTTGTGGAGCGTGCGCGCGACCTGCAGGAGGCCCTTCTCTCCCATCGGCATCTCCTTCACGTCCGGCGGCATCTGGATGAGCCCGCGCGTCGACCCGTCGGGATGCGTATCTGCGATCATCCGGGCGCGGGGGTTGTCCCCCTGGAGGATGACCTGGAGCCGGTGGTCCGGGGACATGCTCTCGCGGACGAGGATCGCGCCCGTGAGGAGGTCTGCGAAGATGCGTGTGAGCTCGGGCGTCTCGGGCTGCTGGGCCTCGATCGCGCCGCGGACGGTCGCGGTCGTGTCGCATGCGAGGACGCGAAACGCGCCGTCGTCCGTGAGGGCGCGCAGGACGTTGTCGGCGTGGACACTCACCACCTTTGAGCGTGGCACAGAACGCGCGCGGACGCAGCGGCCTCGCGCGTCCTTGCTCGCGCTCGTCCGCGAGCTCTTCCTTGCTCGAGCTCGTCCGCGCGCCGTGCTTCAGTAGCCCGGCGGTAGGACCGCGTCGCCGAAGGGAACGACTGTTCCCGTGCACACGGAGGGATCGGCCGGTGCGTCCTCGCCGGGGCAATCCTTGATCGGGCCGTTCAGGTAGTTGTAGTCGAGGTCGTGATACCCGGGGATCGCCGCCTGGTTCCAGCGGTCGGGCCGGATACCACCCCACGAGTTCTTCACGCGCAGAAAGACGATCTTCGTGTCGTCGGAGAGCGCCTTCTCCATCTGCTCCTTCGTCGCCGGCTCTCCTGCCTTCAGGATGCCGATGCCGGGCACGTCGGCCTGGTAGTCGTGCGCGACGGTCATGTGGCCACCGTGCCGACCGGGACCGCGCGACTGGAGCTGCTCGAGCGAGAAATGGCTGTCTGGCGTCAGCGCGTTGAAATCGACCTTCCACGAGATCATGACAGGCACTTCGTCGTGGAGCGCCTTCTGCACGCGCTTCCAGAAGCCGCGGCGCGCGACCGCGTCCGAGGGATACGCGACGGAGTTGAAGGCGAACTTACCCTGCCGCGGGCTCCAGGAGGTGCCGGTGCCGATGGCGTCGGCGAGCGTGGCCTTCACGAACTGACCGCTCTGCGCGTCCTTGAGCCGCGCGGGAAAGTCGATCGCGCGGATGACGCCGTTGCCCGGCGCAGCCGCCACGTACGCACGATCGAGCGTCTTTTCCACGCCTTCGCCGAAGACCGCGTTGATTCGAGCGGTCGTCGCTGCGTCGAGCTGCCACGCGGCGTCGAGCTCCTTCCGGATCGCCTTCGTGTCGCGCCGAGCGACGGCGTCCTTCAAGGCGCCGCTCTTCAGCGAGATGTTGGCGGCGTTCAGCGCCGACGACTGTCGCGAGGACATCTCGGAGTCGGCCTCGGCGTGGATGAAATCCTTCTCGAGCGTGACACCGTAGCGTGCGATGAGGCCCGCTGCGGTCTCCCATCCGCCGCCCGTCTCGATCTCCTCTCCGGCGCGGCCGTTCGCGAGCTGCTCGTACCAGTGCCAGTACGTGAGCCAGGACTCCGAGGTGTTGAGCTCCTCGTTGGTCGCGGCCTTGTGGAGCGCCTCGAGCCAGCTCGTCGTCGCGTAGAGCCAGCAATTTCCGATCGACTGACGCTTCACGGCCGACTGGTTCACCGAGGTGATGTCGTCCGTCGACGAGCCCGAGCCGTCGTCCGACGATGTGTCGCTCGGGACTTCGGACGAGCACGCGCCCGTCGCCGCGCCGGCGAGGGCGAGCATCGAAGCGATGGTGAGGCCGCGGGTCAGCTTGAGGAGGTCGATCGCCATGGGCACGACCTCTGCGAAGCATGTGCCCAGGTCGGGCAGGTGCTTACATCGGCTCTTTGGGGGAAATTCCGCCCGGAACGGGGCGCGCTCGAGGCACGAGTGGTGGTTCTAGGATCCACCCTTCGCTTCGCGGCGGTGCGCAAGAACGCGCCGCTCACTCCTCGTCGACGCGGAGGGGAACGCGCGGGTCGCCCCGGAAGAAGAGGCTATAGAGCTCGTCGTAGAGGCGATCGAACGCGCGCGCGGTGAGCCGCGAATAGACGTCGGACTCTCGCTCCACGACGTACAGGCTCCGCGCGCGGACCGCGACCGGCGGTGCGTCGGGAGGTGGCATCGTCAGGCGGAAGGACGCGACGTCGTTGATGGCCTCGCCGTGCAGCGCGACCTCGAAGAGGATCGTCGGCGCGTGGATCGCGAAC
>JAYSXP010000070.1:0-6727 GCA_043717125.1 Polyangiaceae bacterium | reverse complement strand
AAAAATTCCAATTTTCTTCGTTTTAGGGTTAATTTATCATAAAAGACCTGAAATAGACTGTTCTCAAGCTCACTTTGCACTTATTCTTAGTCTTAGCGACTCTGTTGGTTCCTATTATGGTCCAACCCCAGCCTCTAAGCTTAAACATTTTAATTTCCCCTTCTATAAAAGAAAAAAACGTGGAATCCTTAAATAATTTGAACTAGCGAAAACGCTTTACAAATAATTGAGTAGAGGCCGCACTAATTTGTACAAATCACGAGCGGTAAGATGTTGTCTACTCAGAAAATCACTGACAGTATCGTGACTGACATTTTCCAAATGCTCGGCCAAGTTACTGCAAGTGTAATTGACCGGCGTACTGATCAAATATTCGATATATTGTTTATTGGTTAGCATTGCTAAAGTTTAGCACTCTTGGCAAGCTTCCCAAGCGAAAGTCCTATTGATAAATATGTAGGCTAAATGTTTAGACTTAATACCTACCTCAAATTCATGATATGGTCGTTATTTTGCTAGCTAATTCCACAAATTATCAAAAGTAAAGATTTTGGAACACTTTTCAGGGTTGTATGTAAGCAGCCTTTGAGTAGTGTGGGGTAAGCTCAAAAGCAGGTATTTAGCTTGAAATAAACTCAGTTGGAAATGACTACCGGACATCTTCGGACGCTTAATAATTACAAGTTATAGAAAGATTATAGGTTAGGTTAAATGAGCAATTTTAACGGTAAAGTAGCCCTTGTGACGGGGGCAGGTTCAGGGATTGGAAAGGCTTCGGCAATTTTGCTGGCGAAGCAAGGCGTAAAAATAGCCGCCCTTGATTATAGTCAGGACGAGCTTAACAGGGTTGTTCAGGAACTTGAGCAAAATGGAAGCGAAGTTTTATCTCTGGTAGCTGACGTTTCTAATGTGGAACAAATGCAACAGGCGATTCAAGCTATTGCAGACAAATGGGGACGGCTTGATATTGTGTTTGCCAATGCTGGCGTCAATGGAGTACTGGCTCCTCTGGAAGATTTACAACCGGAAGAATGGGATAGAGTCCTTAATATCAACCTTAAAGGCACCTTTTTGACGATCAAATATGCTGTCCCCTTCTTAAAAAAACAGAGTGGGGCAGTAGTTATCACATCTTCTGTCAATGGCACACGTAATTTTAGTAATACAGGTGCTTCGGCTTACTCTTCTTCAAAAGCCGGTCAGGTAGCTTTTGCCAAGATGATTGCCCTGGAACTGGCTGAATGGAAAGTAAGAGTAAATGTAATTTGCCCAGGCGCTATTCGCACCAACATTGAGACCAAAACTGAACACCGTAATACCGAACAAGTAAAGGTCCCAGTGCAATTCCCGGAAAAGGTTGCGGTTCTGGAACCCGGCACGGCGGAAGATGTAGCGGAGCTGGTGCTTTTTTTTGGTATCAAATTCCTCCAGGCATATCAGTGGCAGTGAGATATAGATTGATGCCGGAGGCTCTTTGCTGATAGGGTAAAGGTTGGTAATTAAATTAAAAGTTGGGCGGGAAGAGCATAATAGGTTCCTGAAGTTGTCCTGTTTGAAAAACAACTTTACAACATATAGTTGCACCAAATTCCCTTATAGGGTACGATAAAGGTGAAGGTTATAACTTATAGGTACGCTTATTCTTTGCTTTAGACGGAAAGAAACAAGCATAGTTAAGCACCATCTAGTGACTTTCCCTCCTTATTAAATTTCTGTCTGGTAATAAAAAACAAAGGGTAGGAAAATTAAAAGAGCATGGTCGGGTCATATAGTGTTACCACAAATTTCTTTTCCAATTTGAGGGAAGTAGATTCTCTTAATTCAGACCGAATCCAAAATACCGAGCCATTTTCTTACGTAATCCTGGACGACTTTTTCCCGAAGCCGGTTGCCGATTTCTTAGCTCAACGTTTACAAAATATACCTCAAACAAGCTGGAAACCGGATGTCATAACCAATGTAAAAAATTATGACTTTATGGACCTGGATGGAATGGATGAACTCTGGCGAAATTTCATGTTCCAATCCAGCCACCCACAAATGCTAAAGTTTATGGAGAGCCTTACTGGTATTTCTGGCCTTCAACCTGATCCATACTATATTGCTTCCCTACAAAGTTTCAAAAATGAGAGCTTTGAAGAAATTCATATTGACGCGAATGTTCACGGTATTCACCGATTGTACCGCAGGATTAGCCTGGTAGTTTACCTCAACCCGGATTGGCGGGCAGAATATGGCGGCCAGCTTGAAATATGGGATGAGGAAATGCGCGAATGTGTACATCGGATTGATTCTGTCTACAATCGTGCCGTAATTTACAATTTTTCTAATCTTCATCACGGCTGCCCTAAAATTGTGGCCTGCCCTCCGGGTGTGCGCCAATACTTTATAAGTCTAGTTTATTGTACTTCCCAGCCCGGTCCGGCGGATAACCTCTACAACCGGGGTACTCTATGGCAAATCCGCCCTGAGCCCGGTCAAACTATACCAGCCTCTTTAGACCTGACCGAGTTAAATAAAACTCAAACGCTGGCTCTTTTGGGACAATATGAAACCGAAGCTCAACAAGCCACTCAAGAATATAATAGCCTGGTAATGCAGCTAAGTGAGGCTCTAGAGAATCAGCATATTTTGTTTGGCAACGGTAATAATTCTCTTAATGACCGCTTGAAAGCTAATTTTCGACAGGCTCAACTACTGGAACAAAAAAAAGCCGAGTTGCACGAAAAGCTTTTGAAACAGCGCAAATCCCATACAGCAAAACGTAAACAATTGCTTCTCGAACTTGGAATGGCTCGGCAGTGGGCGAATGAATTAGCACAGCGTACCAAAAATTTGGATGCCGGGTAAAAAGAGCGGGTATTTCAAGTTACAAATACCGGGTTGGATAATTGCATAGGTAATTAAATGAAGTCCTACTGTTGATAGGGAGTAAAAGCGACTGTGATTAATTTAGAAGAAACTGTAAAATTGACCTTGCCAGCTAATCTTGATGAACTGGCAGAACAGCATAAAGTTGCTTACCGGGGGGCTGAACCATTCCCTTTTGTAGTGCTTGACAACTTTCTGCCCACTGCCACCGCTGAACTGGCCGCTCAACAATTTCCTTCAGCCAAAGTTGCGGCGAAAGAATGGACCCAGGTTTATAACGAAGGTATACAAAAAAAAGCAGTCGGGTCGATTGAAATAGTCAGCCCTATTGCTCAACAAATAATGCATTTACTCAGTAGCCCTCCAATGTTGCGTTTTCTGGAAAAACTTACCGGCATTTCTGCGCTCCTACCTGACCCCTACCAGATTGGCCGAGGACTCCAAATCAGTCCGAGAGGAGGATTACTGGCAGTCCATGCCGATGGGAATTATCACGAGCAGCTTAAACTTTACCGGCGTATTAACCTTTTGCTTTATTTAACTCCTGGATGGGAAGAAGAGTTCGGCGGCCATTTAGAACTCTGGAACGCTAATATGACCCGCTGTATCGAACGTATACTGCCGGTTTTTAACCGCTGCATACTATTTAGCATTACTCCTACGGCCTTTCATGGCTATCCCCTGGAGATTACTTGTCCGCCAGATATGACCCGTAACCTGATTTCGCTGGTTTACTGTACCAGTGTAGCACCTGAAGATGACGAGCATCCGCGTGGCACACTCTGGCAGAAGCGGCCAGCCGAACAAACCGAACTGCTTAAAGCTTCACCTGGTTATGATGAATTAAGCGCGGATGGTGCTTACGCGCTGTTAAAGCGGTACGAACGAGAACTGGCTCTAAGTAAGCGTGAAAATGATAGTTTGTTGTTAAGGCTGGGTGAAGCCCGCGAAAGTACAGAAATTCTGCTTAATTATGAACGAAATATGTTAATTCATCGGGTGGGTGGGGCCGAACATTGGGTGAGCAGTATGCAACAACAGGTAGCTGAGTTGGAAGAAAAATTGCGGTTGGAACAGGAAAAAAGCCTGGAAGAGGACCGGCAATTAACCATTGAACTTGGAGCCGCCCAGCAATGGGCTAAAGAACTGGAACAACAATTAAATGTGCTACAGAATAAAAATATTCTTTCACACCTCCGTAATTATTTACAAAAAAAACTTTAATCTGAGTAATTATAGAAAAGCATCTGGTACATGAAAATTGGCCTATTAAGTTTTGCAGACTGTGATAATTATGGTGATAAATATTTTGCCCCAATTTGTAACGAACACTTAGCTAAACTTTTACCGGAAGCACAATTTATCCATATAACACCAACTGGCGCAACAATTGATGGTGAGTTGTATTCCGCCTACGACCCCTATCTATTAGACACTCGAGTTGATGCCATATTACTTGTGGGTGGAGAGGTTGTACATACCGAGGACCATCTTTTTTTGGATATTTATGCCCGGCAAGGTCTGGTATCCAGCCTGCCTCATCCAACAGACCTGGTATTCAGCTCGCCTTATTTGAATGTACCTTACAAAGCCTGGATTTCAACCGGTATTTCCAGCAGTATAACTTCGCCCGACTCGGCTGGCCGGTTGGCTGATATTATTCCCAGGTTAAACAGAATAATGTTACGAGGTATACTGGCAAAGGATAACCTGGACGCGCTTACCGGTCGTAACCTCTATGCTGAAGTAGTACCCGACCTGGGCTGGTTAATCCCATACCACGGCAGGAACCAACCGTCTGAGCCAGACGAGTTCTTAACTGCTTCCCCCAATATTACCGGATTTGATTGGCAACAACCTTACCTGGTTTTTCAAACAATTCCAGCGGCAGTTAACGGTATAGCGAAACTAACCGATATTGCGGCTACTTTACTAAAAATACAAAATCAAACTGGCCTCCAGGTGGTTCTTTTACCCATTACTCATTATACCGGCGATAGCCAGCTACTTGCGGAACTAAACGAGGTGTCTGGTAACAGTTTCGTCCTAATGCCCGATAGAATGCGGCGGAATGATGTCGCTAACATATTACTGCATGCTGCAATTTCTATTACCAGCAGCTTACACGGTGCTATCACTTGCCTGGCAGCCGGTATACCGGCAGGGGTAATTCACCCGGGTGAAACGAAATTTTACGATTTGTTCGGAATGCAGCAGCGTCTTCATTTTTTCCGAAGGGAGTGGTCGAACCTATATGAGTTGGCGATGGATTTAAGCCAGGAACCGCGTGAGTTACTTTTAGAATATGCGCGAGGACAACAGAGTCGTTTGGGTAGCATGTTCAGGCAAATTGCAGATGAAATCAAAAGAAGCCAAACAACTCCTGGAAATTTCCCGTATGAAAAACAATTTGATGACACTGTAAGAAGTTTTCGCCGCAATGAGTGGGTGCATGCTGCAAATCTAAATCAAATTTTACACGAGGAATTAAGGGCTAAAGCCCTGAACGAACAGCTTGAAATGGAAAAATTTGAGCTTTTAATCGGAAAAATAATCGGAAAAAAGCTGCTTACCGAAATTGTTTCTGAACAAGTTCAAAATACTACGACTTTCATAAATAGTGTCGAAGCTTCTTTTAATGAAACATATCTGTTGAAACGCCAGGAGCTTGAAGCTGCTTATCAGTCTATCATTGAGCAGCAAAAATTTGAAATAGATACTTTAAATGATGAAGCGCTAAAAGCCAAAAAAGTACAACAATCTTTAACCAGCCAGATACAGCAATGGAAGGGCCAGTTTGAGGCTTTACAAGATACCCGCACTGTTCGTTTGATGCGGAATCTGAAAATCGTAACCAATACTTTACACCAGGTTGCCAAAGAACCCTTTGAAGAAGTAATCCAGGGCTACTTGGAGCCGCCTCAGCTTGAAAAACTAAATTCCCTTTATGTGACCGTGGTTGGCTGGGCTGCTTCTTCGCAGGGCCATATAAAAACGGTGGGAGTATTTTTGGAAGGTACAGGTTTGGGAGAAGCTTATTATGGTCTGGAGAGATCGGAAGTTTTATTAAAACGGCCCCTCCAATTAGAACGTCATTGCGGATTTGCCGGGCGGTTTGAGTTGGACGCAAGGCGCTATTCCAGCGGCTCTAATATTTTACGAGTAAGTATTGTCGATAGTAAAGGAAATACCCGCCAGTTTTCAAGCACGGTTGAATTAAAACCGGAATTACTTGGTTTTACCAGTCAGGTTCAAATCCTTCCTGCTTCTTCAAAACTAATCTCTACGCAGGAGTCCGCTAAAGTACCAAAAAGGAAAACTACGCCATCTTTTTCAGTTTATGAGCGTTCTCGCTCATTGGCTCAAATTCAAGAGGTTAAACTTTTTGTGGCCGGTTCCGGCAATATATTTATGCAAGACATTGCCCGTATCTTTCAGTATGGGTTTGCCAAAAACGGTCTGCTGGCTGAAATACTAATTGACCAATTGCCGGAAGTTTCGGCAGGGTTAAATTGCCTCCAACTGGTGATAGCTCCTCACGAATTTTACCCACTCTTTTTAGAAAAAGAACTGGGTCAGGCCGCCATAAAACAAATAACGCAGGCCGTTTACCTTCTTAATGTGGAACAACCTGACAGCCAGTGGTTTAATTTAACGCATAAAATAGCCGAACACGCAGCCGGAATTTGGGATATTAACCAACAAGGGGTTGCCGAATTTGGCCGGCGGGGTTTAACAGCCGCCTACACTCCCATCGGTTACGCACCCTTTTTGGAGGCAACTATTAAAAACCCCCAGGCAGCGGCCCAACCGATAGATGTAACCTTTATGGGAAGTAGCTCGGAACGTCGAGAAA
>JAYSXP010000069.1:0-19015 GCA_043717125.1 Polyangiaceae bacterium | reverse complement strand
TGAAAGTGTCGCGCGTGACCTTCGCGCGGGCCAACTTTGCACGCGGGGTCGGGCCCACGAAAATGACGTACTGCGGCGAACGACCCCTCTGGCACACTTGGGCAAGGGGGGCGAACGTGCGAGACTCGCCCGTGCGTGTACCTAGTCGTGCCTCCCGACGGCTGTTTTCTCGAGACCCGACGCATCGAGCTCGGACCGGGCGCGCTGACGATTGGGCGCGCGGCCGGCTGCGAGATCCGCGTCGATGTCCCGGGCGTCGACGAGGAACATGCGAAGATCAGCGAGGTGGCGCTCATCGCGCTCGGGGCTGACTGCGCCATCGGCGATGTCCCGCTCGACGCCGGCTCGCGCCGACTCGTGATGCCGGGCGACGAGATCCAGATCGGAAGCATCGTGCTCGCGGTCGAGGGCAGGGACCCGAGCCTCCTTCCGCCGTCGCCCGACGTCGACGTCACGTACCCCATGCCCGGCGCCCCGCTCCGGATGGAGGCCCCGCGGATCCGCGTCGTCGAGGGGATGCCGTTCGGCGACGAGCTCTTCTTGAAAGAGGAGGGTCGCGAATACCTCATCGGCCGCGGGCCCCACTGCGACCTGATCATCGAGGACCGCGAGGTCTCGCGCGAGCACGTGAAGGTGCTCCGCAAGGGCTACACCGTCTTCATCATGGACCTCTCGTCCACGCGCGGGTCGTGGCTCGGTCGTGCTGCCGTGTATACCGGCGCGACCGTCGAGTGGACGCGCCCGCGCATGCTGCGCGTGGGGGCGACGGTCCTCTCGCTGGAGCTTCCCGAGGCCATTCGGCGCGCAGCGCCTGGTGCGCAGGCGAGCGCGCCGATGACTCCGCCGCCGCGGAGCCGCAAGAACATGAGCGGCCCTCCGTCTGCGACGCCGTCTGCGCCCGCGGTGTCGTCGCGCGGCTCAAACACGCTCACGCCCTTGCCCTCACGGCCGCCGCCCGGGACCCCGATGGCCGCGGTCGTCGCTCACGAAGCCCAGGCGACGCACGGCCTTGCGCCATACCCGCAGCAGGCCCTTTTGCCGCACCAGGTGCCCCCGCTTCCGCAGCCGTCCGGGCCGCCTGGCGCGCGAGCTCCGCTGCCTCTCGCGACCGCGAGCTCGCCGCGCCCGCTCGTGGCACAGATGCCCAACCAAACGCGGAAGGCCTGGAAGAAATCGGGCCCCACGTTCAGCCGCGCGTCGGGCCTGCTCCTGCTCGCGCTTGCTGGCTTGGTGATCCTCGGCGGGCTCTTCGTCGTGTTCTCGCTGCTCGAGTGAGCCGAGCCGAACCGCGCGTTTCCGCCAAGATCTGCGCCCCTCGCCCGCGCAGTTGTCGCCCGCGTGTCGCCGTGGCAAGCCATGGGTGTCATGTGTACGTGCCACAGCGAGCTCTTCACGAAGCGTCGTCGTGCGTTCCTCGAAGTCGCCATCGCGCGGGCGACGGAGGGGGACGCCGTGTGCGTCTTCCCGGCCGCGCCGGTGTTCACGCGCAACAACGACGTCGAGCACGACTACCGCCAGGACTCGGACCTCTTCTACCTGACGGGCTTCAACGAGCCGGCGACGGTGCTCGTGATGGGCGCGGCGCGAGGTGCGGACGGCACGGCCGAGTACCGGTCGACGATGTTCGTGCGCTCGCGCGATCCCGAGCGCGAGATCTGGGACGGGCCGCGCTGGGGCGTGGACGGCGCGAAGGAGCACTTCGGCGCGGACGACGCGTTCGTGATCGACAAGCTCGCCGAGGAGCTTCCGAAGCTCTTCCAGAACAAGAAGCGTCTCTATTACCGGCTCGGTGTAAACCGCACGATGGACGACAAGGTCCTCGAGGCCGTCGACCGCGCGCGCGCGCGCGCGAAGCTCGGCTTCACGTGGCCAGTCGAGATCGTCGACCCGGGCACGATCCTGCACGAGATGCGTCTCTTCAAGTCGAAGGACGATCTCGCTGCGATGCGCAAGGCAGCGGACATCACGGCCGAGGCGCACATCCGTGCGATGGGCGCGACCAGGGCCGGAATGCACGAGTTCCAGGTCGAGGCGATGCTCCTCGAGACCTTCCGTGCCCACGGCTCGGAGCGCGCGGCGTACGGCAGCATCGTCGGGTCGGGCGCGAACGCGACGATTCTCCACTACCGCCAGAACAACAAGAAGATGGAGCAGGGCGAGCTGCTCCTCATCGATGCGGGCGCCGAGTACGACTACTACGCGGCCGACGTGACCCGGACGTTCCCGGTGGGCGCCAAGTTCTCGAAGGAGCAGGAAGCGATCTACCAGCTCGTGCTCGATGCGCAGGAGGCCGGCATCGCGAAGACGGTGAAGGGCTCGACGCTCGAGCAGATCCACACGACGTGCGTCGACGTGATCACCAAGGGGCTCGTGAAGCTCGGGCTCTTGCAGGGTGAGGTCGAGCAGCTGGTGAAGGACGAGGCGTACAAGCCGTTCTTCATGCACAAGACGAGTCACTGGCTCGGCATGGACGTGCACGACGTCGGGAACTACTACCTCGGCGGCAAGGCGCGCCCGCTCGAGGCCGGGATGGTGCTGACGGTCGAGCCGGGCATCTACATCGCGCGGGACAACGACAAGGTCCCGGCTGCGTTTCGAGGCATCGGCGTGCGCATCGAAGACGACATCCTCGTCACGGACGGCGCGCCCGACAACCTCACGCAGGCGATCCCGAAGACGGTGGCGGAAGTTCAGCGGGCGTCGGCCGCGTAAGCGAAGACGACGCGGCGGCGGTCGCAGCGTCAGCGGCGGCAGCCCGGGCCTTGCGCGCGTCGCGGTGGTGAGCGAACGCATAGGCGCCGAGACCCATCACGATGCCGATGATGGCGCCGACGGGAAAGCACCCGAGGCACCAGTCGAGGAGGAGGTGCGGCGCCTGCGAGAGGATGTCGCCGCGCGTCAGATCGACGAACGCGCCGGTACGGATGCGATGGGAGAGCTGCACCTCGGCGAGCGCGATGAAGGGCAGGAACAGCATGTTCGAGATGCGCGAGCCCAGCCAGGCGAAGAGGCGATTCTTTCGCGCGAGCGTCGCGAGCCCCATGGCGAGCGGTCCGTGGACGCCGACTGCGGGCGTGCATCCTGCGAACGCGCCGATCGCGACGGCCCAGCCGATTTCACGGGGCGTCGCCCGCTCGGACTTTGCGAGCGTCCAGAGGAGCTTGAGCTTTTGCCAGAGGCGGCGAAACACGAGGGAACCGCGAGGTTAGCAGTGGTCGACCCCGTTTCCTCGCCCTGCCCCTCTCGGCCCGCTACTTTCAGGGGATCCCCCGTGGACCTCCGCGCCCTGAAATCCGAATTCCTCGTCCACCTCGCGGACGAGCGCCGAGCGTCGCCGAACACGGTGTCGGCTTATGGCCGCGATCTCGATGCGCTCCTCTCGTTCGTCGACACGCGCGCCGACACGCTCCCCGCCCGCCGTCCCCGCCGCTCGACCACCGCGCTCACGGCTTCGCTCGATCTCTTCCTCCTCCGCGCCTGGCTTGGCGAGCTCGCGCGCACCTGCAAACCGAGCTCGGTCGCTCGCAAGATCGCCAGCGTCCGCGCTTTTGGCCGCTGGATGAAGCGCAAGGGGCACTCCCGCGTGAACCCGGCCGAACAGCTCGCCAACCCCAAGGTCCGCCGCGAGCTCCCGACCTTCCTTTCCGCCGAAGACGCCGCCTCGCTCGTCGAGTCGCCCGACACGGACAACGTCGTTAGCCGACCCGCGACCACGAACATCGCGCGCGCCCGTCGTGACGCGCTCGTCCTTCGCGATCGCGCCATCCTCGAGCTGCTTTACGGCGGCGGCCTCCGCGTCGGCGAGGCCTGCGGCCTCGATCTCGAACAGCTGTCCCTCTCCGAGAGCGACACTACCGCTCGAGTCATCGGTAAAGGGCGCAAGGAGCGCATCATCCCGCTTGGGCGCAAGGCCGCCGAGGCGCTCGCCGCCTACCTCGCGCTCCGTGGCACGCTCGCCCATCTCCGCACCCGCTTCCTCGATCCGAACGCCGTCTTCGTTTCGACCCGCGGCCGCCGCCTGAGCTCTCGCGTCGTCCAGCTCCTCGTTCGTCGGTACGGCCTCGCGTCGGTCGGTCGCACCGACCTCCATCCCCACGCGCTCCGTCACACCTGCGCCACGCACCTCCTCGACGGCGGCGCCGACCTCCGGGTGATCCAGGAGATGCTAGGCCACGCGTCCCTCTCGACGACGCAGCGCTATACCCACGTCTCCGTGGCCCACCTCCTCAAGGTGTACGACTCAGCCCATCCGCTCGCGAAGTCGCGCCCGCACCGCTGAGTGCGGCGGGCGCGAGCCGTGTGAGTCACGCGGCCTGACCTGTAGTAGAACTTCGCCGTGCTCCGCGCGCTCCTTCGTCTCGTGCTCGCCCTCGGGGGCGCCGCCACGGCGGCGTTGCTCGTTGCGGTGCTCGAGGCCCGCGCTGTCGCCGCTGCGGTCGTCGACGGTGGCGCGCCGGTCCCGCCGCCGTTCGGAGCCCTCGTCATTGCGGATCTCGGCATTCTCTTCCCCGTGGCCGTGGGCGTCGCGACGGCCGTTGCCATCGCCGCACTCGTCCTCGAGCCGGGCGAGCAGAAGGCGCCCGGCCAGTTCTTCCGCACGCTTCGCAAGGGACCGACCATCGCGCGACTACGCATCGCCGCTGCGGTTCCTCTCGCGATCCTCGCGACGTTCGCGTGGTGCCTTGCGTCCGCGCACGCGGGTCGCTCTGCGCTCGCCGTCGGACGCCCCACCGACGCCGGGCTCAGTGTCGGTCTCGCGTCGGTTTCGCTGCTCATCGCGATGGTGGCCGCCGCCATGTCGCTTCTCCCGCTCACCCGTCGTGTGCTCGCGCTTGGCAGCGACTCCGTCCCGCAGCTCCTCGACCCCGTGGTCACCGGCGGGGCTGCTATGGCCTTCGTCTTCCTCCTCTTCGCCATCGGCATCCTCAGCGGCGACACGAGCGGCGACGGCGGCATTCTCGGTATCTTCGGCGTCCTCAAGCGTGACGAGCTCGACCTCCGTCCGGTCGCCAACGCCGCGCTCCTCGCGGGCGGCGCATACATCGCCCCGATCGCCCTCGGACGAGGGAGCTTCACCGACGACCGTGGGCAACCGAACCCCGTTACCCTCGGCGTCGCCGCGGGCGCCTTCCTGATGGTCCTCATCGGCGCCGGTCTGTGCGGCCGTGCGGCCGGCGCGCTGGATGCCGAGCCACTCGTCGCTCGCGGCCTCGAAAAGTATGCCCCGCTCGGCAAGGTCTCGCTCGCCGTCCTCCGTCGCGGAAGCGACCACGATCACGACGGCTTCGCGGCGCGCTTCGGCGGCGGCGACTGCAACGACGACGATCCGCGCATCAACCCGGGCGCGGTCGACGTACCCGGCAACGGCATCGACGAGGACTGCTCCGGCGCGGACACCCCTGCGCCTGCACCGGTCATCGCCCACGAACCCGTCAAGCCCGTCGTGAAGAAGCGTCGCACGTACAACGTGGTTCTCTTCACCGTCGACACGCTCCGCATCGACCTCGGCTTCCTGGGGTACGCGAAGCCGACGTCGCCGAATCTCGACGAGCTCGCGAAGAAGGGGACCGTCTTCGAGCGTGCTTACTCGATGGCCTCCTACACGGGAAAGAGCGTCGGGCCGATGATGATCGGCAGGTACCCGAGCGAGACCTACCGGGACGGTGGGCACTTCAATACGTATTCCCCCAAGAATACGATGATCGCCGAGCGTGTCCGCGACGGCGCCGGCGTGCGGACCTTCGCCGCTCACTGCCACTGGTACTTCCGCTTTCCGACGGGGTTGAATCAGGGCTTCGACGCCTGGGACACGTCTGCAATCCCGCCCGGCATGGGCGACAACGACAACAGCATCACGAGCGAGCGCATGAGCGACCTCGCTCTGAAGCTCCTCGCCAAGCCCGAGAACACCTCGCTCAACGCGGGCGGAGCCGCCGCCGCTCCCACGGCCGGTGACGCCGGCGCAGACGGAGGCGTCTTCGACGACGGTGGATTCCCGAAGCCCACCGCCGTCGGCACCCTCGACGGCGGGGCGGGCGGCGACCGACGGTTCTTCGCGTGGTTTCATTTCTTCGATCCGCACGCTCAGTACGTGCCGCATCCAGGCGCGCCAGACTTCAGCGGGCCGTACCCCGCGAAGACTCTCTACGACCAGGAAGTGTGGTTCACCGATCTCCACATCGGCAAGGTGCTCGACTACATCAAGGCGCAGCCCTGGGCCGAGGACACCGCGATCATCCTCACCGCCGATCACGGTGAGGCGTTCGCCGATCACGGCATGAACTGGCACGGCCAGGAGATCTGGGAGTCGCTGATCCGCGTGCCGCTGCTCGTCTACATCCCCGGCGCGAAGCCGCGGCGCGTCTCGGTGAAGCGTTCGCACATCGACGTCGCGCCGACGCTGCTCGAGATCATGGGGGGGCCGGCCGCCGAGGACGGCGAGCTCCGCGGCAAGAGCCTGCTCGAGGACGTCTATCTCGCGGAGGGGGCGGAGCACGAGGAGCGCGATGTGTTCGTCGACATGCCCGCGGGGCCGTACAACGGCATCCGCCGCGCGATCATCACCGGTCCGACGCCCGGCATGAAACTCATCAACCAGGGCGGCGCAGCCAATCTGCTCTTCGATCTCTCGAACGATCCGAAGGAGGCCCGCGACCTCTCCAGCGACAAGGAGAAGCTCACACCCGTCCTCGAGCACATGCAGGCGGCCCGCGCGCGCCTCAAGGAAATCGACGTCCGCCCGGACGCGCCCTGACGGCTACGACGCCGCGCGCCGGAGAAGCTCGCCGACCTCGACGAGCGACTCGCACATCCGATCGGGCTCGCTCGCGACAAGGCGCTCGCGCTCGGCGATGCCGGGAACGCCGATCGTGAAGCACCCCGCAGCCTTGCCGGCACCGATGTCCTGAGGGCCGTCCCCGATCATCCATGCGCCGGCCGCCGTCACGGAGAGGCGCGCGATCACGTCCCGGACTCCCACCGGCGACGGTTTGAGAGGACCGTCTCCGCCACCCCAGATCGCCTTGAAAAAGACGTCGATGGAGAGCGCATCGAGAACGAGCGCAGTCACGTCGTGCGGCTTGTTCGTGACGACCGCGCACGGAAGCCCGAGCGCTCGCGCGATGTCGAGAACGTCACGCGCGCCCGGGAGCAGGACGGTGTGCGCTGCCGGATGTGCGAGATAGCTCGCCCTGAAGGTCGCGAGCGCGGCTTCGACGACCGTCGAGTCCGCCTCGGCCTCGAACGCCCGCGCGATCAGCGCACGAGCCCCGTCGCCGACCATGGGCATGATTGACTCGAGCGTCAGCGCGGGGAGCCCGTGCGAGATGCGCGCGGCATTGCACGCCGCTGCGATGTCACGCCGCGAATCGACGAGCGTCCCGTCGAGATCGAAGAGGAGCGCCGTCGGGCGTGGTGGAGACGCGAGCGTCAAGCCGCGCGAGTGTACTCGACGACCTCGTCGCGTTCGAGCAGCGTACGAAGACGCGTGCGGGCGCGATGGAGTCGTGAGCGGACGGCGCTCTCGGTGATCGCGAGCTTGTTCGCGATTTCCTGCAGGCCAAGGTCGAGGTGGTAGTGCGCCACGACCACGTCGCGGTAGTCCTCGGGGAGCTCCTTGAGTGCGTCGCGAATGCGCGCGTCGCGCTCGCGGTTCGCGGCCCCCGCGTCGACCTGGACAATCTCGTTGTCGTTCACGGACGGGAGGGTGGCGAGCTCCTCCCAGTCGAGCCCTTCGATGACGCGAGCGCGATGGCGGCGACGCGAGCGCATCAGCATGAGCGCCTCGTTGGCGGTCACGCGAAAGAGCCAGGTCGAGAAGCTCGACTCGGCGCGAAACGACCCGAGACGGCGGACGATCTGCATGAGCGTCGCCTGGAGGAGATCGCGCCGATCCTCGTCGCTCACCGGATAGCGGAGGAGCTGACGCTCGACGTGCGGCCGGATCATTCGAAGGACCTGGTCGAGCGCGGCGGTATCGCCTTTGACGGCGCTGTCGAGAGTGGAGGGGGCGATGGCGAAGGCCATGATGATCTTCCTTGTGGTCGGGTCGCTCGGAGGTTGCGCACCGACCCGTTGCGACTGTCGTGCCGACGCATGGCGGCGGGTTCCGTACGCCGATCGCCGCGATTCCGCGGTGCCCCAGGGCGCCTGCCTGTAAGCGATCCCGACAGGTGCCCGTCGCCGGACACGACCGGGTCGCCCCAGAGGCACCTCCGTTGGGTCATGTCGCCCGCAGCGACACCGTGACACATGTAAGTTGCAGAAATTGCAGCGATCTTCCCGAGCTTTCGTTCTTGGTCCGGAGCCCAGCGGGGCGCTACGCTTCTGCGAGCATGGCGGCCACGCTCGCGCGATCCCAGCGCTCGAAAGTGCGTGAGCCCGAAGGCGGGGGCGCGCTGCTGAAGGTCGGAGATCTGCTCGCCGGTAAATACCGGGTGGAGCGGATCCTCGGCGAGGGCGGCATGGGGGTTGTCGTCGCCGCGCACCACGAGCTGCTCGATCAGCACGTCGCGGTGAAGCTCCTCTATCAGGACATCGCCGACCGCGAGGCGCAGTCGCGGCTCCTGCTCGAGGCTCGAGCGTGCGCGAAGCTCCAATCGGAGCACGTCGCTCGCGTCGTCGACGTCGACACCGGCGCCGACGGCCTGCCATTCATCGTCATGGAGCTCCTCGAGGGCGCCGATCTTTGCCAGATCGTGGACGCTCGCGGCGCGCTGCCGCGATGGCTCGTCGTCGACTACATGCTCCAGGCGCTCGAGGGGCTCGCGCACGCGCATTCACGAGGGATCGTGCATCGCGATCTCAAGCCGTCGAACCTCTTTCTCGCGAACCGTTCCGACGGCACGCAGCTCATCAAGATCCTCGACTTCGGCATCTCGAAATCGACCGAGCCCGTCTTCGACAGCGCCGGCGAAAAGAAGCGCGCGATGCAGCTCACCGGTGGTCGCGCGGTCCTCGGTTCTCCGCCGTACATGTCTCCGGAGCAAGTCCGCAGCCCAAAGACGGTCGACAAGCGCACGGACATCTGGTCGCTCGGCGTCGTGATGTACGAGCTGCTCACGAACTCGATGCCGTTTGGCGGTGACGAGATCAACGAGACCTTCGCGCAGGTCCTCGAGAAGGAGCCGCAGCCGATCCGGCAGCTCGTGACCGGCGTTCCAGAAGGCCTCGAGCAGATCGTGATGAAGTGCCTCGCGAAGAATCGCGACCACCGCTTCGCAGACGTCGCCGAGCTGGCGCGCGCGCTCGTCGCGTTTGGTTCCGGCACGTGGATGCAGTCTGCCGATCGCGTGGCAGCGACGATCGCACGTGGTCTGCGCGAGCTGGACGACGCGAGCAGTGGTTCGCGTCCGAAGAACGGCGCTTCGTCGGGGAACGACCCCGATCGCATGACGATCCCGTCGTCGCCGGGTCGTCGTCTCGACTCGATGCAGCCGGAGCTGACCGGAACCGCGAGCACCGTGGCGCGACGGTTCACCGTGCTCGGCTCGCGCGGTCGAAACCTGCTCGCGCTCAGCGTCGTCATCGGTGTCGCGGCGATCGTCCTCATCGCCGGCACCGTCTTTCAGCGGTCACGCGCCGCTGCCGCTGCGCTCGCGGCCGAGGCTCCGCTCGCTTCGATCCCCGTTGCCGCCGACCCACCCCCCGAGGCCACGGGCGTGCCCATGCCGGGCGCTACAGGCGTCGTGACGGCGCCAGTGCACCTCGTCGGGCCCGACTCCGAGGGCCTCGTTGGGAACGTTGAGAACGGCGTCCAGACGCCATCACCCACGGTCATCGGCGCGTCACCCTCGGGCGCCGCCGCGCCTCGGCCTCGACCGGCGGCAACGCCTGCTGCGCGTCCGGTGGGTCCGCCTCCCGCCGCGGTTCCCACGGCGAAGAAGCCGCCCGCCACTCCCGTCAAATCGCTTCCTGCCGGTCTCCCGCGCGAGCGCCTATAAGAAGTGGACGTGAAACGGACAGCTGCCGTCGTCAGTTCGCTCGCGCTCCTCTTCGTCACGCGGGGTGCAGTGGCGCAGGAGCGTGAGCAGGATGCCGAGCGCCTGTTCCGTGAAGGGCAGAAGCTCCTCGAAGAGCGTCGGTTCGCCGAGGCTTGCCCGAAGTTCGAGACGGCCTATGCGAAGGATCACTCGCTCGGCACGCTCATCAATCTCGCGTTCTGCCACAAGGAGCAGGGCGCCAGCTGGTACGCATGGCTCGAGTTCCGAGAGGCCGAGGTGAAGGCGACGGAGCTGAATCGCCCCGACCGTCGTGATTTCGCGCACGCGCGTCTCGCAGAGCTGGAGAAGCAGCTCCCCAAGTTGGTCATCGACAACAACCAGAAGGTGACGCTCACCGAGGTTCTCGTCGAGGACCGAAAGGTTTGGGAGGCCGAGCGAGGCGCCATCTTCGCCGCCGAGGTGGGCGAGCGTCGCTTCGTCTTCAAGGCGCGTGGCAAGAAGCCCGCGGCAACGCTCATCACCGTAGCGAAGGGCGACAAGGTTCAGCACATCTCCGTCCCGAACATGGAGGACGGCGGGGAGCCGTCGTCCACGACCGAGCACCCGGTGGAGCCCGCGAAGCCGGAGGTCGTCGTCCCGGCCGACCCCGGCAAGATGCAGCGCACGTTAGGTTGGGTCGCGCTCGGCGTCGGCGGCGTCGCGGCGCTCATCGGCACCATCGAGGGCATATCCACGTTCTCGAGCAACTGCCAGGGCAGCAAGGCGTGCACCGACGACGAACGCAGCTCCGCCAACGCATCGGGCACGGTCGCAAACATCTCCTTCCTCGTCGCGATTCTCTCCGCCGGTGGCGGCGTCTATCTCCTCATGACGGCGCCTCCGCCCGTGTCTTCGCCTGCTCCGGGTCCAGCGAGCGCGCGCGCCGTCGTGCCGTCGTCCGTGTCCGTGACGCCGCGTCTCGGCCTCGGCTGGGCGAGCCTCACCGGCACGTTCTGAGCGCCGTGGACCGCGTTCTCCCGCGATCGCTCGAGCATCCGCTTCCCGCGGGAATGCGCGATCTCCTTCCCGAGGAAGCCGCGAACCGTCGTGCGCTGTCGCGCGCCGTGCTCGGTCGATTTGCGCTGTTCGGCTACCGCATCGTCACGCCGCCAATCTTCGAGCTCGCGCACGTGATCGAGCGCGGGCTCGGGACCGCGGCGGCTTCGGACGTCCTGCGCTTCATCGAGCCCGAGTCGGGAGACGTCGCCGTGCTCCGGCCCGACATGACCCCGCAGATCGCGCGCATCGTCGCGACGCGCATGCGCGATCACGCGCCTCCGTATCGCCTCGCGTACGAGGGCACCGTGGTGCGCAGGCGCTCGGGACGCGCGAAGAAGCACCGGCAGGTGCCGCAGGTCGGCGTCGAGCTCTGTGGCGTCGAGGGCGGCGGCGGCGACCTCGAGCTTCTCGAGCTCGCCGCGGACACGCTGCGCGCGGCGGGTCTTTCGAAGTTCACGATCGACATCTCGGACGCGGGCATCGTTCGCGAGCTCCTCGCCGACGTTCCCGCCGACCGCGCAGAGGGGGTGACGCTCGCCCTCGCAAAGAAGGACGAGGCGACCCTAGCCGAGCGCGTCAAAGGCCTGACCTCCGCGGCCGCGCTGCTCGCACTGCCTCGGCTCAGCGGCGGTCGTGAAGCGCTCGAGGAGACCACCAAGGTGCTCTCCACGAAGCCGAAGGCGCGCGCCGCCGCGGAGCGTCTTCTCGCGCTCTTCGATGCTGCCGTTGCACGTGGGCTGGGGCCATTCCTCACCGCGGACGCAGGTGAGGTGCGCGGGTTCGCGTACTACACGGGCACGACCTTCTCCATCTACGCGGAGGGTCCCGGTGAGCCCATCGGCGCCGGTGGCCGCTACGACGAGCTCCTCTCTCGCTTCGGCGCGCCGATGCCCGCGGTCGGCTTCGGGCTCGATCTCGACGCGCTCGCCTGGTCGCTTCGCGCGGCCGGCGCGCCCTCGGTCTCCCACGAAGGGGTCGTCTACGTCGGGCCTCCGGACGACGGGCGAGTAGCTGCTCTCCGCGCCCGCGGGATCCCCACGGTCGCAGTGGCGACGCACGACGCAGCGCTTGCTCACGCGCGGTCGTGGCGTTTCAGAGCGCTCTGGAGCGGAGCCACGCTTTTCGACGTGCGAACCGAGACCGCAAGCGCGTTCGATGCACAATTCGATGCACAGGGTGACGCCGATCACGCCGCAGGTGTCGTCGCGCGCATGCTAGAGAGTCTTCTTCGAGGAGCTTGATCGATGCCGGCCATCGTTATCGTGGGCGCGCAGTGGGGCGACGAAGGCAAGGGCAAGATCGTCGACATCTATACGGAGCGCGCCGACATGGTCGTGCGCTTCGGTGGGGGTCCGAACGCGGGGCATACCCTCGTCGTCGGTGACGACAAGCTCGTGGTGCGTCTCGTTCCGAGCGGCATCTTGCGCGCGGAGACGACCTGCGTGCTCGCGCAGGGCATGGTCATCGACCCGCGAAGCCTCGTCACCGAGCTCGACGACCTCGAGCGTCGTGGCATCAAGCTCGCGGGGCGGCTGCTCGTCTCCGACCGTGCGCACGTGATCTTTCCTTACCACGTGCTCATCGACGGACTCCGCGAGAAGGGCAAAGACGCGATTGGCACCACCAAGCGCGGCGTAGGCCCTTGCTACGAGGACAAGGTCGCGCGCCGAGGCATTCCGCTCGGCGCTTTCCGCGATACGAATCGCCTGCGCGAGCTCGTCGGTCGCGCGCTCTCCGACTGGGCGCCGATCTTCCAGCACCTCGGCGCCGGCGAGGTTCCCGTCCCGACCGTCGACGATGTGCTCGCCGCGATCGAGCCGACGCGCGCGCGCATCCTCCCGATGCTCGTCGACTCGCAGGCGCTCGTCGAGCGGACCGTGCGCGCCGGCAAGAGGGTCGTGCTCGAGGGCGCGCAGGGCACGCTGCTCGACGTCGATCACGGGACGTATCCCTTCGTGACGTCCTCGACGCCCACCGCGGGCGGCGCGTGTGTCGGCGCGGGCATCGGCCCGACACGAATCGACGAGGTCGTCGGCCTGGTGAAGGCGTACACCACCCGCGTGGGCGGCGGCCCGTTTCCGACCGAGCTCCATGACGACGTCGGCGAGCGCATCCGCAAGGTCGGCGCCGAGTTCGGCTCGGTCACCGGTCGCCCTCGTCGCACCGGCTGGCTCGATCTCCCTGCGCTCCGCTACGCGGTGCGCGTGAACGGCCTCGATGCCCTCGCCATCACCAAGCTCGATGTCCTCACCGGCCTCGACGAAGTGAAGGTGTGCGTCGCGTATGACACGAAGCACGGCCGCACCGAGGACCTCCCGATGGACGAGCTCGACTCGGTCACGCCGGTCTACCAGAGCTTCACCGGCTGGCAGGAGGAGCTCGGCTCCGCGCGCGCGATGACGGACCTCCCTAAGGCCGCACGCACGTACCTCGAGTTCGTCGAGAAGCAGGCCGAGTGTCCGTACATCCTCGTCAGCGTCGGCTCGCGTCGCGACGAGACGATCGTCCTCCGCGATCCTTTCGCGACGTGATGTGAGCGGCCCGGCGTCGCGGCCTCACCCGCCCCCGTGCTACCCTTTTCTCCGTGGTTGCTGCCTCCGGTCTCCTGATCGCGCTCGTCGTCTTCGCGCAGGCGGGGCAGCCTAAGGGCGGCTTCGGCGCGACGCGTCCGGCCGAGTGCGGCGTGCAGGAGGGGTTTCGCGCGGCGAACAAGTGGGAGCGCGCGAAGGAGCCCAACCTCCAAAGCTACTGCGCCCTTCTGGCGAGCGGGACGGCCAAGCTCGTGAACGCCGGGGCGCTCGCGAAGGAGGTGCCGGCGATCGCCGACGAGGCCGACAAGCTCTTGCCGGGCCGTGCGGCGCCGAGCGTGCTCAAGGGCCGCGCGCTGCTCCGGCTCGGCAAGGCGAGCGAGGCGCTCATCGTGCTCAAGGAGGCGCGCACCCGCGACGACCGCGCGCTCGACGACCCCGTCGCGCTCCTCGCATGGGCGCGGGCGAGTGCGCGGACCGGGCACTTCGACGATGCTGCAGACGCCTATCGCGCCGCGCTCCCGCGGACGAGCGCGCTCGCGGCGGCGGAGCGTAGCGCGGCGTCGTTCGAGGCCGGCATGATCGTGATGGCGCAGGGTCCGAAGGCGATCGACGACGCCGTCGCGATGCTCCGGCAGGCGCGCCGCGAGGCCCAGGATTCGATGCAGACTGCATCTGTCTTCGCGCTCGCGCTGGCACTCGATCGCTCGGGGCAGAAGGAAGAAGCGAGGGCCGTCCTCGCGGAGCGCGTGCGCGCGGACGCGAAGCCCGTTCTCGCCGACCCGCGCGTCAGCGACGCGCTCGCGGACGCGGGCGTGTCGTACGAGTCCGACGCGCTCCTGGCGACGGCGCTCGAGGCGACCGACGGAGCGGCTTCACGCGATGCCTGGCACCGTTACCTCGAGCGCGCGGGCGCAAAATCCGCATGGGCGGAGCACGCACGCACCCATGAATCCAGCGCGACCACGCGCCCATTGGACCCGAAGAAGGAGCGGCCGAAGTGATCTTCCGTTCCGCCTTGCTTGCGCCGCTCCTCGGTCTCTTGCTCCTCGCGCGCCCGGCTTCCGCCGACACGCCGCCGTCGGTGTGGGACCGCGCCAGGGACCCGGCCACGGCCGACACCTACCGCATCCACCTCGAGGTCCAGCGTCGCCTCGCACAGTCACCGCCCCGTGACTTCGGCTTCTCGGGCGCGCAAGAATCCCAGAAGGACACCGTCCGCGCGATGCTCGAGCGGCTCCACGCCGACAAGAGTCCTGATGTCCGGCTCCGGTTCGACCTTGGCCTGGTGTACCTGATGCTGAGCAACTCGCAGGCGCCGATCCATTACAAGCGAGCCGCTGAGGTGATCGGCTCCGCGCTCGCGCTCGCACCGGAGCACCCTGCCGCCGAAGAGGGGTGGTCGAGGCTCGCGGAGGCGTGTGGGCATATCGGTGATCACGACTGCGAGCGCCGGGCCTACGGCGAGGTCTTGCGGCTCACGACGGAGGAGGGGGACCGCGGTACGTCGACGCTCAACCTCGCCGAGACCGAGATGCACCTCGGCAACCTTCGCGAGGCGCTCGAGGGCTATCGCGAGGCGCTTCGCATCGCGTCGCGCTCTCCGTCGCGCACGCTCGCGCCCCTCGCGATGTGGGGGCTGGCCGTCGCCCTGGATCGCTACGGGGATCGCATCGAGGCCGACAGGCAAGCGCTCCTCGTGCTCGAGATGCAGTCGTCGTCCGGATTGAACGGGCTCCTTCGCTCATCGGGGGTCTTCTTCTTCCCGGACTACGAGCTCGGTTGGTACGATGGCGTGGGCGCGGCCGCGCTGGCGCGCAAGGCGGGCGTCACGCCGGTCGAAGCCGCGCGTCAATGGAAGGCCGCCGAGGATGCCTTCGCCGGCTATGTCCGCGCGGCGACGCGCCCAGGCGTCACCGATCGCTGGCTCGAGCTCGCGAAGGTCCGTCTGGCGGCCGCGAAGGTCGAGCGCGAGAAGGCGGAGAAGAAGCTCGGCAAGCCCGCGCCGCAGCCCCAGCTCGACGACGAGGAGTCTCCGCCTTGAACAGCGCCGGGAGCGCGCGTCCCAAGCCAAGCGCGCAGGAGAAGCGCGATGCGCGAGACACCGCGGTCAAGGCCGCTCTCGACGTCGTCCGGGGCAGGGAAGACCTGATCGCTCGCCGCGCGAACGACCCTGTCGAGTTCGTGCACCGTCAACGCGCGCGCGAGGACCGCGAGCTCGTCGCGCTCCTTGCCGCGAGCTGCGCGTTCGGCAACGTGAAGGCGATCCGAACGAAGCTCGCCGAGCTCCTCGACCGCATCGGCCCGCGCCCCGCTCGTGCTGCCGACGATCCCATGGCGCTCGCGCATCGGCTCGACGGCTTCAAGCATCGTGTCTTCCGCGGCGAGGATCTCGCGAAGCTCCTCATCGGAGCGCGTCGCGTTCAGCGCTCCGCCGGGTCGCTTGGCGCAGCCTTCCAGCGTGAGCTCGCGCGTGTCGACCGCGAGCAGAGTGACGAGGAGCCGGAGGCGCGTGTCCGCGAGGCGCTCGCCTCGTTCTGCGACCGCATCCGCGCCGAGGGCGGCTTGCCGCGCGCAGGACAGTCCGACCCGACCGGGCGCCGCGGCCCGTCGCACCTCCTCTCCGACGCGCGCGCTGGCAGCGGCGCAAAGCGGCTCCTCCTCTTTCTCCGCTGGATGGTGAGGCCCGCCGATGGCATCGACCTCGGCCTCTGGAAGGTGCCTGCGCAGCGGCTTCTCGTTCCGGTCGACGTCCACATCCACAAGCTCGCCCGCAACCTCGGCCTCACGCGGCGCCGCGATCTGTCGTGGAAGACCTCGATCGAGATCACCCGTGCCCTTGCCCGGTTCGATCCCGAGGATCCAACCCGCTACGACTTTTCTCTCTGCCACATGGGCATGGTCCAGCGCTGCCCGTCGCGGCCGGATGCCGTCCGCTGCGAGGGCTGCGGCGTGCGTCCGGTGTGCGTGCACTGGCAACGCGCGAAGAAGGCCTCTTAACCGCGTGACTTTGCCTGACCTTCCGTGACACCCTTTCGCAGCCTCGCGCCATGGCGGCTCCGAAAAAACAGTTCCCGCTCGACGCGCTCCGGACCGACGGCTGGTTCGAACGCATCGGTGAGGGGATCGGCAGCTTTCAGGCGCTCTGCGAGATCGTCGGAGAGCGCTTCTTCGCGTTCTCCATCATCGTCGGCGCGCGCATCACGGCGCTCACGATCGACCGCCGGAGCCCCGACCAGACGCTCGTGGACTTCGTCGTCGGCTCCGCGGAGACGGACAGCGATCTAGAGCCGCAGCGCCTCACCCTGGCGGACTTCCGCCGGCGCCTCGTCGGCGCCCTCCTCGTCGAGGAGGAGAAGACCGCGCCCGTGCCCGAGCGCGACACCGACGTCGAGGCCATTCAGCTCTTCATCGGCGTCCGGTATCTCCTGCTCGCGCCGCTGTATGGCTACTCGCTCGTGTCGCTCGGCATGCAAGGCGGCAGCGACGCCGCCGAGCTCAGCGTGCTCCACGACGGCGTCGAGGAGAAGTTCGACCTCGACGGCTTCCGTCTCCGCGTTCGCTCGCACGTCCGCGAGGAGCTCGACCGGGTGGCGACGGGCGCGCGCTCTGCGATCGATCTCTCGAAGGTCGCGGAGGCCGAAGCGTGCGCGCTCCGCAAGGAGTGGCCGAAGGTCATCGCGCTGCTCGGCACGTGGCCCGCTCCGCTCGCCATCTTCCTCCGCACCCCGGAAGGGCAGATGCTCGCTCCCGAGGCGCGCGGCCTCATCGCGAAGGGCCTCGGGCTTCTCGGGTCGGCCTGCGTTCATCTCGGCGAGATCGAGCAGGCCGAAGAGGTGTTCCGCATCGGCATCCAGTACGCCCAGGAGGGGTTGGCCGCCGCGGAGTTGTTCCGGCGTCTCGGGGAGGCGCTCCTCATCAACGAGCGCCCCGGCGAGGCCATCGGCCCGCTCCGTCGCGCGCTCGCCTTCGGAGGCCTGCCGCAAGAGGTCCTCCCGCCGCTCGCGCGCGCCCTCACGAAGCGCGGACGCTATGTCGCCGCGTTCGCCTGTCTGAAGGACGCGCTCGCCGCCGGCGCTTCCGAGAAGGAGCTCGCCGAGGACATTCGCGTGGTGGAGACGAAGCTCGGTCCTGCGCTCACCGCGTGGAAGGCGGCGATGATCACGGCGGAAAAGCCGAGCTGAGGGCTCCGTCGGGGTATCCTCGACGCACGGTTCGGCACCGCGCAGTCTCGCTCTCGCACTCACCGCGTTCGCCTCCTCGGCGGCGGAGCCTGGAGCCTCACGTTCTCGTCGGTGACCGCGGCGGCCGGAAGTAGAGGACTACGAGCCGAACTTCGCGACGAGCGCCTTCGCGCGCTCGACGAACGCGGCCATGTGGTGTCGCTCGAAGTCGGCCCACGTCGCGAGCGAGCGCGTGTCCTCGACGCGGTCGAGGAACACCTTGCCGTCGAGGTGATCGACCTCATGCTGGAACGTGCCGGCGGTGAGGCCTTTCACGTCGAGCTCCACGTCGTTGCCCTGCCGGTCCCAGGCCTTCACGTGGACGCCCGTGAAGCGGCGCACCTCACCGCGGAGGTTCGGCACGCTGAGGCACCCCTCGTAGTTCAGAAAGGTGTCGTCCGTCGTGGGCGTCAGCTCGGGGTTCACCAGGATGGTGAGGGGGAAATTGGGCTTGTAGGGATAGCGCGGATTGTTCCGCACCTCGATGGCGCAGATGCGGATGGGCTCGTGGATCTGGTTCGCCGCGAGCCCGGCCCCGTTGGCGTCGTGCATCGTCTCGACGAGGTCGTCGAGGAAGGACTGCACCTTCGGGGACGCCAGCTCTTCGCGGGTGAGCTTCCGGGCGACCTCGCGAAGAACGGGGTGGCCGAGGGTCGCGATCTTTCGTATCGCCATCCCGCGAGGCTAGCACCGGACGCGCATAGGTTGCCCCCTCCGCCGAGAACGCTCCGTCGTCGGCGTTGGAGTGCTCGACGCGCGGACAGCCCTCGAGACCCCATACGCGACGCGTGGCCTGTCCTACATTGTCCTCACCATCTGAGGTTCCGTCGGTGTAAAGCGCGAGGGCTAGAAGGCCCCACCGTCGTTGACTTCTGAGGGCCTCTGGCACTAGATCCCCCAGCCAACCTCTTCGGAAGTTCTTGGTTTTCCGGTCAGAAGGACGACTCCTCTCGATGATCTCCACCTACGCGCCCATGTTCCTGATGATCGGCGTGGCGCTCCTGCTCGCCGGACTGTTCTTCATCGGTGCCACCTTCCTCGGCGGCAAGGTCAACAAGACCCGCGAGAAGATGCTGCCCTTCGAGTGCGGCTCGGAGAGCTCCGGCGGCCGTCACCTCAAGCTCTCGGTCAAGTTCTACCTGACCGCGATCCTCTTCGTCGTCTTCGACATCGAAGCGGTGTTCATCTACCCGTGGGCGATCACCTTCAAGAGCCTCGGATGGACGGGCCTCGGCTCGATGTTCGGGTTCCTGGCCGTGGTCATCGTCGCGCTCGTTTACGTCGT
>JAYSXP010000068.1:0-6810 GCA_043717125.1 Polyangiaceae bacterium | reverse complement strand
GGTCAGAGCGTTCTCACCGGGTACACGCCGCAGGAGCTGACGTTCATCGTCGGCAAGCACCTGAGCTACTACCGCGGCGAGCACTACATCAAGAACCTCTTCCCGACGCTCGGTGAGCTGAAGGTCGTCATGTTCTCGGCCATCAAGATCATCCAGCCGGACTTCGCTGTTCCGGCGGAGATGGCGCAGGCCGTCAACACCACTGCGAGCGAGCTCGTGAAGTACATGCAGCCGGTCGAGCGCGACTCGCTCCGCCTCGTCGTCCAGAAGTTCATCGAGGACGGCGCCAAGGCGGATCTGAAGCGCTGGATGCAGGCGGTCGACGTCTCGGCGGCACGCGCCGGCCTCTTGCTCTGCGCGGATCTCGAGATCGCGAAGAAGATCATCGCCGCGGAGCCGCAGCTCCCGGGCGATCTTCCGCCTGCGGAGAAGCTGAAGGAGCTCATCGTCTTCAGCGTGTCCGAGCAGTACCTCGCCTTGCGCAAGGCGCTCGGCATCGCCATCGGCTGAAGAGGCCGTCTCAGCGAACGCGAATCGCCGAGCGGCTCACAGCTCTCGCTGCAGCTGCACCGCGCACGACGGGTCGACCACCCCGTCGTGCAGGTCCGAGCACGACTGGGTCTTCATGAAGGGGAGGCAAGTCTTGCGGAGGGCGGCCTCGTCGCGGATCGTGCGGACGTTCTTGCAGTCGCCGTTCGCGTTGCGCATCAGGAGGTCGTCGTAGGTGCTCTTGTACTCCGAGCCGCATCGCTCGGCCGCGCGGGCGAACGCGGCGATCGTATCCAGACAGGCTTGTTCTGCGCCGGTGCCGCTATCGCTGCCCGTGTCCCACGAGCTGCATCCGCCGAGGACGAGCGCGCCGCCGACGAGGCCCGCCAATCGCGTCATTTGGTGCGGATGATCTGCTCGGCGCAGCTCGGCGCGAAGCGCTGGTTCGTGAGGTCTGCGCACGAGATGGTGCTGAACGACGGAATGCACTGCGAGCGCAGCTCGGTCTCGCTCCGGATCGAGACCGCGTTGCAGTCGCCATTCGCGAGGTCGTTGATGAACGCCCTGCGCTCGGCGTCGTAGTTCCCGCCGCAGCGCTGGGCCGCGGTGGCATAGGCCGTCGCCGTGTCCTGGCAGGCGATGCCAGCGGTCGTCGCGCCAGCCTCGCCACCGTCCGCGATACCTGACGAGCCTCCGCTGCTCGACGCCGACCCGCTGCTCGAGCCGGTGTTGTCGAGGGGCAGACATGCGAGCGGCACGACGCAGAGCGCGAAGCCCGCGCAGAGAGTGATGGTGACGGGCGATACGGGCATGCGCATGGCGCAGAAAAGGGAGCACGGCGACCGGAATCACGCAACTCCATCGGCGTGCCGACCGAGGAGGCCCACTTCATGACGATTGCACAACTTCCGCTCGCGCTGCGCTGGCTCGAAGACCGCAAGAGCGACACGGTCGAGATCAGCGTCGCCAGGCGGCAGCGCAGCTGGGCGCTCGAGGTCCAAGACGAGGAGGAGGTGCGGCGGGTGCCCATCGGCGAGACGCCGCTCGTGTTCGGTTCAGGGTGCACGGCGGACGTTCGTGTTCGCGATCGAACCGTCAGCGCCCGGCACTGCGAGGTGGCGAGGGTGGGGACGGGGGTCGCCATTCATGACCTGGGTTCGCGGAACGGAACGTACGTTGGCGGAGCGCGCGTGAAGGACGCGCTCGGGACGGAAGGGACGACCATCGCGATCGGACAGACGTTGCTCGTGTGCGTCGCCGTCGACGACGAGGACGAGGACGAGCTTGCCGAGCCGCTGCCGGGCGTCGCCGGAAGCTCCAGGGCCATGCGCAGGATCGCGGCGCAGGTGCGACGCCTCGCGGCGCTGACCTCGCCCGTGCTGGTGGCGGGGGAGACGGGAGTCGGCAAGGAGCTCATCGCGCGTGCGCTTCACACGCAAGGACCGCGCATCGCTGAGCCGTTCGTCGCCATCAACGTGGCCGCGCTCCCGCGCGAGCTGGTCGAGAGCGAGCTGTTCGGACACGAGCGCGGCGCGTTCACGGGAGCCGTCACGCGTCGGGTCGGCGCGTTCACCGAGGCCGAAGGCGGGACGTTGTTCCTCGACGAGATCGGCGAGCTCCCGATCGATGCGCAACCGAAGCTGCTCCGCGCGCTCGACGGCTACGAGGTGAGACGAGTCGGCGCGCCGGGATCGGGCCGGCGCGCGAACGCGCGTGTCGTGGTCGCGACCCACGTTGCGCTCCAAGATAGCGTTGCGCGCGGAGCGTTTCGACGCGACCTCTTCCATCGGCTCGAGGTCTTCGTCGTCGACGTGCCACCGCTGCGCGAGCGCCCCGGTGACGTCCTGCCGATCGCAAGGCTTCTCCTCCGCAACCTCGAGAACGAGATCGGTCGGCGCGAGCTGACACCCGCCGCCATCGCTCAGCTCGCGGCTCACGACTGGCCCGGCAACGTGCGCGAGCTGCGGAACGTTCTGTGTCGCGCCGCAGACCAGGCGCGCGGGGCGCGATGGATCGACGCCTCGTCGGTCGACCGCGCGCTCCACAAGACGCGCGCGAGGACGGTGGTGGAGCTGACACCGGCGACGGCGAAGGAGTGCCTCGCCGATCACGGCGGCAACATCAGCGCTGCGGCCCGGGCTTCCGGCGTGGCGCGAACCACGTTCCGCAAGGCGCTCAGCGGCGGCGAGTCGCGACCGGGCCCGAAAAAGGCGCGCTGAAGGCGAGGTGGCGTGTGCCTTGACCCGCGCTCGCGGCCTTGCGAAGACTGCGCAATGACCTCGCGTGCACACCTCGGGCTCGCGTTGCTCATCGCGGGGATCGCCGCCTCGGGTGGCGCTTGCACCTGCTCGAAAGGAAGCGACTCCGCAACAGTGGACGCGTCGTCGACCAGCGGCACTGATTTGGTCGAGAGCGGTGCTCCGATCTTAGGAGCGCGCGAGGAGCCCGGGGCAGGGGGCGGGCTCTCGGCTCCGATCGCGGCCGCGCGGGGCGAGCAGGGAGACGTCGTCGTCGCCGGGCTCGACGTCGGCGCGCGCGGCATCCGTGTCCAGCGCATCTCCGCGAAGGACGAGGTTCTGGCCGAGCGCACCGTCTTCGAGGGGGCGGAGTGGACCTCGGAGGCCGAGCTCAAGATGATGCCGGCGGGTAGCGGCGTCGCGATCGTATGGCGTGGGCTCCGCTCGAAGAAAGCGGTGCGGCAAGCGTTGGTCCTCGGGCCCGACCTCGCGCCTCTCGGCGGCGTCACGGACGTCGCGCCGGCGTCGTGCGCGACGCGTGATGCGCTCTGGTACACGGACGGCAAGCGGATTCACTCACGTCCTTGGATGACGGCGCCGTTGCGGTTCGAGATGCCGGGCGACAAGGAGGGGGCCGTCCTCGTCTGCGGCGTCCATCGCGCGTTCGGCCTCGTCGATGACGACGTGGGCACCTCACTCCTGAGCTGGGGCGGTACCGACGGCGGGACGTCGAAGGTCCTTGTCACGTGGCTCCTCAAGGAGTCCGACTATGGCGAGGACGATCAGCGCGAGCGCTCTGAATACACCGTAGGCGACGACATCGGCGTGGTGCGCCTCTCCGTGGCCGGAGCATTGAGCCTGCGCGAGGTACGGTCGGGCGTCGCCGGCTCGCTGCGCAAGCTGAAGACCATCATCCCTCACGATGACGACGTGGTCGCCGTCGATGCCTCACCTCGTACGGTCGTGATTGTCTTCACCGAGGACGTCGGCGACTCGTGTCCGAAGGGGGACGGCGCCACGGTAAGTTCCTCGATCCGCGTGAAGGCGCTCCGCGTCGATCGAACGACGTTCCAAGAGTCGACGGTCGAGCTCTCACCCGGGATGTGCGGACGCGAGGTCGGCCCGTTCTTCACGGGCGCCATCGGCGACACCGTGTCGGTTGCATGGGTCGAGAGGCTCTCGGCAGCCGGGACGCCGCGCGCGCCCATCGCTGGCCTCGCGCACCGCACCGTGCCCCCGTCCGATCCCCCGGGTGAGCTCGCGCGCATCGACCAGCCTGCGGACGCGCTCGTCGACGCCGGCTGCGACGGCGCTCGCTGTTACGCCGTCGCGCTCACGCGACGGCCTCGCAGCGAGATGGACGCGATGGCCCCGGGCCTCGCGCGCGTCCTTCGTTATTGAAACGCTTCTAGAACGAGCCCGAGAGCGTGAACCCGCCGTTGCCGTAGCCGGCGTACGGCGTGATCACGGGGATCTCGGCGCTCTTGTTGCGCTTGCGGTTTACGATCGGGACGGCGATGAGCCACGAGATGGCGAACGCCGCGCCGACGCCCATCACCACGCCCGACACGTTCGCGATCGTCGCGTTCGTATCGACCTTGTTGTTGTTCTGCTTGAGCGTGGTGCACGCGCCGCCGAAGTCCTTCTGGATCGACGCGTTCGTGTTGCTGCAGACACCGACGCTGCTGATCCCGCGCTTGTTCGCCGCGTCGCGAATTTCGTTGGCGACCGCGTCGGCCTTTGACTGCGCGTCGGCCTTGAATGCCGCGAAGAGGATGACGCCGATCAGACCTGCACCGGCGACGCCGATTCCGGCGTAGCCCGGCCACATCGGCAGCGGCTCCTTCGTGCCCGTGTCGTCGGGCGGCATGGTCGTCTCGGTCGGCGCACCCTGAGGCGCCGTGGCCGGCACCGCAGGCGGCGGAGCCACGGGGACGGGGCTCACGGGCTGCACGCCTCCACCGAACCTGGCCTGAACCTTCTGACCCGCGTTGGCCGTGACGCGCACGGTCTCGTTCGACGCGCGGAGGCTGTGCGCGCCCGGCTCGACGTCGAGCGGCTCGCTGAACGGCGCGGTGCCGAGGCGCTCCTTCTCGTCGAGCGTGATGTCTGTCCCTGCGGGGGCCAGGATCTCGATGCGCCCGAGCTTCTGCCGGACCTCGGCAAGACCGCTCTCGGCATCGGCGCGCTGCGCAGGGCTCGCGTTCGTCGACTCTTTGAGGAATTGCTGGAAGTACTTTGCGGCCTCGAGGGGATGAGCGGCCTTCGAGCTGCTCTGTGCGAGGTTGAGGAGCACCGCGGGGTGCTTCTTGAGGGCATAGGCCTGGAGGAACGCGAGTCGCGCGTTCTCGTATTGACCCTTGTCGTAGAAGTCCACGCCCTCCTTGAAGCGCGCACGCGCTTGCATGGTGACGGGGTCGTCCTGGGCTTCCGCACGATGCGGAACACTAGACGACAGGAATGCTACGAGGACGGCAGCGGCGATTCGGCTCGTCTTCATTTTTTAAGCGGCGTTCAGGCGAGGGGAAGAAAGTGCGCGCGGGGTCCGCGCATCAGAATGGGTTGTCGCGAACGATACCCGTGTTCGTGCTCTTCGGTGGAGTCTTCGGAGCAGCGGGTAGGGGCGGCGGTGCGGCGGCGGCCTGCGGCGGCGGCGCGGTCCGCGGCTGGCGGTGTGGCGCCGGCTCGGCCGCGAAGGGCGTCGGCCGCGCGGGGGCTGGCGCGGCTGGCGGCGCTGCGAGGACCGGCGGCGCCGGAAGCGGGTCCGGCGGCTTCACCGCGGTGACGGCCGCGGCGACCGGGGTGGGCGGGGCAGGCGGGGGCGTTTCGACCTTCGGCGGCGGGGGCGGGATCTCTGCGGTCGCGAGCGCGGGACCGACGGCCTGGGTCGTCGTAATGGGCTTGGGCGGGTCGTCGGACATCGCAAACTTGGCGACCAGCCCGAGACCCGCGGCGACAGCAAGACCCGCGACGACGAAGATGAGCGTCTTGCTCGACTTCTTCGGGACGATGTCGTCTTCGTCGTCGGAGCGCTTGAAAGGGTCGGCGGAGAGCGCGACGGCGGCCTTCTGGGGCTGAGGCTGAGCGCTCCGCACGACGGGCTTCGCCTGCGCGGTTTGTGGGGAGGCCACCGGTCCGGGCGCGCCCTGCATCAGCTGGGTCTTCATCATCGGGTGCGCAGCGGCTGCCGCCGGGGCGGGCTTCGCGGCGATGGCCGGTTGCGGCGCGGTGTTCGACTCGAGGATGTTCTCGGGGTCGATCGCCTCGGAGCTCGGGACGATCGGGCGGACCTCGTCGACGACCGGAGCATAGGCCGGCGACGCCACCCCGATGAGTGTCTGCTTGTGGAGGGCCACCGGCGCGACCGCGGGGGCATCGACGATCGTCGCGTTCGTCGTCGCGTTCGTGTCGTCACCGAGGCCGTCGTCCGTATCCCACGCAGGAGTGAACGAAGCCGCGAACTGGTCGGCCTGTTCGTCGCTCAGGTTTGGCGCTTTGCCGTCGCCCGCTCCCTTGCCGCTCTGCTGCATGGCCATCGAGACCAAGCGTAGCATCGGAGAGAGAGCGTAACCAAGCTGAGTAGCGCGCAAAAAAACGCGCGATCGCCCGATCTTACGGCGTTTTCAGGAAGTGTCAGCCCTGACCGAACTCACGCTTCAGCGCATCGTCCCAGTCGTCGGCCACGCGCCCGACGGTGTCGAGCAGATCCTCGAATTCCTCGTAGTCGAGGCCCGAGAGGCGGCGGAGCGCCCGGACGAACACCTCGTCCTTCGCGGCATCGATCGCAAAGGCCGCGTCGGCGGTCGTCAGGAACGACAGTTCGAGAATGCGGCGATAGAACGCCTCGCGGCCGACGGTTGGCACGGGCATCACCGGCGCGAGCAGGAGGAGGAGGCCGTGGTCGTCGAGGACGTTGAGGCCAATGGTGGCCGACCCTTTTCGCGTCTGGGTGTACCCGTTCTCGTCGAGCGGCTGGAGAGGCGTACCGGCGCGCTCGGCGAAGCGTGCGAGGTAGGCGTTCACCATCGCGGTGGCGTCGGAGTAGACTTGGCCGGTCGCGCGGTCGGCGTAGACGGGGCCAGCG
>JAYSXP010000067.1:0-19290 GCA_043717125.1 Polyangiaceae bacterium | reverse complement strand
CGCGCGTGGCGGTCCTCTCGGTGCGCGGCGTGACGCTATGGACGCTGCTCAGGAGCCCCGAGCAGCTCGGCGACGAGGAGTTCATCGACGAGATCACGGAGATGGTGACGCGCTACCTCGTCAAGGGCCGCACGAAGACGCGTTCGTCCTCGCGCGAAGCGCGCTGACCGCGCTCGAGGCGCACCTCGAAGGCTATTGCTCGACGACGAGTCCCGGCCACGCCTGTCGACGATTCCCGTTCGTCGCGAGGATGGTGAACGCGTGCGCGCCGCCGAGGAACGAGCCGTCCGTCACCGACACGGTGACATGCAGCTTCTCGCCGTTGACGCCCTGCGTTCGGTCCCACGCGAACGCGAGCGACTTTGCAATGCCGTAGGCGCCGTAGGACATGTTGAGGAGATCGCCCGCCTTGACCGTGATCGGCCCGTCTAGCGGTCCATCGCTGAACAGGTCGACCTCGACCGTCGCGCTGCCGCCGACCGGGATGACGATGCCCTTCGTCGTCACGCTCCCGGTGAAGGAGGTCGAGAACGTCACGGTCTGCGGCAGCACCGGCGCGGCTGCGAAGTACGCGGCGCCCGCGATCGGCGGAACGCAGGGGTCATGGCTCGCGCGCGCCGAGACGTTCGACCACGTGCGCTGGACCGGGTAGCCGATCTCGGGCGGCGTGAACTCGATGGTGGGGCCTCCCGGCGCGCAGATGTCTCCCGCCTCGCCGCCGCCGAGCAGAGACCACACGGCGTGGTCCTGATCGGGCCCGTAGAACGCGGCGTTCGGACCGCTTTTCACGCTGAATGCGCCGTTCGCGGTGACCCACGGATCGGTGGCGGCCTCGATCCACTCGTGGCTCATCACGCTCGTGAGCGACGCGAGATCCCCGTTGCATGTCGGGAGGACGGCGTACGCAAACTCCGTCTTCGGCCCGGCGTCGTTCAGCGCGACGGAGACGTTGTCGTGGTAGCCGCTGAAGCCCTGACAGCTCGTGACGGGCCCGAACAGATTCGTGACGGGATTCGGCTGCGTGATCGTCGTGCTTGCCGGAAACACGAGCGTATAGATCGTCTGCGTGTCGGGTATGCCGAGCGTTCCGCTCGCGAGGTGCTCGGCGAGCAGAGACCCGATCTGCGCCTGGGTGATGCTCGCCGGAGCGGTCTCTCCGGTGAGCTCGAACTTGCCCGTGTAGGAGAGGGCACCGATGCCGTACTCGGCGGTCGTCGTCGACCAGTACGTGGAGGTGGAGCCCGCGACCTTGCCGGCGAAGGTCTCGATCTCGGTCGCGCGCGCGTCACCAGGGTAGAAGACGAGGACGACCTTCGGCGTCGTGAGCACCGGCCCCTTCAAGGCATTCACGAGGTCCGGCAACGGCGGGTGAGGAGCCGGGTAGGTCGTCGAGGGCGCGCCGTTGTCGAGCGCCACGGGCGTCTGGCCGTCCGCTTTCGGGTCACCGGGGTCCGCGACGTCGCCGCCCGACGAGCCGTTCGCCGCGGACGAAGAGCCGCAGGCGGCGAGGGCGGCAAGCGCCGCGACCGGCGTGAGAACCGCGAGGGGACCGAGGAACGAGAAGACCCGCCGCATGCGGCGAGTCGCTACCACGTCACGGTGGTGGAAGCGAACGCACGAAGGCCTCGACCCCGGACGTGTCGAGGGTGTACCCCGCGCTCACATGATCTGGCTGAGGTAGTGGAGCGCTTGCTTCTGCCACCAAGGGTACGTGTGGCTGCTCTCGCGGCCCCAGAACGCGAGGTGATGGGGAATGTGCTTTCGCTTCAGCACCGCGCCGAGCTCTCCGGTCTCCGGGATGCAGTTCTCTTCGTGCGCGCCGCGACCGACGACGAGCGTGAGGTGGGCGTACTGCCGGACGCGCTCGAGCGCGCTGCCGCGGAGGTTTGGAACGAAGGCGAGCGGATCGTTCATGTAGACGTCGTGGTTGCTGTTGCCGTCAAAGAACTTGCTCGTCCGGTAGCGTCCCGAGAGGCAGAGCGCCTGTGCGAAGACCTCAGGGTGCTTGAGCACGAAGATCGACGAGTAGAGCGCGCCGACACTGCAGCCCGTGGCCACCATCCGCACGCGGGGCATGCGGCAGTCCTCGCGAATGAACGGGACGAGCGTGCTCATCACGAAGCTCTCGTAGGCAGCGTGGTGCGCCATGCGCTGGGTCATGCTTCCGGTGCCGGAGAAGCTCTTCGAGACATTCGTCTCCGGGCAGTAGATCTTCACCTGCCCCGCCGCGAGGAGCGGAGCGAGCGCGTCGATCATGCCGCTCTCACGCCACTCGTGCGCAACCCCGGCATTCGACGGGAACACGATGAGAGGGCGCCCGACGTCGCCGAACGACCAGAGGTGAACACGGCGGCCGAGCGAGGGGCTGTCGAGGAGGCGATGCTTCGCGGTCATGAGGGCGCAGCGCGTATCACGCACCGCACCGGGAATCGAGAAGAGTCATGGGCCGATCGGCCTATCGAGAGAGCGAGGCCACCCATGCGGCGGGCTTCAGGGCGTGGCGATGCGCTGAGCGCAGGCGTCGATGCCGGCGAGGTCCGCGGAGGTCGCGCATTCCTTCGCGCATCTCTGGGTGCACTGACCCGGATCGTTCTCCGGGTGCACGCCGCACGCGAGCGCGCATTGCTGCGCGACGAGCGAGGCCTTCGCCGACTCTGCCGGGCCGCCTTGGGCGGACGCGAGACCGGCGTTGACGACGGCGGCGCCAGCGCGTTCCCGACTCCTGGCGACAGCACGCGGAGCGTCCTCCTCCTCCTTCTTCGCGCAGGAAGCGAGGAACACGAGGCCGACCAGGAGAAAGCGCGTCATCACGGGAACGGAGACTACCCGCCGTCGATCCGCCGCGCACCCGCCGAGTCTTCCCCGACCATGATCAGTCGTCGGTAGCGAGGCGCGCATCGTAGCGGACCTGCGGCCAGATCTCGCTGCGGAGCCTCGGGAGGTGCCGCTGGACGCGCCCCGTCTCCGCCGCATCGGAGATCCCGCTCGAGCGCTGCCACGATTGCATGCCTGTCTCGAAGGCCTGCGCGAGCTCCTCCCAGCTGCGGAACAGCGGCTGGAGCTCCACCGCGATCTTCCCGGCCTCCGTCCAGCATTGGTCGTCGTCGATGAACTTCGCGGCGAAGCCGATGCGAAGGAGATCGAACGCGCGGATGCGATCCCAGGAGATGTTCCCGGTCCGCCCGGCGCGCAGCCCGGCGATCACTTCCCAGAACTTCCCCGGCCCCGTTGCCCCGTACCAGCTCGCGAGCGACTGCTGCGCGCGCTCGGCGGTCCACGTCCCGGAGTCCTCACCGCCCGTCCACACGGAGTATGCGCCGCGCGTCCACTGCTGGAGCGCCCGCGCGCCCTTCTTCCCGGCGAGGACCGTGAAGACAGCGATGCCTGCACCGAGCAAGAGCACGACGACGACGGCGACGGGGACGAGAACAGTAGGCGTCAGGAGCTCGTTCGGATCCACGAGAGGAGCGTAGTGCCCGCCTCGTCGACGTCGCGTGAGGAGCCCATGAGCAAATCGTGAGAAGAGCGCTGCGTACGAGACGTGCACGCACCTCGGGTTGCTCCTCGTGCCGCTCGGTCTCGGGCTCGCGCTTCTCTTCTTCAGCGCGCGCTCGGTCCTCGCTAGACTCCCGACGCCTTGCTCGGCGCGGCGCTCTTCTTCGTCGCGGGCTTCTTGATGACGCTCTTCTTCGCGGCGCCCTTCTTCGTCGTCGGCTTCGCTGTCGCGGCGGATTCGCTCGGTGAGGGCGCGCTCGTCTCCTCGCTCGCCGCCGTAGCGGTCGCGTCCGTCGCAGGCACCGGCGGTGCGGGGTCGGGTACCGAAGCGCTTGCGACCTCGATCTTCGGGCTCGAGACCGAAGCGTCGTTGGTGAGCTCGGCGACCTCGCGCGCGATGAGCTCGCTGTCGTCCTTGTTCTTCGTGGCCTCGTGGACGAAGCGAACCGTCCCCTTGCCGTCGAGAATGTACGTGGAAGGCATCTTCTCGACGCTCCACCTCCACATGAGGGTGTGATTCTCGTCCCACGCGATCGGGAAAGAGACGCCCTGCGCCTTGGCGAAGTCTGCGACGCCGCGCGGTGTGTCGTCGACGGAGATGCCGATCACGAGGACCCTGCCGGCGCTCTGCCTGGCGAGCTGATCGAGCTGGGTCAGGGACGATTTGCAGGGCTCGCACCAGGTCGCCCAGAACTGGACGATCGCCACCTGCCCGGACATCGCGTCGAGCGAGACCGCGCCCTTTCCGTTGAGCGACTGGATCGTGAGAGCGGGGGCCAGCTTACCCACCTCACCGGTTCCCCGGGCGGGGCCGACCGTGCCTCCGCATGCGGAAACCATGAGGGAAAGTGCGACGACGGCGAGGGCTCGAAGGGGGCGGGATGACATGGGAAAAACCTCGGGCGGAGCGCCCAAAGAAGGTTCAGCAAGAACCGTACACACATCCACCCCTAACGTGGGCACTGCTCGACCCAGGAGCCAGAGCTGTGCGCGAACACTCTCCGCACGGTCCGCACGGTCCCGACCCTTGTGCGGTGGGGGCCCCGCACAGATCCCGCACACGTCCGAATGCGAGAAAGACCACGCCTTTCGTGCCTTTGACCCACGGGATCACTTGGCCCGGCGCATGCAACTCGGCCCATCACCCCGCTCCCACCCGCTTGGAGGTTTCTCGTTATGAACCGCACACTGTTCGCAATCGCTCTGGGTCTCGGCGTGAGTCTGATGGGCTGCGCGACCGGCGTGGACGACCCCGTCCCGCAGGCGCCGGCACCGGAGGAGCAGCGTGATCCTCCGAACCAGACGCTGAGCGGTGAGCTGCGCGATCCGCAGCAGCAACTGCTCAGTGGGATCGAGATCAACAGGGGCTTCAGCGACGTGCCGGTCAAGCAGGTCCACCCGGGGCCGCTTCCGACGCCGGAGTGATCCGGTACGAAAGATTTCTCTCGCCGCGCTCCACGCCGTTCAGCCCGGCGCGGGGAGTGGCCTAAGGGTCAGTACGTCTGCTCGTCCACTTCCTCCACGAACATTATCCGTGGAGCCCTCATGGGGTTCATGACCACGATGCGGGTCGGATCCGTAGGATCCCTGCAGATCACCGTTCACCGAGTGGACGAGGACGATCGGCCAGCGCGTGCGCCGCGCGAAACCCGAATAGCTTGCCCCAGGAGTGTCTCGCTCCTGGGACAGCGCGCCTGGAGCGGCGACCCGTCACCCCGCGAAATACGGTAGATCACGTCGGGTGCGCCTCCGCGGAGGTCGGGCACGACGTTCGCAGCTGCTCGGTTCATGAACGAACGCGGCTACTCCCTGGTGTTTGGGCTCGCCGGTCTGCTCGCCGCGTGCGGCGATGCAAGCAAAACAGGCTCACCTCTCGACCGCTCCTCGCGTGGATCCGGGCAATCCGGCGGGGACACCTCCGAGCAGGCTCCGCTCACGCCCGTGTCGTCGTCGTCGTCGTCGTCCTCGCCCGCTCCGCCGGCCGCGAGCCCGTCCGCGCCGCCCGCGACGAACGGCACGACGCCGAAGGTTTGCACCTTCGATTCGCGCGGCTTCTTCCGCATCGGTGGAGAGACGTGGGAGTCGATCTCCGCGTACGGCCGCTACTGGAACTTCAAGCTCGACGAGACGCCCGTCGATCTCGCGGGCGATCTCGGACAGGTCGGTCGCTATGCATCAGGGCCGTGCAGCGGGCAGGGCGCGCTCGCTTGCGTCTTCGGCACGCGCGCGCAGTTCCAGAATGGTCCAGAGCTCTGGGAGTCGGTGAGCGCCTATGGCAAGTACTGGAACTTCAGGATCGACGGCTCCGTCGTCGACGGCAGCGGCTCCGATCTCACGAGCGTGAAACGCTACTCTGCGGGACCGTGCGCCGGAGCCGCGGCGGGAACGTGTACGTTCGACACGCGAACGCAGGCGCAGATCGGTCCGGAGCTCTGGGAGTCGATCACGGCGCACGGCAAGTACTGGAACTTCAGGTTCGACGGCTCGCCGGTCGACGGCAGCGGCTCTGATCTGACGAGCGTCACGCGTTACGCGTTCGGGCCGTGCGTTGGCAAGTCCCCCGGCACCTGCACGTTCGACACGCGAACGTTCATCATGCTCAATGGGCAGTACCTCGAGTCGATCACCGCCTACGGCCGCTACTGGAACTTCCCGGCCGGGTCCGACGCGGCGCTCGAGGGCGACGCAGGTGGCGATCTCGCGAGCGTCACGCGCTACGCCCAGATCTGCGTGTTGAAGTGAGCCAGCTCCGCTCGTAGCCTCGCCGCCCCGGTTGACTCCCGCAACTCCAGCTTCGCGGCGACTCTCGTTCTGGTTCGCGCTCTGAACCCCCCCGGCCGGCGTGGCTCCTGATGGTCATCCGAAGGCAGCTCACGAAGCGGTTCGTGACGCGCTACGTCGGTTCGGACGGCGCTGCGGGCGTGGTCGCCGCCTCGGGGTCGCGCTCCAGACGCTTGCCCTCGATCGCCCGCGCGGCGCGCTCGCGCTCTTGACGTTCCCGGTCCTTGTCGGCCTGCGTCCGCCCGTGCCGGATGCGGTTGATCTCGGCCTGCTTGGCCTTCTCTTCCCGCTGCTTGGCCTTCCGGAACCGGTTCAAGTTGACGACGTTGCCGCCCATCGAATCTCAGGTTGCCATGCCGAGCGGAGTCGCGCGAGGACTTGGTTGTCGGTCCCGGCGGTGTATGGTCGAGCGCCATGAACCTCGGTGGCCGTGAACGCATGGATGACGGGGCTGCGCTCGAGGAGCTCTTCGCGCAGCTACCCGTGACCGCCGACTGGACGATCGGCTTCTTGACGGCCGTAGGCGCGGGCCCTGATGCGATCGCGCCGACCCTGTGGATCCCGGAGATCGTGCCGGAGGGAGCGTTCGACGAGGACCCGACGGCGCGTGCGAAGGTCGAACTGCTCGCGCGGTTGTTCGGTGCCGTCAGCGAGACGCTGCGAACGACGCCCGAAATCATCTGCCCCGAGCCCGAGAAGCCCGCCCAGGAGGCGGTCGACTTCTGCCGCGGGTACGTCCACGGCGCGCGGATGCACGCGACGTGGCGCAACGACGAGGCCGCTACCAAGAAGCTTCTTCCCTTCGCGGCGCTCGCGAAGGAGGACGTGGCTGCGCTCGACACCGACGGCAACCCGGTCACCGACGCCGAGGCGTGGACGACCACGCAGCGCGAGCGTCTCGGCAGCTATGTCGCCGAGCTCCACGCGTACTGGCAGTCGAAGCGTCAGGTGGTGAACGCGACGCCGAAGGTCGGACGGAACGAGCCGTGTCCGTGCGGCAGCGGGAGGAAGCACAAGAAATGCTGCCTCGCGAAGCAGGCCTGAAAGGGCCTTCAGCGGACCCGCCGTACCTGACCCGCTAGCGCCGGCGCGACCGCCGGAGACCGGCGAGTGCGAGCAAACCGAACGCGAGGGCGCCGGGAATCGTCGTCTCGAGGCGGCCGGAGCTTCGCACCGCACACCCACTCGAGCTCTTCGCACTGTTTGCCGGCGTGAGCGCCGTGCCGGCGCCGTGCGGGTTCTCACTCGTCGGCAGCGCGCTGACGGGGATGCCGTCCGTGACCACGACGGTTACGGCCGTCGACTCGGCCTTGCGTCCCGCCGTCTCGATCATCTCGGCGTGGAACACGTGCGGGCCGTCCGCCACCTCGGCGAGCGTGAACGACCACGGGCTCGAGGTGACCTCGCGCACGACCGTCGCGCCATCGTAGAAGACGACGCTCTCTGTATTGCCGTAGGCCGCCGCGGGGGTCGCGGTGAGCGTCAACGCTGCGCCGGAGCCGGCATCGGGCGTCGCATCGAGCGACACCGTCGGCGTCTTGGAGAGCGAAGCGTAGACCGTCTTCGCGAGGAGCGCGGCGCCTCCGTCGTCCGGGTGAACGCCGTCGAGGAGCGAGCCCACGTTCGAGCCGAACGCCGCGAAGACGTCGATGTTGACGGCCCCGGTCTCGGTCGCGCATGTCTCGAGGAGCGGAACGATCGAGTTAACGATGACCGCGCTGTCGATCTCGCAACACGCGGTCGCAGAGGCGGGCGGCACGAGGCTGAGCCAGACGCGCGGCCTTCCGGGCGCCTGTTGATAGTGGCGGACGAGCGCCTTGCAGTCGTCGAGGAAGGCTGCCTTGTGCGCCCAGTTGGACGCCTTCGAATCGTTCGTGCCGAGCTGGATGACGACGTCGCCGCCCGCGGCCGCCCAGGCAGTCGAGCTGTCGAACTGGATGACCTGCGTGTACGGCGTGTCGCCGGAGACCATCATCGTCGCTCCGCTGTGACCGTCGTTCTCGACGGCAAAAGCGGCCCCGAGGAGCGTCTGGAGTACGGCCGGGTAAGCCGTCGCCGGAGGGGAGGAAGTACCGGTGCCGGCGGTGATGCTATCGCCGACGCACGTGACGTGGGACTGGGCGGAGGCGCTTGCCGGCGCGAAGAGAACACACAAAGAGCTCGCTACCGCGAGCGAAGAGGCGAGCCGTTCACACGAGATCATACTGGAGCTTTGGCAATCTCCGGACCAAGCGCGGCGCCTGTAAGGTTGCAGTAAGGCCGGGCGGCTGCGCGTCCGTGTGTCGCGTTTCGCCTCGGTCGTGGCGTACTGTTCATTCGCGCCACGTCGGCCGATCCGCGCGTCAGTTGTTGAGCGTGAAGCTCTTGCCGACGCGTACGGCCGCGCCACCGAAGGCCGGGACGTGCGCTGCGCGGAACTTACCCGCAATGCACCCGCCAACCGCCGTACCGGGGAACGGACCCTGATCGACGACCGCGGAGGCCACGCTTCCGTCCGGCGCGAAGGTGACGTTCAGGTGCCCGGGCCCGGTCGGTCCGTCCGGCTTCTTGCATCCTTGAATGTCGATCCCGCCGAGCGCGGCCGCCGCCGCGCCGCGATCGAACTGCGCCCCCGCACCGCCACCGGTCGCATTCTCCGGCGGCTTCTCGTCGGTCCTTCCGACGGCGCTCGCGAGGGCGGACGCGAAGTCCTGCGGCTTGTCGGGCGTCGGCGCCGCTGGGGGAGCGGGCGCTGTCGTCGCGGCCGCGCTCGCCACCGGCGCAGTCTCGTCCGGCTTCGTACCAGGGGTGGCGCCATTCGCCGCCGCGACGAAGGGCCTCGCGCCCTTTTCGGGAGAAACGAGGCTCGCGACCTTGGCGGAGGGCTCGCTTGTTCCCGTTGGGGTCGGCGGGTTTCCGCCGGTCACCTTCGAAGAATCCGCCGCCGCGACGCTGCTCGTCGGCGTGGTTCCGAGGGCGGTCGTCGTCGCGGTCGGACCCGTGCCGATCGGCGGCGGTGCGGGGGCTCGGCTCAGGACCACCGCGAAAACGATGGCGGCAGCGATGAGCGCCGAGCCACCGAGGATCGCGGGGGCGAGTGACTTGTTGGTCTTCGACTCAGCGACCGAGCTCGACGACCACTCGCTCGCCGGAAGGCCGAGCACCGGAGCCGCGAGCGCCGTTCCGAAGGCGCCTCCGCCGCTGAGGTTCATGATCTCGTCGACGCGAGCCTCCTTGCTGGTGCCCTTCTTCGTGAGGCCGCTGCCGTCCTTATCCATGTTCGCGCTGAGCGAGCGGAGGTCGAGGACACCGGACGTCTCGGACGGTGGCGAGGACGACGACGCTGACGACGACGATGGCGCGGACGACAGGGGGAGGCTTGCGCCGGCACTTCGGTCGCGGCGGCCGGCTTCGTCGGCGGGCTTGTCGGTCGGCTCGCTCGTGAGCGAGGCCAGAGAGAAGAGAAGGCTGCTCTCGTTGCGCGCGCCGGTGGGCTTGCCCTCGGCGGCGTCGCCCTTCGTCGCGGGCGCGGCGGCCGCGACGGCCGGGGGCGGGCTCGGTGCGGCTTTTCCAACGGCGTATTCTTCCTCGCTGCCCGCCTTGTCGGCGTTCCCGAAGAGATCCGCGCCGCGGCCACGGCCGCCGTCGCGTCGTGCGGCAGCCACGGAAGGTGGGGCTTCGGAGGTCTCACGGAGAAGGGCGTCGACCTTGCCTTCCGCAGGCGCGCCGCCCGCGGAGGTCCCTCCTGGCACGGGCGGGTTCTTTGCCACGCCGTAGAGCGCCTCGATCTCGCAGATCGGAAGCCATTCGCCCATCCCTTCCTTCCAGCAGAGCGTGTCGTCGTCGACCACGCCGGCGGTGTACTCGCGGGCGATCTCCGCCGCGGTCATCGTCCGCTGATCTCCGTCAACCACGTTGACCGTCCACTGCTCGTTCGTTCCACCCGCGTAGTCGAGGGCTTTTTCGTGGCGTGGCGCGGCGCTGCCGTCGATCACGATCGTCGCGCTGCACTTCTTGCAACGAAGGTGGAAGACCTTCTTCCCGATCTTCTCGTCACCGACGGTGTACTTCGCCTGGCAAGACTGGCACTGGACCTTCATCGCGGATCCCATAGTAGAGGGGCCGAGTCCAACTGACTAACGAGTAGCAGACCACCTACTCATCTCAGCTTCTCCTGCGTCGGGCGGGCGCGCGCGGCCCCCCAGGAGGTCCTGGGGGATCGTGGTTGAGGCGCCGCCCGGAATCGAGTCGCGGGGGACCGGTTTCAGCCGCCCCGTCCGGATCCCGAGCTCGTCGCTACTGCTTTCGCTTGCCCAGGAACTTCTCGGCCTGCGCGATCGCCTTTGCGTAGGCGTTTGCCCGGCGCTGCGCGGCCTTGAGCGCCGCCAGCTCGACAGCATTGATCCCCTTCGCCGTGCGCGCCTTGACCAGCTGCTTCTTCGTCGTCGCCAGCTCCTTGATCACCGACCGAAGGGCCTTGCGCGTGTCGCCGCTCGGGGCAGCCCTGGCGCGCTTCGCCGAAAGGCGCTTTCGCTTGGTGAGCATCGCGCTCTTCTTGGACAGTCGCTTCGTCGAGGCAGCGAGGCTCTTGCCGTCCTTGCTGCGCTTTGCGACTGCGCCGTCGCCGGCGACACACGCGGTCCCGAGGGAGGCCAGCGCCGCCTCGGTGTTCTTGGTGACGGCTGCGCTCTTTGCAATCGCACGCTTCGATTTAGCCATTTGGTTCTCCTAGGTTTGGACGAGGTCGGGGCTCCGATGGGCTCATCCGGACGAATAAGACCCATAGGGCATTCGTGCATTCTCTGGCGGGTAGAGTGCGGAAGGGAGGCAAGTGGTATGCACTCGTCATGGACGCTAAGCGGCAGATCCACGGCGAGGCGGTTTCGATTGCAGAGAGAATCACTCGCTCATGACCGTCGGGTGGAATTTCGAGCGTCGGCGTGACACCTGCACGCAGTTCCTGATCGGTGTTTCGTTACTCACGAGAGGGCTCGCGGACCGCGACACCAACCTCGAGGCGGTACGATCCCGGATGCGCCTCTCGCCCGAGGAAGCACTGTTCGCGGCGAGGCGTCTGTCCGAGGACAAACTCATCGCGTTCGTCGCCGGTGGTGCCGTTCGCTCGAACGCTCGCGGGATCGAGCGCACCGACGAGTTGATGGGCGCGGTCCGCTCGAAGGCACGACGCTTCGATGAGGTGGTTCGAACGCTCCGCACGGGAGGTCCCCCTCTCGCCGTGCTCGCTGCCGTCATCCGCGCGGACGGCGCGCCGCTCGCATGCGGTGGGCCCGACCCCGACGCGACCTATCGGCTCTCCCTGGTCGACGAGGTCGTCACGCTCGAGCGTCGTCGCGCGGACGGGTCATTCGACCCCGAGCCGTGATCGACACGAGCCCCGAGGCCGCCGGTGCACGGCCACGCGCGTGTCGCGACCCAAGCAGTCGTGCAGCCGAACCTCACACCTCACGAAGGTCGGCCTTCGCGTCGCGATCGCGGGTCTACGGGGCGTAGTCGATCTGCCGCGCGTCCTTTGCCACGGCCGCCGCCGCTTCGTCCTTGGGCAACGTGAGACTGACGGCCCAGTAGAAGATCGCGAGGGCGAAGCCGATCACCACGGCAAGGTCGACCCAGCCGGGCAGGAGGTTCTTGGCTCCGGATCCGTACCGACCGAGCGCGCCGAGGATCACGTGGCCGCCTAGCCACGGGGCCACCCAGATGGCATTGCGAATCGTCCGTTTGGCGCCGGTGCGAGCGCGCATGGCTCCGATCGCGAAGACCACGAGCCCGAGCAGCATGGCCAGCGCCAGCTTCCACGTCGTCTCGAAGCCACCCCAGTAGATGATCAGGTTCGCCGAACAGAAGCCGGCCGGGAGCAAGACACGGGGCATCGGCATCCGGTAGGAACGTGGCCGGCCGCCATCGACACGGTGAAGCGCCGCGAGCGACACGGGCGCGAACGCATACATGATCGCGGTGGCAGCGGTAACCACGTTGACGAGCGCAGACCAGCTCTTGAAGGGGCCGAGCGCGAGCGACCCGACCACCGACCCCACGAGGATCGACACGACCGGCACGCCCTTGGAGTTCGTGGTCGCGAGAGCGCTCGGCATCTCGCGTTCTTCGCCGAGCGCATACGAGAGACGCGCCGTGGTGCCCACGTAGATGACGCCCGTGCCTGCGGGGGAGACCACGGCATCGATGATGAGCATCTTGGCGAGCCAGCCGGCACCGACGGCGAGCGCCAGCGTGTACCAGGCGCCGTAGTCGGACGGGTCGGTTCCCAGCGGCTTCTTCCAGCCGCCGACGAGGTTGGCCGGGTCGAGGCCTCCGATCATCACGAGCTGCAGGGCCGCATACAGAACGGCGCCGATGGCCATGGCGATGAGGATCGCGCGCGACAGGTCTCGCTTGGGATCTCGCGCTTCTCCCGCCAGCTGGACCGCTTGCTCGAAGCCCTGGAGCCCGAACACGACGCCTCCCGTGAGCGCGGCGAAGACCCCGTGGAAGCCGAACGGCATGAACCCGCCACCCGCGTGGAAATTGGCAGGGTTGAATTGCAAGTAGGCGACGACGACGACGGCGAGGACCGGCACAGCCGTCTTCCAGATCACGACGATCGCGTTGCTCTCGGAAAGGAACTTCGCTCCGCCGAGGTTCATTGCCGTGAAGAGCACCATCAGCAGCAGCGCGACGACGAGTCCCGTGCCGTTCAGGAGGCCGGCATCGTCGCCGACCTTGTGGATCATGTTGAAGTGCTGGTTCACCCACGTGACGCTGTTCACGTAGGTGATCGCCGCGAGCACCTCGATGGGCGCGATGAAGACGGCCTGGAGCCAGGATGCCCATCCCGCCATGAAGCCCGCAATCGGACCGTGCGAGTAGTAGGGGAACCTTCCTGACCCTCCGGCCACCGGGTAGGTCGCGCCGAGCTCCGCGTACGCCAGCGCAAGGAGCGACAGCATGAAGGCGGCCAGGATCCAGGACAGGACCGAGGCTGGACCCGCAACCTGTGCCGCGTTGAGCGCGCCGAGCAGCCAGCCCGAGCCGATGATGGAACCGAGCGAAACGAACATCAGCCCGTAAAGGCCGACGGATCGCTTGAGGTGGCCGGGGGCGTGAACCTCGTTCATGAGCGGATAGTGCCAAAAATTTTGGCTTTGCGGCGAGTTCCTCGAGGAGCAGCCCTAATCGACGGTCGTTCGCGGCGGCGGATGATTCTCGCCGAGGCCGAAGGCACGCCGCATGGCCTGGCTCGCCTCGGTGCGCTCGCCTCGTTCGTCGCGCATGACCACCTCGGCATGGTCGAGTGCGCCGCAAAGCGACCGGGCACACGTCCACACGGAAAACAGGGGCGATCGGCCAGCCTTCGGCACGACGTCGAGGCGCCGCACCGGCATCAAGCCTGCCGCCGCAGCGCCGCGGATGACGCGTTCGGGGGCGCGCCCGTCCGCGCACAGGACGACGACGCCCTCGGGCGACAGCACGCGCGCGGCGGCGGCGAGATAGTCCTCGACCCCGCCGCGGAGCTCGATGCGAGCCGCCGCGCGCTGCGGGTCGGGCGATGCCGACGCCGTTCCCAGCGGCAGGTAGGGAGGCGTGCCCGTGACGAGCGCGCAGCAGCCGTGAGGCCAGTCGCGCGTCACCTCGCGCAGATCGCCATGCAGGAGTCTCACGCGCTCGCCGAGACCGTTTTCGTGCACGTTGCGCCGCGCAAGCTCCATGCTGACGTCCTGCGCCTCGATGCCGAAGCCCTGCGCGCCGGGGAGGCGCCAGGCCACCATCAACAAAACGGAACCGACGCCGCAGCCGAGGTCGAGGAAGCTCGCCGCTGCAGGCGAGGCGCGCGCAGCCTCCCAGGCCGTCGCGAGATCATCGACGGAAAAGCGGTGGCCGCGCCGCCGCTGGACCAACCGAAAGGACGCGGTGATCGCGTCGCTGGTGAGCTCGTCGGCGACCATCGGCAACGACTGCACGATAGACGAGATCCTCCGCGGGCCGGGGGATCCGCGCGCGTGGCCAAATTTGCCGTCGTTCGTGCACGGGCGCGGAGTCCATGCGAGGACCGCGTGACCGCAGTGCAGTGTGCAGCTGGCGGAAGGGATGCCCGGGCGGGGGCGTCGGAGGTCTCACGGACAGGCTGCTGCGCCCGGCAGGAGACACGTCCCCGCGGTGCTCGCGTCGGTCGCCGAGACACATCGCGCGGGCGCGAGGCACGAGGGGCCGTTGACGCGGTCGCACGCGGCGCCGTCGGCGGCTGGCGCGATGCACATGCCCGTCGGCGCGCAGGCTGCGCCGCCGAGGCAACGTGCGACGGTGAAGGTGCCCGGCCCCGCGTCGCCGCCGTCGGCTGCGCCAGAGTCGGCGTCGACGAGCCGACCGCACGCCGCAGGCGGCGCGACGAGCGCGTCTGCGACGCAGTGATCGTCGGGTCCGCAGTGGAGTCCGAGCTCCGCCTGACAGCCGGCTCCCTTCGCCTTCTTCAGGTCGCACGCCGCGCCGGCGGTCGTCGCCTCGGGCTGGCACGCGCCTGGGTTCGTCCCGATCTTGCCGACGCACGTGAGACCGACGCCACAGGGACGCGCGTCATCGCACGCGCCGGCTGTCGCGACCGGAACGGCGCACATGCCGGCCTTCGCGCACAGCATGCCTCGCCCGCCGCAGTCGGCATCGGCGCTGCACGCCGCGCCTGCCGCCGGTCTTAGCTCGCACGTACCGCAGGCGTCGCCGCGCGAGGTCGAGCACCATGTGCTCTGGCACTGCGCGTTGAACGCGCACCCGCGACCGTTCGCGCGAGCGCCGGCGAGCGCGGCGCAGGCCTGAGGCGTGGTCGTCCCGTCGACGAAGTCCGCGCACGAGGCGGCAGCGATGGCCTCTGCGCAGCTCGCGAAGAACGAGGGCGTCGCGGCGGTATCGGCCGCGGCGAGCGCGGTCATGCATCCCAGAGCTCCTCGCTCCGCGCACGTCGCTGCGCTGTCGAAGTGCTCGCGCGAGTAGAGATTCGCGGTGCATCCGTCGAACTTCTCGCAGCGCGCGGTCGCGTACGCCGCGCACGCTGCGACCGGGTCCGCCGCGCCGTCGACACCGGCGTCGGTACCGGCGGCATCGCTCGCGCCCGGCGAGGAGCTGCTCGCGCTACCTCCACACGCAAACACGAGCAGGACGGCCGACGCAGTGAAGGGTGCAGCGAGGAACCACAAGGCGGAGGTGCGCATGCACTCCCGTTAGCAAGCGCCGGTCCCGTGCGTCAGCACGCTCTTCCCGGGCTCGAAGTGCACCAGGGTCGACGAAGTGGGTGTCGGCGCGAGGTTCTCTGGACGTGGCGACGTCCACGCCGGCTCGTGGAGATGCGTCTCGTTGGAACCTCAGTACGTCGGGAAGGCGAGGCAGTGAAAGCCCCGTGGCGAGTAGTCCGACGCGCGCGAAGCTGCGGGCCTGCGGCCCTCGATGACCTCGCGCGCTTGCGATTGGCGTGCCGCGGCGTCGCGCACTATCCTGCAGGGAGCGCAGATGCGGCCCCGAACAACAGCTCTCGTCGTGGTCGTCGCGTGCGCATGGGCGCTCGCCTGCTCGGACACGTCGCCGCACGACGACGCGGCACCGCGGGCCGATTCGGGCGGTGGTTCCTCCGCCGAGGCGGGCGCCGAGGACGGTCCCGCCCCGCAAGGCCCGCCCGCGATCGGCTTCGTCGGTCGCTTCGACACCGGGGATCCCGCGGGCCCGAAGGCGTCATGGCCGGGCTCGCGCATCCTGATCCGCTTCGAGGGCGAGGGCCTCACCGTCCGCTTCGACGACGAGCTCGCCGCCGACAAGCCCGGCCCGAGCGAGTGGGATGCGACGATCGACGGCGTGCTCCAGCCCAAGTTCTTGCTCGCTCGCGGGCCTGCCGACTACGTCGTCGCGAAGGGGCTCACGCCGGGCGTTCACGTCGTCGAGCTCTACAAAAGGTCCGAGTCCCAGGTCGGCGTCACGCAGCTCCTCGGCGTCGACTACCACGGCGGCAAGCTCCTCGCCCCGCCGCCGCCGGCTGCCCGGCGCATCGAGATCATCGGCGACTCCGCGGCCACGTCGTTCGGCGTCGACGGCCTCGGGCCGAGCTGCGCGGGCGCGAACGACGCCGCGAAGTACGAGAGCTTTCGCGAATCGTGGGGCGCGCTGCTCGGCGCGAAGTTCGGCGCTGACGTCCACGGCACCTCGTACTCCGGCAAGGGACTGGTCAAAGACATCTGGCGTCCGGACACCGAGGTCATGCCGCGCCTCTTCGGGCGCGCGAACCCGGAGGACGACGCGAGCACGTTCGACCTCTCGTCGTGGCAGCCGCACGTCGTCGTCGTCACGATCGGAGGCAACGACTTCGACGTCGGGCTGCCCGTCGATGACGGGCCCGTCACGCTCGAGGCGTTCACAACCGCGTACGAGAGCTTCGTCGCGACCCTGCGTGACGCCTACCCCAACGCGTACCTCTACCTGGCACCTTCGCCCACGCTGAGCGACGAGCAACCGGCCGGTCGCTCTTCTAGAACCAACGTGAAGGCGGCGATCGCCGCGGTGGTGTCGTCGCGCGCGGGCGCGGGCGATCTCCGTGTCCACGCCGCCGAACCTTCGATCGCAACACCCGCGGAGACCACGGGGTGCGACGGGCATGGCGGCCCGGCATTTCACGTTCGTGTCGCAGAGGAGCTCGCGACGTCGATCGGGCCGGAACTGGGCTGGAAATAAGCCTCCGCCACGTAATTCCGCCCGACGCGAAGACGCTCCCGCGGCACGCCTACTTCCTCTTCGGAGGTGACGCTCTCGTCTGCATCGGAAGCATGTCAGCGGTGAGGAAAGCCGTGCTCGTCCTCGTCACGCTCGCGCGCGCGCCAAAAATACGCGGTTCCGCGGATCGAGGACCGCCCGCTCACGCTCGTCTCTACCGTGACGCTCCAGCGATGAATTCGCCATGGGTACGCGGCACCTTCCGCGCCGGTCTATCGAAAAGCAAGAAGGCCGGACCCGCGAGGTAGCCTTTGGGCTCGTCCAAGGAACCTTCCGATGAAGCTTTTCGTTTCTCCGCTCGTCGTCTTCGCCGCTGCCGTCGTCGTTGCCTGTGGAAGCCCCACACCCGAACCGGCCGCGCCGAGCGCGCCGACCACCCCGACGGCGCCCGCCGCGTCGCCCACGGTCGGAACGCCACCCGCGCCAGCACGTCCGGTGTCGTCAGGGGGCAAGGCCGCGCCCGCGCCTGGCTCCTGCGAGGCGGCGGGAGGAACCTGCACGAGCGTCGCCGCGAGGGTGGTCTGCAAGAGCCAACCGGCGGTGCCGTGTGCCGCCAACGAATTCTGCTGCGTCCCGTAACGCTCCACCTACCAGCCGTGAATAGCGGCTATCTCGCCGGCACGCTTCAGGGCACGAGCGTCGCGTCCGTGCTGCTGAAGGGGGCGCCGTTCCGCTGCGCGAGCCCTCTAGTAGCCCGCCCTGCAGTGATTGCGGTCAGAGCGCCTGGAGATGGCGGCCACCGCTCCGTCGCAGGAGTCGGCGACAACGAGAGCGCCCTTTGCGTTCGTCGAATCGCCGGCTCATGGTTCGGCTGACGCTCTCCGTGACGGTGCTCGCCGAGCCACCCCTGAAGGCTGTCCCTTTCAAGCGCGAAGCGATATTCCTCGCTCATGAAGCAGATAGCTGAGGTGTGTTTGGCGGCTTGCCTCCTGACGTTGACCGGAAGCGTCTGCGCGGCGTGCGAGGATTCTTCGAGCTCGAGCTCCGGCGGAGTGGGCGGGTTCGACGGCGGGTTCGACGGCTCGCCCGTGTCGCCTCTCACCGATGCGGCGGTCACCGACGCGCCGGTCACCGACGCGCCGGTCGACGCCGCGGATGCCGCCGACGCCGCGGCCGTGAACGACGTCTACGTCGATCCGGTCAGTGGCCTCGACACGAACCTCGGCAAGGAGGCGTCGCCGTTCAAGACGATCAAGAAGGCGAGCGCCGTGGTGCCGGCGGGAAGCACTGTGTGGCTGGTGGACGGCGCGTACAACGCCGCCAACCAAGGCAGCTCCGTGGCGCTGGAGCTGCCCGAAGGCGCGACCCTCAGCGCAAAGCACGCTGGCCTCGCGATCATCGAAGGGCTGCCGATCGTCGCCAGTGGCGCGGCGAACGCCGTCGCCGGCATCGTGTTCGACAAGGGCACGACGCTCGCCGCGAGCAACGGCGTGGCGGCGACGCCGACGCTGACGGTCACGAACGTCGAGTTCAAAAGCACGGCGTCGGCCTCGGCGACGCTCTCCGTCGCCGGAAAGACCAAGGTCACGCTCGCGCAATCGAACTTCACCGGCCTCTTGCCGAGCACCGGCCTCGTCACCGTCGCGGGAGCCGGCGAGCTCGTGATCATCGGTGCGACGTTCGACGGCCTCGGCGGCGGGATCGAGGGGTTCGGCTACCAGCTCATCGGTGCAGCGGGCACCAGCAAGCTCACGCTCGACGGCGTGACGATGAAGAACTTCAAGGCGGCGGCGATTGCGGCCTCGGGCAGCTCCAGCGTGACGCCGGTCGTCGTCGTCCTCAAGAACGGGACGTTGCTCGACACCATGGGCACGGCCGACAACTGCGCAGCCGGCGCATCGGTGATCCTCGGGCAGAACGCCGACCTCACGGTCGACGCTTCGGAGATCAAGAACGCCAAGACGGCCGGCATCTGCGTGCGCAACGGGGCTGCTTCGCACATCAACGTGACGCTCAAGAACGGCGCCAAGCTCACCAACGACGTCAACGGCGTTCGCAGTGAACCGGGAACGGCGTCGGAGATGACGCTGGTCGTGAACGGTGCGACGTTCACGTCGAACATCTCGGCCGGCGTGTACTTCGAGGGCTCGGGATCGTTCGACCTCACGTCCGCCACGATGACCGGCAACGGAGCTGGCATCGTCTCGTATGCGAGCCAGCCGCTCTCGATCAAGGCGCGCAGCAGCACGTTCGCGGGCAACACGACCTTCGGCGTGGCCGTGAACACCGCCGGCACGCTCACGCTCGATCTGGGCACGGCGGCGAGCCTCGGGAAGAACA
>JAYSXP010000659.1:0-22050 GCA_043717125.1 Polyangiaceae bacterium | reverse complement strand
CGGGTCTATCCTAACCGACCCGGATTGGAAAACACCAACCGGTGACGGCAGATGGTATGTTCCCCCTTGGTTTGGCCCCCGCAGGTCCCCGGCATTTCCGCGCGCACGAGCGTCGCGAGGTGCGACTCACGGTCGAGGTCGCGGGGCAGCGATCCGGCATCCAGCGGCAGGCCGTCGTCGTCGATTTGAGCCTGGCCGGCGCCGGGATCGAGACGGATGATGCGTTCTTTCCGGGCGATCGAGTCTCGGTCACCCTGGCCACCCCGACTATGTGGGACCCCCTCTTGCTCGAGGCAATCGTCGCGTGGACGCACCCTCCCCGGCCTGCACGGACGCCGGATGCGCTCGGCCGTTCCCGGACCGTCTTCCGGGCCGGAATCGTGTTCGAGCATCCCACCCCGGCCTCGGTGCTGGCGATGTTCGAGATGCTCGCGACGCTCGGCTACGAGTGAGCGGAGGCTGCGTCTCGCGCCGTTTCGAGCCGCTCGGCGAGCGCGAGCACGGCGTCCTCGGAGCCCGGCGGCCCGAGGATCTGGAGAGAGCGCGGCATCGCGACGCTCCCTCGCACGCAGTACTGCCCGAACGGCAGGGCGAGCCCGGTCGCATCGACCATGTTGCCGAGCTTGCAGAAGGTCATGAGCCGATAGGCCCAGGCCGCCTGGCCGTGCTTCGGCGGGCGAGCCGTGCAGGTGGGCGTCACGACGAGGTGACCGCGGTTCCAGAGTGCACGGACGTCGGCGCGTAGCGACGCGAGCTTCGCCGCCGCGCGCGCGCGGTTCCGGTAGCGGAGCGACAGCGCCGCGGCCCCCGCGAAGAGGAGCCCGGTGTTCGGATGAACGCGCTTGTCGAGGCGACCGTTGCTGAGGAGCCCGAGGAGTACGGCGGGGAGCGCCTGCGCGAGCGGCAGCTCGTCGCCCGCGATGAACTCCTTGAAATGCGCCGCGAAGTATTCCGTGAACAGTGCATTCACCTCGGTGGGCGACGGCAGCTCGCGCGTGATGTCCGCCTTCACGCCGGCGCTTCTGAGGAGGCCGAGCGCGTCTCGGGTGAACGTCGGCCACTCTCCCTCGTGCGCCGCGTCCGGCTCGTAGAGGACGACGCGATCGGGATCCATCGTCACGTGTGCGAAGTCGTTCCTCAACGCGCCGCGCACGGCGTGCGTGACCGCACGGGCACCGTCGACCGTCCGCGTGAGCGGGCCCATCCCGCAAAAATCCCAGAAAAACGGGGCGATTCGAGGAAAGTGCTCGATCCCAACCGGCCATGCGGCGTGCGACAGTCGCATTCCGACGACGCCGCAGAACGCGGACGGCGCGCGGATCGATCCACCGAAGTCGGTGCCCCAGTCGAACGCCGCCATCCCGTCGGCCACGGCGGCCGCTCCGCCCCCGGTGCTGCCGCCGGCGGTGCGCGTGAGGTCGTGCGGGTTCCGCACTGGGCCACGCAGGTGGTTGTCGCTCTCCGTCGAGAACGCGAGATCGCACAGGTTGGACTTGCCGAGCAGCACGGCGCCGGCCGCCGCGAGCGCGCGATGCGCGTGGCTCGACACCGCAGGCACGCGCGCGCGATGGCGCCACGAGCCGCCCGTCGTCGTGATCGCGGCCGTGTCCCACGTGTCCTTGAGCACGTACGGCACACCCGCGAGCGGCGCATCGGGCGCGGCCTGGGCGTCGATGTGCGGTTCGTCGAGCACCTTGAGCACGGCGTGCACCACGTCGTTCCGCGCGCGGATCCGCGCGCGACAATCGTTCACCGTGATGTCGGTGAAGGGCGAGCGCATCAGCGGTTCTTCGAGGCTTTCTTCTTCGGCTTCGCAGCGCTCGCCTTGGGCTTCGTTTTCGTTTTCGTCTTGGTCTTCGTCTTGCTCTTGGTCGGGAGATCGAACTCGACGGTCGCGAGGAGCTTCTTTCTTCGCTTGTCGATCTCCTTCTGCAGGTTCGCGACGGCCGCCTCGCGCGCGTCATAGAGGCGACGCGGCTTCTTGTGGATCCGCGGGTCGGAGAGCAGCGCGTACGTGAGCCACGGAAACACCGCGGTGACGTCGCAGTGCACGTACATCGAGCCGTACTGCACGCTCTCGGCCGAGACCTTACCCCACGTGTGGCCCTCGCCCGCGGGGCACGAGCTGAGCGCGCCGTTGTCGACCGGGTCGACGCAGAGCTGCACGTCGAAGTCGAAGCCGTGCGTCGGAACGCCGAGGATCTGATCGAGGAGCGGCTCGCCCTGCAGCGTGTAGTTCTTCGGCACGCCGCCGCCGAGGATCCAGATCGCCATCTTCTTCTTCAGCGTTCCGAAGCAGTGATGCTGCATCGCGCCCATCTCGAAGACGTCGTCGTTGACGTCGATCTCGAGCTTGAACTTGTCTCCGTAGAGCCTCTTCAGCTTCACGATGTTCAGGAAAATCGAGCCGTCCTGGACGGCGCCGACGAAGACCGGGACGCCGTATTTCCAGCACGTCGAGAGGAGCGACGGGCTCTGGATGCCGAGCGCTGACTCGATCTTCGCGATGTCGCGGCCGAGCAGGTAGTGCAGCTCGGTCGTCGTCATCTTCTTCTGGTAGGCGGGCTTCATCAGCAGCGCGCTGAAGAGCTTGTCCGTCTCGAGGAGCGTCTCCTCCCAGAAGCCGAGATCGTAGATGCGGATGATGCGCGCGAGGCGATACTGGAGATCGCCCGCGTTCGGATCGATCTCGCGGATGCGGTGACCGATGATCCGGTGCGCGTCGTGATAGAGGTTCGCGCCGGTCGTCGTCAGCGAGTCGACGAGACCGCGCTCGATGATCGGAATGAGGCAGGACTGGTGGAGCCCGGCGGGCGTCATCGCGCCGGACATCGTCATGAACGTGCAGCAATCGTCCTGCGACGAGCGCCGCATGAGCTCGAACGCGGTGCGTTCCTGCCGGCCCACGTAGGCCGGAAACATGTTCGCGATGATGTCGACGGGCGTCTCTTTGCCGGTGATCCCGACGGGATGAACGTCGCGCGATCGCTCGAAACTCTTGCGGCGTGCCTGCTTTTCCGTGGTCTGGGACATGAAGGCACCACTTCTCTTTGGGAAAGGCCGGCGCGTCAAGTCGCTTGCGTAAGGCCGGCGGACGTTGCATCCCTCTACCCATGGAACGAGCGCCATGAGCGGAACCGAGCCCCGTCTCCGTCCGCGACTGCCGTCGTTCGACGAGCTCGCCCGGCGTTCCGACGACGAGCTCGACGTCGCGCTCGGCGCCGCGTTGGTCGCGCGCGACACGTATGACGAGCTCGACGTGCACGCGCTCCTCCGCGAGCTCGCGGCGCTCGGCGCTCCGCTCGCAGGTCCCGCGGCGACCGGGGCTACCTTGCGAGAACGTGTGATCGCCGTGAGCGATCGCTTCACGAGCCTCGGCTTCCGCGCCAACGCGGACGACTACTACGACCCGAAGAACAGCCTCCTCTCCGACGTGCTCACGACCAAGGTCGGCATCCCGATCACGCTCTCGATCGTCTGGTGTGCGATCGCTCGAACGGCCGGGCTCGTCGCACGAGGCGTAGCTTTTCCAGGGCATTTCTTGGTGCGAGTCGAGGGGCCCGATGCGGAAGCGCCCATCCTCGTCGACCCGTTCGGCGCCGGCCGTATCGTCGATGACACGGCCGCCACGGCGCTCCTCCGTCGCACGCTCGGTGAGGGCGCGCAGCTCCACCCGACGCTCTTCGCGCCCGCGACGTCGCGCGCGACGCTAGTGCGCCTGCTCACGAACCTCGAGTCGACCCTGGCGAAGCGAGGCGAGCACGCGCGCGCGTTCATCGCGGTCGACCGCATCGTGACGCTCGTTCCCGATTCGGCGCGAATGCTCCGCGAGCGAGCCGCACTCGCGCTGCGCATCGGCGCGACCGAGGTGGCGCGCGCCGATCTCCAGCGTGTCATCGAGCTCGAGCCGCAGGCGCCCGACATCCCCGACCTCGAGGCACGCCTCGCGACCCTGGTGAAGCCCACCAAAGCGATGTTGCATTGACGCGCCATCTGCTCGCGGCGCTCGCCGTCGCGCTGCCGTTCGCGCTCGTCTCGTCACGAGCCGGCGCGCAGGTCCACTGGGACGCCTCGGCCGAGCTCGGCATCATGAAGCGCGATCTGCTGCATCGTCCGTCGGGCGCCCCCCAAGCGGGGTTCGGCCCCGCGGGTCAGCTCACCGCGCACGTCGCGCTCCTGCCGCTCGTGCGGGTCGGCGCGTACATCGGCCACGACATCTCGCCCTTCGCGAGTGACGGCTCTGCGGGAGGGTCGGCGCTTGCTCCCTCGGCACGCGACGTCACGTGGGGCGGTCTCCGCGCCAAGCTCATGTCACCGTGGCCTCGCGGCGACGCGCGCGTCTGGCTCTTCGTGGGCTTCGGGTACGCGGGCGTCTACCAGCGGAGCACGTCGACGACCGTGGGGTTCCCGGGGCCCGGGGGAGTCGCCACGGAGCGCGTCGTGCACGGCGCGGGCGGCGGCTTCTTCGAGGTCCCGTTCGGGTTAGGTGCATCCTACAAGCTTCGAAAGCCGTGGCAGCTCTGCGCCGAGCTCGGCGCGCGTGCCGGCTTCGGTCACAGCGGGAGCGTGTACGAGGCTCCGGGGCCGCGCACGACGGGCGCCGGTGGTGAGGGCCATGCGCCGCCCGCGGGGATCGACCGCTTCGCCATCGGCATGACCTTCGGCATTCTCCTGGACCTTTGATCGCATTCGATCGCGCGGCATTCCTGCGGTCGCGCTCGCGGCCTTCTGCGACGAGGGTGATCTCGCTCTCCGCCGCACCAAGCCGACAAAAGTGCTAGGGTGAGGGCCGTATTTTCCTGGATTTTCTTCGCGTCTTACCCGGTTACCGAGTGCACGTAGAGCCGATCGAATGAGTGGACCCGCTGACGAAAAGCCACGGCCTGCGCGCGCGGGTACGCCGCTGCCGCCACGCGCGAGCTCGCCGCCCGTAGCGCCGTCCGCGCCTGCCCCCCCGGCGCGCAGCGAGAAGCTGCCCGTGCAGCCGGGACCGCAATCGCTCATCGGCACGACGATCAGTGATCGCTATCGCATCGAGCGCCTCCTCGGCGAGGGCGGCATGGGCGCCGTCTATCAGGCCGAGCACACGCTCATGCGCAAGCGCATGGCCATCAAGGTCCTCCACCCGGAGATGACGCGCCTGCCCGAGGTCGTCGCGCGCTTCGAGCGCGAGGCCATGGCCGCCGCACACATCGATCACCCGCACGTCGTCACCGCCACGGACTTCGGCAAGCTCGAGGACGGGTCGTTCTTCCTCGCCCTCGAGTTCGTCGAAGGCTCGAGCTTGCGCGAGGTCATCGCCCTCGGCCGTCTCGAGCTCGGTCGCTCGCTCCACATCGCCCGGCAGATGGCCGGCGCGCTCCAGCGCGCGCACTCGCTGAAGATCGTCCATCGCGATCTCAAGCCCGAGAACGTCATGCTCGTCGAGCGCGACGGCGACCCGGACTTCGTGAAGGTCCTCGATTTCGGCATCGCGAAGGTGCAGATGGGCGAGCTCGGCACGAACGATCGCGCGGGCCCCGAGCAGAACGTCCTCACGCAGGCTGGCATGGTCTACGGCACGCCTGAGTACATGGCGCCCGAGCAGGCGCTCGGTCAGCCGGTCGACGCGCGCGCCGATCTCTACGCGCTCGGCATCATCATGTACGAGATGCTCACCGGGCATCGTCCCTTCGAGGCCGACAGCAAGGTCGCGCTCCTCGGCATGCAGGTCACTGCGCCGGTGCCCGCGATGATCGTGAAATGCGCCGACTGCAACGTGCCGCTCGAGGTCGAGGTGCTCGTCGCGCGCCTCCTCACGAAGGAGGCCACGGACCGCATCGGTGACGCGAAGGAGGTGATCGAGGCCATCACCACCATCCTCTCGCAGCTCTCGAACAGCGGCCTCATCGACGCGAAGTTCATGCCGCCACCGCCGAGCGGCTTCGCGACGAACCCCGGGTTCATCAGCGGGATCACGGCGCAGCATCCGGACCTCGCCGCGCTCGCAGCGAAGCGCATCCGCAAGGACTCGACGCCCGAGCCCCCCGGCGGCGCACAGCCGACTACGCCCGTCGAGGGCCTGCTCGGCGGCAAGACGTTCCTCGTCGCGCTCTTCGCCGGGATCGTCGGCATCATGATCATGGTCACTGCGGTGATCTACGTCTTCCGGGGCCACGACACGGTCACTTCGGCATCGGATGCGTCCGCGGTGGTGCTCGGCGCCGATGGCACCGCGTCGGTGGATGCCCCGCTCGACGAGAGGGTGAAGGAGGCCGTCGCGATGATCGATCGCGGCGACTACGGCTCCGGTATCAAGCGTCTCGAAGAGCTCGGCGACGCCGCGCAAGGTCGCGAGGACGTGCACCGCGCGCTCTTCACCGCGTACAGCGCAACGGATCGCACGAAGGAGGCCGTGCGCGAGGCCGGCCTCGTCTTCAAGTCGAACGCGAACCTCGACGTGCGCGCCGAGGTGAAGCTCCGCGTCGAGATCCGCGACGCTGCGCTGAAGGACGGCTCGAAGGACGAGAAGGCGAAGCTGGCCGTCGACGAGGCATTCAACATCCTCGAGGGCCAGATGGGCACCGTCGGCTGGGATGACATCTACGACATCGGCTACGGCACCTCCGGCGCGCAATACCCGAAGTCCGCGACGCGTGCGCGTGCGGTCCTCGCGCGCGGCGAGCGCGCGAAGATGAGCGCGCCGCTACAGGTAGCCCTCGAGCTCCAGGCGGCGGGCCAGAGCTGCGCGGCAAAGAACCACTTCGACCGCGCGCAGAAGGAAGGCGACGAGCGCGCGCTCGCGCTCCTCAAGCCGCTGACGACCGCGCACCTGATCAGGCAGGCGGGCTTTCGGAAAACGGACGCCCTCGCGTGCCTCCACGATGGCCAGCTCGCCCGCACGATCGCAGCGCTCGAAGAGCGACTCCGCGCGAAGAAGAAGTAGCGCCTCGAGTGAGCGCGAACGGCGCTTGTCGCGGCTCGGGCACTCACTTCGCCGTGAGTTTTGTCCCGGGCGCCATCGTCAGGGTCTGAAACTCCCTCGTCGCCTTCGGTCCGCAGATGCCGTCGATCGAGGTGAACGGACTGACTGTCGTGAGCAGCGTCGTGTAGTCGCCTGCCGTCAACTTGACCCCAAGCGCCGCGAGATCCGGCATCTGGACACTGGTCGATGACGTGTTGAGGATGACGACCACGTCGTCAGCCGAGGAGACGGCCGAGGAGTACATCAAGAACCGATAGATGCCGTTTGTCGTCGCGGTCCAGGTGAGGGAGATGCCACTTCCGATCGTAGCATTCGCAGGCGGAGTCGTAATCCTGGACGAGATCGACGGCACCTTCAGCGTCTGCGGGTTCGGCGCCACCGGCCGCAGAATCTGTTGCACGGTGTCGATGAGGCCCCCGCCCGCGCTCTCGGGTGCCGACGTGACCGCGAGCTCGGCGGTGGCGTTCGTAGGCACGGCGAAGATCGAGAGGGTCGAACTCACGTCGACGGGCGTCGCGATCGTCGGCGCGTCGTCGTGGTCGAACGGCGCGTCGTCGAAAGCGTCGGCGCGCGACGCGGTCGCCGCGACCAGGTGAGGCTGCGCCCACTCCACGGGTATCGTCTCCTCGCCGAAGCCCTCGAGGAACGCGGTGACGTTCTGCCGTCCGCGACGAGCGGCGGGCGAAAACTGCACTCGCACTTCCGGGAACGGGCACGGAAGGACGTGGCTGCTTTCACCGCCGCCGAGGAGGCCCTGGTACAGCGCAAATCTCGATAAAATGTGAGCGTTTTTAGGTACGGAAAGTTCGCCGTAGCGCTAAGCGATCCCGAAGCGCGCCTTGTCCTTCGCGATCACCTCGACGTAGGCCTCGGACTCGAGGTGTGGCTCGATCTCGCCGCTCGCGATCGCCGCTTCGAGCTGCTTCTTGATCTCGCCGACGAGGCGTGACGGCGCGAGGCCGAACGCCTTCATCACGGCGTCGCCTACGCCCGACGGGAGCGGCGGCTGCTTCGCGTCCTCGGCGGCGAGGAGCGTGATGCGACCCGCGAGCTCCTCGATCTGGTTCAAGCCCTTGCGCTTCTTCTCGGGGCGCTTCGTCGTGATGTCGGCACGCGCGAGGCAAAGCAGATCGTCGAGGTGCTCGCCGAGCTCGCGCGCGAAACGGCGCACCGCGCTGTCCGTCCATCCCGGGTCGTACTGGTTCGCGCGGAGGTGATGGAGCACGAGGAAGCGGATCGTGTCGCGGAGCGCCGGCTCGGGCGAAAACATCTGGCTGCGACGTTCGAGCTTGTCGAACATGCGCGTGCCCGCCTCGGCATGCCCGAGGAAGTGCACCTTGCCGTCCGGGCTGATCGAGCGCGTCTTCGTCTTGCCGATGTCGTGGAAGAGCGACGCCCAGCGCACCTCGAGGCGCGGCACGGCCTGACGCACGACCTGCTTCGTGTGCTTCCACACGTCCTTGTGTCGCCACTCGCCGTCACCGAACCCGACCATCGCGTGGACCTCGGGGAAGAGGACACGCAGCGCGCCGACGTCGAGCAGCGTGTCGAGGCCGAGCTCGGGATCGTCGCCCATGACGACGCGGTCGAGGCGATCGCGGACCGCCTTCGCGTCGAGCGCTGTCGCGACCCGCAGGTCCTCGGCGGTGATCGTCGCGACGACCTCGATGACGCGGCCCTTCTCGGACGCGACGGCCGCGAGCTCGAGGGCGGCGATGGCGCGATCCGCAGACCCCGGGCCCGCAGGCTCGGCGAGCGGCGCGGTCGCGGCCTTCTGGACGGTCGGGTCGTGGGGCGCCATGTTCGGGGTCGGCCTCCTTAGCACGCACCGGCAGGCCCGGAAAGCGCGTGCGCTTACCTGGCCTTACACGCAATCTTTAGGTCCTGGTCACGCTCGCCCCTCGTCGCGCGACTGGAGACGGAAAGGAGCCGACGGAATGGTCGCTGGTCGTTGGAGATCCCGGGCATCGGAGGTAAAGCACAGACCTCATGAATTCGCGCATCGCGGGCGTGCTGGTCGTCTCGGGGCTGTTCACGGTCCTCTCGTGCGTGGCGGCCTGCAGCGGCGCCAACTCGCTCGACCTCTTCGCGCCGGCGCCGACCGACCAGTCCTCGTCGCCGACGGAGCCGGCTCCGGCAAGCAGCGGCACATCCGGGACCAGCGGAAGCTCCGGAACGAGTGGCTCGTCGGGCTCCAGCGGCTCCTCCGGCACGAGCGGCACGAGCGGCTCCAGCGGAAGCTCCGGCACGAGCGGCGGCACGAAGGACGCGGGGGTGGACGCGGCGCCCGCGTGGACGAGCCCGGGCATCTACTGCAGCGACGACACCGCCGGCAATGCCGTCTACTGCTCGGCGACCACGAGCGAGTGCTGCGCGCGCTGGGCGAGCGGTGGCGGCGACGGCCCGAACAACCGAACGTTCGAGTGCGTGAACAACTCGCTCGGCTCGTGCGTGGGCGGCCAGCCGATCAAGTGCGACGACCAGAGCGACTGCCCGTCGGGCCAGGTCTGCTGCGGAGCGTTCGACCAGAACCAGGGCTACCGCGCAGTCCAGTGCGCGACGTCGTGCAACAACAGCCCGTTCCCCGGCACCACGGCGGTGCGCTTCTGCGATCCGGAAGCACCGGTCGACGAGTGCGCGAGCATCGGCAAGACGTGCACGGCGAGTGGCAGCCTTCACGGCTACTACGTCTGCAAGTAGCGCTTCGCGCTGCGAGGCGGGCGGCAGTTCTCGCGCTCGTCGCATGCAGCGGCGTGGCGGCAGCGGCATGCGCACGGACCGCCGTGACGGGGTCGCCTCCCTCGGGTGACGCGGGGACCTTGCTCGCGTCGAATGGATCAGGCACGGCGAGCGCAACGGTGAGCGACGGCGGCGATGCAGGTGGGGATGCTTCGCGCTCTGCGCGCACGCAGCTCGACGACGACGGCAACGATGATCCCGAGGATCCCGGGCAAGGTAGCGCGCCGGCTTTGGGTCGGTTCGAGAAGGTCGGGACGCCGCCGCTCGCGCTCACGCGCATCTGCGACCTCACGCCCTTCGGTGGTGCGCTCTACGCGGCGCATGCGAACCAGCCGCTCGGGACCGACGGCGCGACGATCACGCGCTACCGCAAGGACGCGACGAAGCCGTTCGGCATCGCGTTCGACTGGAACCGTCCGGGTGAGCCGACGAAGGGCGGGGGCGCCGGTCAGGGCTTTCTGCGCGTCCACGCCATCGGCGGGCGGCTCTTCGTCGCCGACGCCGACCCGCCTTACAACGGGCTCGGCCTCGTGGAGTACGGGACCGAGGGATACGTGTTCGTGTCGGATCGCGACGGGGGGTTCGCGCCGCCGCGTGCGCCTCACTACCGGCCGCCGGCCGCGCCGGACCTGCTGAGCGAGGACGGACGCGCGGGCGCGGGCGTCTTGCCGCGCGCGTACCACGTGATCGACGTGGTGAAGTTTCGCGGCGGGCTCTACGCGTCGACGGGTTCGGTGCCGCCGAAGGAGCGCGCGTGGAACGGGCCGTCACCGGGCGCCCTGCACCGTGCGAGCGATGACGGGTCGCGATGGACGTACGAGGTCGATTACCCGAGGCCCTGGCAGGACGGAGTGTGGAGGCTCACGTTCATGGTGAGGTTCAGGGATCGGCTTTACAGCGGGATTCAGGACTACGACGGGAAGGAAGCGAACGACTATGTGTATTTTGCACCTCCTGCGGGCGAGAGAGGCGAGAGAGGGGAGACGAGAGCGGGCACGGGCACGGGCACGACGAGAGAAGCGGGGGCGGCTCCTCCGGCGTTGATCCACCAGGGGGATGCGCACCCCGTGCGCGTGACCCGGAGTGGGGCGGCAGGGACCTTGAGGTGGTGGGTCGATACGAAGGTGGTGCCGGCGAGGTTGTATTGGCTGGCTTGGTCGAGGGATACCGGGGTGACACTGAGGGTCACGAGCGACGGGGATCGGTGGGCGGCGATTGCGTTGCCGGACGATGCCGGCCGGCCCACCGACGTGACGCGGTTTCGCGACGCCGTCGTCGTGCTGACGGAGCGCGGGCTCTACAAAATCGCGGGCGAGGCGGTCGACGGAGCGGACGGGGTCGACGCGAAGGATGGTGTCGCCGCGGTCGCCGCAACGTCGATCGCGCGCGTGCTCGACGGGCCGGACGGCGGATCGCCTCCCAAGGACAAGAAGTCGCCCTTCGAAGTGAGCGACTTCCTCTGTGTCGCTCCCCTCGCGGTCTTCGACAACGATCTCTACGCAGGCGGGCAGCGAGGCGGCACGCTGTACCGCCTGGTCCCGTGATTCAGGGCACGAGATCCGCGGCGCTCCGCGGGTAGATCTTGCGGTTTGCGAACGAGAATCCGTACACGCCGATGATCTTCGAGAACGGCGTGGCGACGGCGTACGTGTTGTCGAGCGCGTCGTAGAGGTAGTCGTCGACACGAAGCGCGCCCGCACTCGCGTCGGTGACCGTGAACTCGTCGAAGTCCTTCGGAGCATCCGCGTTGAGGACCGACACGGTGACGGTGTCGATCTCGCAGAGCATGCTCTCGTAGGGCTCCGCGTTCGCGGCGGACGTGATGTCCGTGGTCGTGAAGAGCTTGGGCGCGAACGGCAGCGTCGTGGCGACGCCCGTGACCTTGATGACCGCGTTGCGGAGCGTGGTGACGGTGACGATTTCCTCGTAGTCGCCCTCGACGTCGACCTTGTTGCCGACCGAGACCGTGGGGCTGACCGCGCCGGTCTCGACGAAGAGGCCGGAGAACGGCAGGTTGCCGTTGTCGACCTGCGCGTAGAAGCCGCGGACCGTCCCGAAGGTGCGGAGGCCGGTGACGTAGAGGTCCTTCACCTGAGCGCGAACCGAGCCCGCCGCGGGGTGCCCTGCGGCCGCCGGGTCACGAAGCTGCTGCACGGTGAACACGGCGGCGCAGACGATCGAACCGACGTTGGGCGTGCTCGGGCACGCGTCGCACGCATTGCCCTTGCCGTCCTTGTCGTCGTCGGCCTGGTCGGGGTTCGCGAGCTCGGGGCAGTTGTCCGAGCCGTTGGGCACACCGTCGTCGTCGAGGTCGTCGCCACTGGGCGGCGTGCAGGCTTCACCCGCCACGAGCGGGCACTTGTCGCACGCGTCGCCGATGCCGTCGCCGTCGGTGTCGGTCTGCTTGTCGCCGTCCATCGGGCGGACGGGGTTGAAGACGGTCGGGCAGTTGTCTTTTTGGTCGTCGATGCCGTCGCCGTCCTTGTCTCCCGCCGTAGCTCCGCCCACGTACGTCGAGGCGGTCGCCGCGGAGGCTGTCGGGCCGCGAGACGGAACACAGCTCGGCTCGTCCTTCGGGGTCATGCCCTTGCAGAAGAAGAGCGGGTAGAGCGGCTCGGGGATGTTGTTGTTGGTCGGGTTCTTGACCGTCTGCGCGAGGAGCGCCTTGAGATCCATGGTCCCGAGCTCCTGCTTCACGCAGGCCTTCTTCTTGATCCCACACACGTCGAGGTCGTCGCACGTGTCGGCGCCAAGGCCCTTCTGCGAGAGGAGCGCCTCGTCGCCGTAGAGCACCTTGCCGCCACGCAGAACGAGGATGACGTCCTCGACGCCCGCGTCGATCACGGCGCGGTAGTCCTTGCCGCTCGAGGTGCTGAAGACCGCGAGGTCACCGACGTAGCCGGGCTTGAGCGCGCCGAGCACGTTCTGTCCGCCGACCGCGAACGCCGCGTTCTGCGTGACCATCTGCCAGAGCTGCTTCTCGGAGAAGTGGTTGCCGAGGTAGGTCTTGTTGTACTCGTCGGCGCAGCGGAGCTCGCGCGACATGTTCATCGAGCCGGACGGCAGCCAGTCGGTGCCGAGGGCGATCTGCACGCCGAGGTGGTCGTAGAGCACGACCGGCGCGGTGTTTCCGTAGAGGTCGATGTTGGAGCGCGGCGACCAGATGAGCGAGGTCTGCGTGCCGTGGTACTTCGCGACGTCGGTGGCATCGAGACCGATGCCGTGGATCACGGCCGTCTGCTTCGCGAGCAGGACGTGCGTAGGATCGGCCGCGTCGGCCTGGCAGAGGAACTCCATGTGCGCCGCCTGATCGACGCCCTCCGCGATGTGCGGGAGAAAGCCGTCGAACGGGATGACCGTCGATGCGGTGTCGCGCGTGGACGAGTAGCCCGCGCAGTCCGCCGGCGGGAACGGCGTCGGGGGCGTCGAGTCCTTGAGCGGGAACGTGTCGGAGTCGACGATCTTCAGCTTCAGCCCTTCGAGCTGCGCAGAGGTTCCGTCGAGGTTGCGCATCAGGCCGTCCGCACCGCCGGCGCTCGCCGCGGAGGTCGTGCCGCTCATGACGAAGCGAAGCTCGGCGAGGCTCGTTGCGCCGGCGCCGCCGGTGCCCCACGTCGAGAGCTTCTTGTGGCCGCGGATCCCCTTGCGCCAGTCGTGGCGATGCTCGAAGCGCTCGGCGCCGTGCGGCAGCGGCGGCGTGTTCGCGAACGTGATGTGGTCGTGCGGGTTGATGAGGCCTGGCGAGATCACGGAGTTCGAGCACGTGACCTGCGTCGCGGCGTCGTACGTCGCCTTGTATTTCGTGCCGTCCTCTACGTAGGTCGGCGCCGTCGCGCAGCTCGCGGCCACGCAGACGATGTTGCCGCTACCGTCGATGAGGACCTCGCCGTCGAGCGGCTCGGTAGGAAGAAGCAGGCGCCCGGTCACGAGAACGCCCGCGGTACCGGCCTTCGTGACGTTGCAGCTGCCGTGCGGGCCTTTAGGACCGCCATCGTCACCCCCGTCGCCGCCCGGCGTGACCGAGCCCTCGGCTCCGCCTTCCCCCGTCGGGGTGTCCGTGGCGGCGGGATCCTCGCTGCTCGAGCAGGCCGTGAGCTTGAGGACCGCGAGAACGGGGAGCACAGCGAAAAGCGAGCGAATTTTCATGGGATTTTGGGGGCCTGGGGCCGAAAAAGTGCGTCACTATACTTGCGGGCGAGCGATCTGCACGCGCCGGCCCGCAACAATCCTGCAAACAGCGCAATTACGGCCGTGGCCTCAACGCGCCGCTTGCAGGACGGAAAAAAAGCCCTAAAGACAGCGGCTTGAAGCTCGTCGACCGCTCCACCCGCGAGAGCCGCATTCGCGGACGTTTGCTCGACGAGGCAGGACGGATCGACAAGCAGGCTCCGTTCACGGTCGCCCTCACCTATCCGTCGCCTTACGGCGCCGCGATGAGCTCGCTGGGCTACCAGCGCATCTACCGCGCCATCATGGAGACCTCGGGCATGGCGTGCGAGCGCGTCGTGCTCGACGACGAGGCCGAGAACGATCTCAAAGCGCAAGCTCGGCCCGTCAGCTACGAGTCGCTTCGTCCGCTCGAGGAGTTCCCGGTCGTCGCCGCGAGCATCGCGTACGAGATCGAGATCGGCGGCCTGGTCCGCATGCTCGACGCCGCGTCGATCCCGCCGCTGCGCTCGGAGCGCGACCCGAGCCGGCATCCGTTCATCCTCGCCGGCGGGCCGCTCACGTTCTCGAACCCGCTCCCGCTCGCGCCGTTCTGTGACGCGGTGATCATCGGCGAGGCCGAGGTGATCACGGTCGAGGTGCTGCGCATCCTCGAGAGCACGTCGTCGCATGCGGAGCGCCTCGACGCGCTCGCGAAGATCCCGCACGTCTTCGTCCCTGACCACCACGGCGCCGTGCTGCCGACGGTCGCCAAGGTGCCCGACGAGATGATTCCCGCGTGGGCGCCCATCCGTTCGCCGCACATGGTCCTGAGCGACATGTTCCTGATCGAGACCGAGCGCGGCTGCTCACGCCGGTGCACCTATTGCGTGATGAGGCGCTCGACGAACGGCGGCATGCGCCTCGCTTCCATGGAGCGGATCCTCGAGCTCATCCCGAAGGACGCGAAGCGCGTCGGGCTCGTCGGCGCCGCGGTGAGCGATCACCCGAAGATCGTCGAGATCGTGAACACGCTCACCGATCAAGGGCGCGAGGTCGGCCTCTCCTCGCTTCGTCCCGATCGCTTGAAGGACGAGTTTGTGGGGGCGCTCGCGCGCGCCGGCTATCGCACGCTCACGACCGCGATGGACGGCCCGAGCGAGAAGATGCGCGAGCTGCTCGAGCGCAAGGCGAAGGAGAAGCACCTCATCCGCTGCGCCGAGCTCGCACGCCTCCACGGTATGGATCGGCTGAAGCTCTACCTGATGATCGGGCTGCCCGGCGAATCGGACGACGACATCGACGAGTGCGCCCGCTTCACGACGGAGCTGTCGAAGATCGTCCCGATCGCGCTCGGGATCGCGCCGTTCTGCGCGAAGCGCAACACGCCGATGGACGGCGCAGGCTTCGCGGGGATCGCGGTCGTCGAAAAGCGCCTCGAGCGCCTCAAGCGTGGTCTCCGCGGCCGCGCCGACGTTCGCTCGACGAGCGCCAAATGGGCGTGGGTCGAGTACGTGCTCGCTCAAGGCGGCCCGGACGAAGGCCTCGCGGTCCTCGAAGCGGTGCGCGACGGCGGCAACTTCGCGGCGTACAAGCGCGCGTTCTCGAAGCTCGACGCCCGCATGGGCCAGGCGAAGCCGCGCCGATCCTTGGCCATCGCGCAGGTGTGAAAAGATTCGAAAGAACGCGGGGGCGCGGGGGCGCGGAGACAACGCGGAGATTTTGTGGTTCGGACACGCGCAACTGGCGGGCGGTGTGGCCGAACGGTGGGGATGTCTGTGAATGAGGTGAGCGGGCTCGTGATCGGGGCGGCGATCGAGGTTCATCGGCATCTGGGGCCTGGGTTGCTCGAGGGCGCCTACGGGGAGGCGCTTGCTCACGAGCTGGCGCTCGGGGGCGTCTCGTTCACGCGGCAGACGGAGATTCCGGCGTCCTACAAGGGTCAGTCGCTCCCTGTGTCCTATCGCGCGGACTTCATCGTCGAGGCGCTGGTCGTCGTCGAGCTCAAGTCGATCGATCGGCTTGCCGGCGTGCACGGCTCCCAGGTCCTCACGTATCTCCGCCTCACCGGCCTTTCCCTCGGCCTCCTCATCAACTTCAACGTCCCCCTCCTCCGCAGCGGCATCCAACGAATCGCGAACAACGCCCCGAATCTTCCTCGCTCGCCGTGACCCCCGCGCGTGTCCCATCCAAAAAAACTCCGCGTTGTCTCCGCGCCCTCGCGCCCCCGCGTTCTTTCGCCCGCTCGGCCCTTACTTCGCGAGCTTCGACTTGAAGCGCGCGAGAGTGTCGGCTTCGGCGCGGTACGTCACGACGATCCCCGAGTCCTCGTAGCGTTCGCCCGTCACGCGCCCCGAGTCGTGCATCTCGCTCAAAATCTTCTGGCGGTCGTAGGGGATGACCAGCTCCTCCTCGAGATACGCCGACTCGAAGATGCCGACGATCCGCTCGCGGATGAGCGCGACGTCCTTCGGGTCGTGGGCCGACACGAACCACGCATCCGGGAGGCGCACGCGAAGGCGCTTGAGGTCGTCTTCGTGGATGCGATCGACCTTGTTCATCACGAGCGTCGACGGAACGTCGCCGGCGCCGATCTCCTCGAGGACCTCGCGGGTCACCTCGAGCTGCGCCTCCCACGACGGGTCGGAGCCATCGACGATGTGGAGGAGGTGCGAGGCCTCGAGCGCCTCGTCGAGCGTCGACTTGAAGCTCGCGACGAGATCGTGCGGGAGCTTCTTGATGAAGCCGACGGTGTCGCTCACGAGGATGCGCGGCTTCGCCTCGGGATGGAGCGCGCGCACGGTCGTGTCGAGCGTCGCGAAGAGCTTGTTCTCGATGTAGACCTCGCTGCCGGTGAGCGCGCGCATGAGCGACGACTTGCCCGCGTTCGTGTACCCGACGAGCGCGATGCGCCGCGCCTGACGACGATGCGAACGCCGCACGTCCTGATCGCGCTGGACGGCCGCGAGCTCCTTCTTCAGCTCGGCGACGCGGTCGCGCACCTTGCGGCGATCGAGCTCGAGCGCGGCCTCACCGGCGCCCTTGCCTTGCTGCCGCTCCTTGCCGCCCGGTGACTCGCGCATGCGCGGCGCGGTGTAATTCAAGCGCGCGATCTCGACCTGGAGACGTGCCTCGCGGCTCTTCGCGTGACGATGGAAGATCTCGATGATGACGCCGGTGCGGTCGAGGACCTGACAGCCTGTCGCACGCTCGAGGTTGCGCGCCTGACTCGGCGAGAGATCGTGATCGACAGCGACCAGATCGACCTTGGGGACCGGCTGGCCGTCACGATCGAGCTCGGGCTCCTCCTCGTCTGACTGTTCCTCTTCGTCGTCGTCGCCGTGCTCCGCGGCCTCGGCGGCCTGCCGCTTGATCCGCGCCTTGTCCTTCCTCTGGGGGGCGGTCGAGCCGATGTGGCCGTCCCCGCCCGTGAGCTCACCGAGCTCGAGGAGCTTGCCCTCACCGAGCACCGCGCCGGCCTCGAGATGACCGCGGACCTGCGTGACCTTGGCGACCGTGCGGTATCCGAGGGTGGAGACGAGACGCTCGAGCTCTTCTACGCTCGAACGGAACTCGAGGTCATCGGCGTCGGGCAGGTGCACGGCCACGAGTACGGCCTTCCCGAGGACGTCACCGCGATCAGAAGCTTGGGGCATGGAGTGGACCGGAGGTAGCACGGCGCTCTCGCTCCGAGTAGCCCACTTGGGGACCGATCTGTGCCAGACTCACGCCGTGAGCCGCGACGAGAAGAGCCCGCTTGCCCTCGCCCCCCTGGCGCATGTCGCGTTCGTGATCGCAGCGGCCGTCGGCGTGTACGCGTTCGTTTCCGTCGCGAAAGAGGGAGAGTCGCGTCGTCGCTGCAGCGCGACCTGCCTGCTCCGTCCGAACTATGCCGGCTTCGAGAAGAAGGCGCCCGACTTCAAGCTCAAGGACATCCAGGGCCACGACGTCTCGCTCGAGAGCTATCGGGGCAAGGTCGTCGTCCTCAACTTCTGGACGAAGACCTGCGGGCCCTGCATGGAAGAGATGCCCGAGATCGCCGATCTCGCGCGCATCTTGAAGCCGATGACCGACGTAGCCGTCGTCACCGTCTCGACCGACGACACCGCCCAGGAAGCACGCGATGTGCTGAAGGCCGTGCTCAAGGAGGAGCCGCCCTTCGCCGTGCTCATGGATCCGGACGCGAAGAACGTCGGCGCCAAGTACGGCACGTCGCTCTATCCGGAGACGTGGATCGTCGACAAGAACGGCGTCATCCGTGCGCGCTTCGACGGCGCACGCGAGTGGTCGAACGCCGCGGTCGTGCAGTTCGTCGAGCAGGTCCGCTCGGGCGGCTACTGCGAGGTCCAGGCTCGCGACGGCAAGTTCGTCGGCAAGGAAGCCGCCGTCTGCGAATCAATCAACGGCGGGTGAGCGCGGAGCCGAGCCCTTCGCTCGCCGGCTGACACGGTTCGCCGAGCCGACAGGCCGGCGAGGTTCGCCGTTCTCTCTCTCCTTCGCCGCCGCCTCGCGCGCCTCCTCGAGTTTGTCGCGCGTCTCGTACGGCAGCGGCGACGCGGCCACCTCGCGCAGGTACGCGGGCAGATCGACGATCTCGTACCCGAGTCGCGACGGCTTCTTCGGATCCCAGCGATGAACGTGCAGCCACTCGAGCAACTCGCGGAGCACGGCGATGGACGTCCAGCGGATGTCGTGGAGGAGCACGATCCCGCCCTCCTTGTATTCGATCTGTCCGACCAGCTCGCGGAACACCTCGTGCGAGTCGGCGCGCTGCATGTCCTGCTTCTCGACGCTCCAGAGGAGGAGATCGAGGCCACGCTCGCGCACCGCGGCCTGCCCGAAGTCGTCGAGTTTGCCGAACGGCGGGCGGAAGAGGATGGGACGCTTGCCCGTCACGCGCTCGATCGAAGCCGCGCCCTCGTCCATCTGCTCGAGCACCTGCGTATGGGTGACCGACGTGAGCGAGGCGTGGTCGTGCGTGTGGTTGCCGATCAGATGGCCCGCCGCCGCGACCTGTTTGAGCACCTCGCGTGACTGCTTCGCGCGCTCGTCCTCGCCGTCGAGATAGCGACCGATGACGAAGAACGAGGCGTGGATCTTCCGCTTGGCGAGGATGCGCAGCACCGTCGGCGTCGTCTCCGGGAACGGGCCGTCGTCGAACGTGAGCGTCACGAGACGACGGCCGCTTCCCGCGCGATAAGCCGGCCCCTCCGCGACCATCCACGCCTTCGGGATGCTGGCCTCGGTGTTGAGCGCCGGCCACGGCCGCATCGAAGGAATGCCGTCGAGATTGCTGCCGCCGATCGGCGGACCGTCCGTCTCGGGCGAGGGCTTCGCGCTCGCGGTCGCGGTCGCGCTGGCGTCGGCCTTGGCCTGCGCGGTCGCGTCGGCGCGTGCCTTCTGGGCCTCGACCCACTCGCGCCCTTGCGTGAACGTCGGCTTGCCGAGGCCGACCCACGAGCCCACCGCGAGGGTGCCCGCGAAGAAGGCGAGGACGAGCGCGCGAGACATGACCGGCGGATCGTACGAAACGCGAAGAGCACGCGGCCAACTACGCGGGCATGCTTATCGAAGCGACGGAGGGGCTCGACGGCCTCGACGCCGAGGAGGAGTCCTCGTCTCACCGCCTGCGCAGCGTGTAGCGCATCGTGAACGCGCGGAGCCCCACGACGTGGACTACGTGGGTCGCGCGCAGCACATCGTCGAACCAGACCTCGAGCCGCTCGTCGACGGGCAGCCGGAGCGCGCCGAGGCGGGTGACGAGGAACATGCCCTCGTCCGCGGGGCCTTCTCCCGCGCGCGCGCGGCTCGCGAGCGTCAGTCCGCCGGCGTTGGGCCCATCCTCGAAGCGCAGAACGCCGAGCAGCGCAGAGAACGGGAGCGGGAACGCCGCGCTGAGGAGCAATTTCCCCGTCGCACGGTGGGTCGCGTACACGGCGACGAAGCCCGCCCTGGGCCGCGCATCCGGCGCGAGCGTGCGGATGTACCCTCGCGGCTCGCTGCGTCCGTCGAGGTCGGCGCGAACCGCAAAGAGTCGCGTCGAGACGAGCTCCTCGTGGCCCTGCCCGGTCGGTAGCTCGAGCTGTCCGAGGACGCGTCGCGCGAACCACGCGAACGCCCGGCCTCCTGCCCGGAACGGGGGATGCCATTGCGGCTCGACGTAGAGCGCGAAGGCACTCGTGTGCTCGTAGAACTCACGAACCTCCGGGTGCACCTGCGACGGTGTGAAGGCGGCGTGGACGAAGTCGTCGAGGCTCCCGAGCTGCCCGTCTACCGCGCGCGTCGCGTCGAGCGCGCCGATGCGGTCGAAGAAGTCAGGCCCGATGAATCCGCGACCGAAGAGCCTGGGCCAGGTGCCGCCGAACGGACCGCTGCGTCGTGGAGGAGGCGCGATCGAGAACGCGAGCACGGCGAGCGTCGCAAACCCGACGGCGTTCGCGATGCCGTGGACCAGCGCCATCGTCGAGAAGGCAATCGACGGCGCGGCCGCCCCCCGCGTCGCCGACCCGGTGAGCGCGAAGAGCACCGCGAACGTCATGGACAGCACGAGCGATGCTCCTGCGATCGCGAGAAGGAGGCCCGATGCGCGGCGAGCGCGAGGCGTCGTCCGTGCCGCGAGTCGCCGTGTTCCCGTCACGACGAGGAGCGCAGAGGCACCGAGCATTCCTGCTCCCAGCACGACCGCCGCAGGCCTCTCGAGGCTTCGGGAGAGCTGGATGCCTGCCGCGACGAGAGGAATGCCGGCGAGCACGATCGTCGTCGAGAGCGTGTAGACGAACCGCATCAGCGGCGTTGCAAGCGGAGCGTCGCCCAGGTCGCCCGGGGCTCGTCGCAGCCCGAGCTCGCGACCGACGAGGCCCATGATGAGCGGAGCCGCGAACCCGGCGAAGTGAAAATGGTTCGCGGTGTAGAGGACGATGGGCTCGTGAAAACCAAGGAGCGCGTGCCCCGAGCGTGACGCGAGAAGCCAGATCCCCCCGACGGGCAGGTAGAGGTGCCCGACGTCGATCGCGAGCTCCTCGATCGGGAGCGCGCCACGCCGGACGATGCGCCCAGCTCCGGCGATCGCGATCAGCAGCGTCGCGACGACCCATGCGCACGCGCATGCTCCCGCCACCGGCCCGGGCGGGAGCAGAAAGCTCGTCAGGCCGAGCAGCGCGCTCACGGGCAAGCAGAGGGCGACGGCGCGAAACGAGGGACGATGCGCGCCGGCCACGTCGCGATCGGCCGCAAGCGCAACGCCGAGGGGAACGACGCACGCGACGGCCAGCGCCACGAGCGCCTCGCCGACGTCGAGGAACGACCGCGTCGCAAGCATCAGAGCCCAGGCAACGGTGAGCAATGCAATCCACGGCTTCGTAAGCGGGCTTCTGACGCTACTTCTTCTTGATGGGAGCGGCCTTCGTGCATGATGCACGCGTCTCCCGCTCGTGGGTCTTGCACTCCAGCTTGACCTCGTCCATCGAGTGCGCGGCAACCGAGACGTTCCAGGTCTTCCGGAATACGTCCTCCTCCGTCGAGCCCGCGGGGCCGTTGCTGCACTCCTTCAGCGCCTTGATGTAGGCGGCGCACTCGGGGACTTCGTCGGGGCTCTTCGGCTTGCATCCCAGAAGCGAAACGACGACGGCTCCGGGCACGAGGAGGGGCATGAATTTTATGGAGCGACTTTACACCCGACGTGCGAGCGAAAGCACCCCGAATGGTACCGTCGGTGCATGCGCCTGCGTGCCCTCGCGCTGCCGAATCTGGACGAGGTGCGCCGAGAGCTGCCCGCACTGCTGGCGGCGAGCGGTGAGCTGGTCCCGCGGCCGTTCCCTGGAGAGCTCGACGGTCCGCTCGCGACACTGTCCGTGAGCCCGTGGCTTTCCCCTGCGTGGAGCAATCCCGACTTCGAGCCAGATCTTACGGCGTTTCCGGAGCTCGAACGGGCATTCCTCGCGCGGCAAATCGAGCGGACCCATCGCGACGACCTGCTCACTCCGGTGCGCTCTCAGGAAGCGCGCTGGCTGCTGACCGAGCTCTCGGTTGCACCGCTCACCGACTGGTCGAACCGCGACGATGCCACCGGCGTGCTCCTCGTCGAGGTTCCGGTGTTCACCACGGATCGTCGCCACGCCGCCCTGCGCGGGCAACGCCACGGGCTCGAGGACTTCGCGCATTGGTTGCAAAAGACGGACGGTCGTTGGACCTCGATGTGATCG
>JAYSXP010000658.1:0-2655 GCA_043717125.1 Polyangiaceae bacterium | reverse complement strand
GGTTCGGCGGCATCTCGCAAACGGCGGGCCGGGCTGGCTTCTAGCATGGGGAGCGGAACACTCTCGTCCGGCCCCGGTTGGAAAAACACCTCACGGGCTGTAGCGTAATCCATTTATTTGCCCTTCTCCTGTCTTTAGCCGTTTCTCAGGCTAACTTGCAATGTCAAAACTTCTCAAATTAGTGATAGCGCATTCCACCATCGACGTTTATCGTTTGCCCGGTGATAAAATCGCTATCTTTGGAGGCCAGAAAGATAACCGTACCAACCAGGTCAGCCGGGGACTCGACCCGTTTAAGAGCCTGGCCCTGGGCAAATTGTAAGGCTCCTTCGCGAGTGACCGTTTCGCGAGGTATCTCGGTCTGCACCGAACTGGGTGAGATAGCATTAACATTGACGTTGTAGTCGCCAAGCTCACTGGCTACCCCTCTGGTAATACCAATTACCGCTCCTTTGGACGCCACATAATGCAAGTAGTTTACCCGGCCGAGATCAAAAACGATAGAAGCAATATTGATAATTTTACCGCTGCGCTGCTCTCGCATATAGGGAGCGACAGCTTTGCAACACAAAAAGACCCCTCGCACGTTAACCGCCATCAAGGTGTCCCATTCCTGCACAGGGATTTGATCAAAGGGTTTCATTTTGATGGTGGAAAACATGGCGGCATTATTGACCAGGACATCTATCCGCCCGTACTGCTTGACCACCTGCTGCACCAGCTCCTGGGTGCTTTCTTCCGAGGTCACGTCAGTCTTGAAAGCCATAGCTTCGCCACCGGCCAACCTGACTTCACTGGCTACCACCTCTGCTTTACCCAGGTTAAGATCGGCGATAACCACCTTCGCACCTTCCTGGGCGGTCGCCAGGGCAAAGGCCCGGCCTAATCCCTGTCCGGCCCCGGTAATAATTGTTACCCGGTCCTGTAATCTCATACCGCCACCTCACTCGTTGCATAAGCGGCCGGGAGCGCATTGCGGGAGCGCAAGATATCTTTGACCTGACCGGCGTGGTGGGCGATATGGCCGGTAATTATCGGCAGCCACTCGGTGACCGTAAAAGTTCCAATAGTGGGGATTTCCAACCTTTTAGCCAGAATCGCCGGGTCTATATCGGCCAGGGCCTGACCAAAGGCCGTCCGTACACTGGCAATCCGGCGAGCGGCTTCCTCGGCCGAGGGCGGTGGCGCTCCCAGGGCGTCATGGCCTATCTCCTCGCGGAACATAAACATATGGGGGTCGGGATGGCGGCGCAGACGTTCCAGATCGGCTATCCACAAGAGGCCTCCGAGGTGAATGTGGGTAATCACCTGGGCACAGGTCCAACCACCGTCAGGATTGGCCCGGTGTAGATCAACGTCCTGAATCTGGCCCAGTAGATTTTCAAGGTCGAGCAGGGCTTCGTTAGCCTGGTTAGCGGCCTTGCTTACAGCATCATCGCTCATAAAATAAACTTCCTTTCTAATCCAATCAGTTGTTGCACATATGATGTGGCGAAAACAAATTGCTGATAGTAACCTCTGAGATTTTACTGTAACGCTACATTTTTGTTCGATTCAGATGCGGTGGCAATCTTGACTCCTTCAAATGGGCGCAGCCTGGAGGCGGGTCCGGCTTTGGTGAGGTATGAAGGAATTTCGTGGCCGACCACCTGGCGTAACCGCTTTGCCTCGACTATTAACAAATCAAGGTCTATGCCGGTTTCGATGCCCATTTCGTGAAAGAAGTGAACGAGGTCTTCGGTGCAGATATTACCGCTGGCTCCGGGGGCAAAAGGGCAACCTCCCAGGCCGCCCAGGGCGGCATCAAATTCGGTTATCCCCGCCATCAGTCCGGCCAGGGCATTAGCCAGACCCATATCACGGGTATTATGCAAATGCAGGCTGAAATTTAACCGGGGAAACCGCCCTTTCAAGGCAGTCACGGTCTGCCAGACCTGCTGGGGGTTGGCCGCGCCATCGGTGTCGGCTAAATTTATTGAGGTCAGGCCCATTTTTTCAAGTTCCGTTACAACCCATATCACCCGATCAAGCGAGGTCCGGCCTTCAAAGGGACAGTGGAAAGCGGTGGCAAGGCTCACCCCCATTTTCACCTGGGGACCGGCGTCCTGGACATATTCGACTACCTGGGCCAGTTGCCCCAGCGACTCGCTGACGCTGCGGTTTAAGTTGGCCCGGTTATGGCTTTCGCTGACCGATACGACCAGGTGCAACTCGCTAACCCCTGCCGCCAGAGCTCTTTGGGCGCCCTTAAGGTTAGGGATAAGCGCGCTATAAGTTACACCCGAAAGGGAGGGTAGCCCGGCCAGGGTTTCGGTGGCGTCGGCCAGTTGCGGGACCACGCTGGGATGGACAAAAGAAGTAGCTTCTATCGAAGTCAGGCCAGCTTTTACCAGGCCGGTGATTACGTCAACCTTGACCGGGGTGGGAATAATCAAGCTTTCGTTCTGGAATCCGTCACGCGCTACCACATCCGTCACTACCACTCGCCGGGGTAGGGGGAAACCACTTTCCAAATTTATTTTTCTTTCGGCGTCCTGTTGATTATCTTCAGACAACTTAAATCTCACTTATCTGTTTATTACAATGGTTCACTTGCCAGGCTGCTACCAGCACCCACCAGGGCTAGATCACACCAGCTTCTTTTAATTGGTCCAA
>JAYSXP010000657.1:0-7857 GCA_043717125.1 Polyangiaceae bacterium | reverse complement strand
CGCCCGGCGGCCGGCGTGGGAGAGCGACCACGCGGGGATGGAGACCAGCCGCGCGCGCCAGCGAAGCGAGCGCATCCTCCAGCGCCTCGGATCCCCACGTGACCTCGGCGAACGCGGTCATGAATCGGCTCCTTCGACGACGAGGCCCTCGACCACGGAGCGCTGCGACCAGCGCTCCTTCGACCACGTGGCAGTGCGCAGGGCCGCGTCGGCGAACACCAGCGCGCGGTAGTGGCTGTCGCGCGCGAGCAGGTCCCTGGGGTCGCCCTGCTCGATCACGGATCCTCCTTCCATCACGATGACGCGGTCGAGATCGACGGTGTCGCTCACGTCGTGGCTCACGAGGAGGAGGGTGGACTTCGCCCAGTGTGCGCGCGCGCGGCGGAGGACCGACTGGCGCTGCCGCCGCGGCATGCCGCGGAACGGCTCGTCGAGCAGGACGAGGCGACTTCCGGAATGCAGCAGTGCGCGGGCCAGACGCACGCGTTGGCCTTGCCCGCCCGAGAGGCGAACACCGCCCTCGTACAGGTTCGTCTGCATGCCCTCGGGGAGGCGCTCCACCACCTCGAGCAAGTCGGCGTCGGACATCGCGCGGGGTAGTGCGCCGCGCGCGAAGTCACCGGTGGCGAGGTTGTCGAGCAGCGAGCGGTTCCACAGGTGTACCGAAGGGTCGACCCACGCGGTCTCGCGACGCAGGCGCGCGAGGCTCGTCCCGTCGAGCGCCGCGCCGTCGACCTCGACGCTGCCCTCGCTCACGGGGAGGAAGCCGAGGAGCAGGCCCACGAGCGAAGACTTGCCCGCGCCCGATGCGCCGACCACCCCAACATGCATGCCGGCAGGGATGTCGACGGTGACGTCGCGCAGGATGGTGCGCCCGCTCGCCCCTGCGCCCGCCGCGCGGAAGCGGACCTCCACGCCGTCAGGCTCGAGGCTCGTCACCGGGCCCTCCGGGAGCGCGGGATCTTGCTCGGGCGCGCCCAGCGGCGCGAACAGCCGCGCTGCCACGTTGCGGAGATCGCGCAGGGCCCCGAACGTCAGCGCCAGCTCGCTACCGGTCGAGGAGAGCCGGAGCGCCCAGAACACGAGGAGCAGGAGCGAAGCCGTAGCGCCCGAGCGCGCCACGAAGCTCCCCACGAGCGCGACCGAGAACACCGACGTGACGAGCAGCTGGACGCCCTGCATGAGCGAGGTCCGAGCGTGCAGGCTGCGCGCGGCGGCCGACCAGTCGACGAGCAGGCTCTCGTGCTCACGGCGCACCGCGCGGTGTGCGCCGTGGACCCGCACCGGCGTCGCCCCGAGGAGCGCGTCGAGGTAGAAGCGGTCGAGCGCGCTCGCATGCGTGCGCATGCGCATGCTTCGCTCGGCGAGCGGGCGGCTCAGAAGATAGGGGAGGAGCGCCGCGGAGCATGCCGCCAGGACCGCCCACGCCCAGCCGCGTGGATCGATCCAGACGAGCCCGGTCACCGTGGCGACGAGCGTGAACGAAGCGCGCGCGACCCGCGCCGCCAGGCCGGGGATCTCGCGCAGCACCTGCATGGCGTGCCCGCGCGCCGCCATGTCGGAGGTCGGCCGGCTCTGGAGGTAGCGGTCCTCGAGCCGGGGTAGCTTCTCGAGCAGACCGGCGCGGAGGCGCACCTCGAGCGCGCGGCCCACGCGGTGCACGAGAGACGATACGAGCCACTCGAGCGCCAGGCCGACCGTGGTGAGTCCGGCGAGCGCGGCGATGCCCCCTGCGCGCTGATAGCCGAGCGTCAGCTGCCGGCTGGCCTCGAGTGCACCCCGGAAGAGGAGGGCATCGAGGGTCGTGACCACGACCGCAGCGGCGAGCGCCACCCCGAGCACGCGCACGGCGCGAGGATGATCGAGGGCCGCGACGTCGGCGACGAGCCTCAGCGGGGCCACCGACGGCGCCGCGAGCGCGGCCGCGAAGGCCGCGGGCAGCGCGCCCGATCGTTCCGTGGTTCTTGCGTGAAGCGCCGCGATGGGCGCCGGGGAGCAGCCCGGGCTGAAGCGCACCACCACCGCGCCGCGCAGGCGCAGCTTGCCCGCGGCCGTCGCGGCCGTCGCCCACCAGAAACGCGGCGGGATGCACTCGCTTCCCGGTGCTCCCTCCGCGACGCGCTTCATGACGCCCCTCGAAAAACGCAGCGCCTCGGCGCCGCGCGCCAGCGCTCCTCCGGCGACGAGCGAGGTCACCATGCGGACCGCCGCGTCGAGCGCGCCGAGGGAGCGCCAGGTCGGGTCGGCGAGCGCTGTGTCGACGAGGACAGCGCGGTCCGCCTCGCGCGCGCCCACCGCGCGCAGCCGGGCGCGCAGCGGCGCGAGCCCGCTCTCGGCGCCGGCCCACGCCCGCCACGTCGTCTCGGCGATCGGGAGCTCGACGTCGGCCATGCGCTCGAGGAGCGTGCCCTTCCTCACCCACGCCCGCCCGCTCGACGGGTCCATGATCTGCACGAAGGGGCCGACGACGTTCCACACCACGATGAAGTGCAGGGCGCCCGCGCCCGAGCGCGTCACCACCACCGCGGGCAGGCAGTCCGCCTCGGGAAGCAGGAAGGAGTCCTTCGCCACGAGCACCTCGTGGGCCTCGAGCCCGAGCTCAGCGCCGAGCGCGGCCAGCGCGTCGATGCTCGTGCCGTCGACGTCGGTGAGGCAGCGCTCCCGGATCGTCGCGTAGGGAACGGCGATCCCGTGGCCCTCGAGCACGCATTTGAGCGCCGCAGGTCCGCAGTCCATCAGCGACGTCTGGACGACCTCGGGAACACGCCAGCGCTTCACTGAGCCACCGCTACCCGAGACGCCGGAGCCGGCGCGGCGGGCGGGGACACTGCCGACCCGGCGCTGCGCACGAGGAGCGTCCACGGCGACACGCGCTCGACCTCGATGTCGACCGAGCTCGGAAGTCCGTGCTGGATGGGAATGCGGTTGGCGGCGCCTGGCGTGAGCGCGAGCTCGAGCTCGACGCGCGCAGTCCCGTCGTGGGGCTCGCTCGCCACCTGCTGCACGACGGCCTCGAGCATGCCGTATTGCGTCCACGAGAATCCCGCGACGCGGACCCGCGCGCGCTGGCCCGGGAGCACGCGGCCGATCGCCTCGGCCGGAGGAAGCTCGGCCACGACGTGGATGGCCTCGCCGGGGACGACGGTGGCGATCACGTCGCCCGCCTTCAGCACGTCACCTACCTGCAGAGCGGTGATGTTTCCCAGGCGGCCCGCCGCGGGGGCGCGCACCGTGCGCCGCTCGATCTGCGCGCGCGCGGTCTCGATCTGCACGAGGCTCGCGCGGCGGTCGGCCTCGAGATCGACGACGCGCTGCGCGAGCTCGGTCATCCTCGAAGCCTCCTGGCGGTCGTCGTAGCGGAGAGCCGCGCTCTGCCGCAGGCGTTCGGCGCGGGCCTGCTCCACCTTGAGGCGGCTGTCGACGACGTCGCTCTCGGCCTTCAGCCGGTCCGTGCCCGAGAGCAGCTGCTCGGCGCCGAGGCGCCCTGCGATGACGCCGAGCCTCTCGTCACGCACTGCCACCGCCTCGGCCTGCGCCACCTCCACGCGCGCGCGCGCGACCGCCGAGGCATTGGCGCCCAGGTGCGAGGCGCGCGCCTCCTCGAGCGCGACGATCTGCCGGCGCAGCGCCTTCGCCCGCTCGTCGAGTCCGGTCACGCGGACGCGCGCCTCCTCGAGCTGCTGCTCCTCGACGCTCGTGTCGAGCACCACGAGCGCGTCGCCGAGCGTGACCTCGCGGCCCAGCTCCGTGCGCACCGTCACGATGCGGCCTGCCTCCCGGGTTGCCACCCGATGAGGCAACCCGACCACCTCGAGCCGCGCCTGCGTGGTCGACGCGTAGATCTCGATCCTCCCCAGATGCATCCACGCCCCCCACGCGGCGAGCACCACGAGCGTCGCAGCAAGGCCGAGGCGGCCGGGGCGTCGCTCGTCGAGCGAGCGGAGCGTTCGCGAGAAGCTCGATGCCATCGGCTACTCCGCCGCCGAGCGGTCGAGGATGCGCTTGCGCGGTCGTTCGATGCCGTGGGCGTTCAGCTTGTTGGTGAGCGTGCGGCGCGAGAGGCCGAGCAGCACCGCCGCGCGCGTCTGGTTGCCTTCGGTCTTCTCCAGCGCCGCGAGGATGCGCTCCTTCTCGAAGGCCCGGAGCTCGCGCCGGACCCCGCGGCAAGCGAGGTCCGCGACGGGCGGCGCGCTCCGCGGAGGACGGACCCCCAGCGCGAGCTGCTCGGCGCCGAGCGTCGTGCCCGCGCAGAGCGTCGCGGCGCGCGTCACGACGTTGCGCAGCTCGCGGACGTTGCCGGGCCAGGGGTGACGGAGGAGCGCGGCGATCGCGTCGTCGGTCAGCGACCATACCGGGCGCGCCATGCCGCGGGCCACGCGCCGCAGGAAGAGGTTCGCGAGCGGCACGATCTCCGAGGGTCGGTTGCGGAGCGGCGCGATGGTGAGCGTGAGGCCGCTGAGGCGGAAGTAGAGGTCCTCGCGAAAGGTGCCTTGCTCGACGAGCGTCGGCAGATCGCGGTGCGTCGCTGCGACCACGCGCACGTCGACCTTGCGCGGCTGGTGGCTGCCCACGCGCACCACCTCGCCGGTCTCCAGCACGCGCAGCAGCTTGGCCTGCGCGCGGGCCGAGAACTCGCCCACCTCGTCGAGCAGCAGCGTCCCGCCGTGCGCGGCCTCGAAGAGACCTTCGCGCGCACCGAGCGCGCCGGTGAAGGCGCCGCGCTCGTGGCCGAAGAGCTCGCTCTCGATCACCGAGTCGCTGAGGGCCGCGCAGTTGAGGGTGATGAACCGGTGCGCCGGCCGTCCGGAGCGCGCGTGCAGCCACTGCGCAGCGCCCTCCTTCCCGGAGCCGGTCTCGCCGAGGAGGAGGACGGGCAGATCGGTCTGCGCGACCTGCGTGAGGAGATCGTAGGTCCGGCGCATCTCCGGGTCGACGATCAGGGGCTCTTCGTCGTGCTCGGGGCGCGTGGGGCAGGCGGTCATGGGCATGACCCTTTGCAACGTGCATACCGCTGTAATCACGAGCGAATTGGCGCAAGCCTGCCATCCGAACGGGTGACACGCGAGCGCGGTTCGCCAGCGCGTGGCGCTTCGAGCGACATCGTCGTGGGGGCGGCCCCACACCTCCGATCGCGGCGCATGCGCCAGCCCGTCACAAGCGGGCGCAGTGCCGGGTGGGCGGGGCTGGGTGGCGGGCAGGGGCTGGCCCGGGACACCCCGCGGCCTGGCCGGGCCAGGTGCTCACGCGTGGAACCGCTTGAAATCGCTCGGGCCGCGTTCTGGCACGAGCCTCGCTCGAGCGTCGAGCCATGGAAGACGGACCCGTGCTCGAGCGGATGACCCGTAACGCTCACTCCCGGCGTGAGCTCCTCTACCTGCGTGCGCTGGAGAAGGGAGAGGCGCAGGAGGTGCGGTCTCTGCTGCACGTCGACCCGAACATCGTGCAGCGGCTGCGCGCCATGGGGATCGATCCCGAGGAAGGCGGGCGGCGGGAGTGGGAGTCGCCGAGGGAGCGAAGAGAGCGGATGGGGCGCTTGTGGGAGGCCTGCTGGCGCCATCACGCGCGCCGGCCGTGACCACGCGCGTTCGCGTACCGATCGCCGAGTTGCTATCGTTGATAGCAATGCGTCAGCTCATCGTTCGCAACGTGCCTCCCGAGGTCGTCGCCCGTCTGAAGCGTCGCGCGGCCGAGCACGGCCGGTCGGCCGAGGCCGAGCATCGTGAGATCCTGAAGCGGGCTTTGCTCGGCCCAGGCGCCGGGGGGTCGCTCAAGGCGCTGCTCGGGTCGATGCCGGACGCCGGGGAGGACGAGGACTTCGCTCGGCCGACCTCTCGGCGGCGGCGGGTCGTCCTGTGACCGGCCTCCTGCTGGACACGAACGTGCTCTCCGAGCTGCGCAAGGGCGCTCGCGCCAATCCTCACGTGCGCGCCTGGTTGGACGAGTCAGACGACAACGCCCTGTTCACCAGTGTCCTCGTCATCGGCGAGATCCGTCGGGGCATCGAGACCCTTCGACGGCGAGATGCCTTCTCGGCGCGCGCGCTCGATCGCTGGCTCGCTCGTCTGGAGCACGGCTACGGGGAGCGCGTGTTGCCGATCGACCGCGCCATCGCCGATGTGTGGGGCCGCCTGGACGCGGCCTTCGGCTTGCCTGCCATCGATGGGCTGCTGGCCGCGACGGCCCGCGTCCACGGCTTCGTCCTCGTGACCCGCAACACGAGGGACGTCCGCCGCGCGGGGATCGAGGTGCTGAACCCCTTCGAGCCGCGCGCGTAGCTGCGCGCCGTGGCCGCGTTCCTTCGGTGCGGGCGGGCATCTTCGGTGGGCAGAGCGCTAGCGGAGGCGCTTCTTCGGCGCGGGCTTCTTCCTGGCTGGCTTCGGCTTCGGCTCGCCCTTCGGTTTGCGCGCGGGCTTCGGGGGCTCGGTCTCGAGGACGTGGCGCTCCTTGAAGATCACGGTGTCGTTCGCCTTGAGGACCTTGCGCTTGAAGAGCTCCGGGTCGTTGGCGAGAGAGCCATGGATCACGCCGCCCCTCTCGAGGCACGTCACGCGCACCCACATGCGCTCCAGCGATATCGGCGGGGTCGACGGGATCGGCGAGAAGCCGAGCTTCAGGGCGCGGCCCACCTCGATCGGGCCCACCTCCAGGTTGATCTCGCGCTTCACGACGCTGTCGTAGTGCTTTCGCGGGACGAGCACGTACCCGCGCGCGACGTCCTCCTCGGTGAAGGTATCGACGTTCTGCGCGCGCTGCTTCCGGTAGCAGCCGAGGCACACGATGTGGATGTTCGCCCTCTCCTCAGCGTTCTTCTTCTTCGCCTCCATGGCAGCGGCGCACGCCGTGCACGGCGTATCGGGGATGCTCTTGCCCTTCACCGCGCCCGCCGCGACGAGCGTGTTCCAGGCGCCGTGCGCGATGTGCTCGCACACGAAGCCGCACTCCTCTTCGGCGAGCGCCGCATTGCACAGCTGGCACTGGTACGGGCGCTGCTTCGGGATGGCGATGGCAGGCATGGGCGGCGGCGCGATCCTGCTCGTGAGTGGAGGGCCCACCAATCTTCGAGCAAGCGCGCGCAGACGATTGCCGTCGCCGCGCGGTCACGTAGTTCTCAACGCTGCACTCACTCGTCTCTATCCCCTTCAAGGAGGATTCTCATGCGCATGGCTCTCTCGTTTCTCGTGGTTGCTGCTGCCTCTTTCACGCTCCCGGCCGCCGCCGACGAGCCCGAAGCGCCCACCGTCGTCAGCGGCACCGGGGCCGCCGTCGGCCCCTCCACCGGCCACACGCTCGCGCAGGTCCACGGCGGGCTCGGAGCCGATGCCACTCGCGTCGCCGGTCGCTCGCGGGACGTCGAGGTGTCCGCCACCAAGGCAAATACGGCCAAGGTCGTTCGCCCTGCGCCCACGCCGCGCGTGCTTCGCCGCATGGCGCCCGAGCGGGTCTCGAGCAGCATCGATCCTGCGGTGCGCGCGTGCGCCTCGGAGAACCTCGCGGTCGCCCCCACGAGCTTCGGTGTTCGCGTCGCGGTCGCGCCCGACGGCGCCGTGGAGGCCACGGAGCTCGCGTCCGCCGGCCGCGTCGCTCCCGCGCTCCTCGCGTGCGTCACGCGCGCGATCTCCGCGGCGCGGTTCGGCGCCCCGGGCGCTTGGGTGGTGCTCCCGGTGACCGTACTTGGGCGACCTGTCGCCATGCTGAGTGATCCCCTGGTTTGTTTATTGCACAGTACACATGGTTCGTTCCATGCCGATCCCGTCCGGATACGAAGCGCCCATGGCACAGCGAAGGACGCAGCGGCGCAAGGCGACGGTTGAGCGGCGACGATCCTCGACATCGCGGCGCGGGACGAGAGAGACTGCA
>JAYSXP010000656.1:0-7870 GCA_043717125.1 Polyangiaceae bacterium | reverse complement strand
GTACCATCGCGACGGGGGGAGAGCAACAGGAGTTCCTTTGCCTCACGCATTCAGGGGCACTGGTAGTCGACGCCCGCCGGGCCGTTGCTCTTCCCCATCCCGAACGGGGCCGAGGTGCACAGCGGAGGTTTGGGGCCGGCCCCCGAGTCACCTGGCACGTTGACGGTGCCGATCGCGGCCAGCAATTCCGATGCGGGGATCCACGAAGGATCCACTTGCTGCGGCCCCCTCCCTTTGCCCGACGCGTGGTACAACGGGCGCGAGAATGGGCCGCTCCGCCGCACCAACGTTGAAGGCTGTCAGGGTGCTGGCGCTCGCCGGCCTCGCGGGTTGTGCCGTGCCCGTTGCGGCTGGGCTCGAGGAGGGGGACGCGAATCGCGTGGTCGTCGCTCTCGACCAGGCCGGAATCGACGCCACGAAGGAGGCCGACCCGGCCACCGAAGGACGCTTCCGCGTGAACGTGCCTCGCGACGACTCGTCGCGCGCACTTTCGACGATGGCCGAGGAGCAGCTACCGCGGGCGAAGACCCACGGTCTGTTCGAGGCCGCCGACCGCGGGCAGCTCGTCCCGAGCCAGGCGGCCGAGCACGCGCAGCTCGTCGCCGGCCTCGCCGGTGAGCTCGAACGCTCCCTCGGCAACATCGAGGGCGTCCTCTCGGCGCGCGTTCACATGAACCTCCCCGCGCGTGACGCTCTCCGCGACGGTCCGCCGCTCAAGGCGACCGCAAGCGTCCTCGTCGAGCATCGCGGCACGACTCCTCCGCTCGCCCCCGAGTCGGTGCAGCGCCTCGTCGCGGGAGGCGCGCCCAACCTCGCACCGTCGGACGTCGTCGTCGTGTTCGTCCCCCATCCGGCGCGGCCCGCGGGCGTGCGCGCTGACGTCGCGCACGTCGGACCCATCGCCGTCGCTCGCGGCTCGATGAACACGCTGAAGATCGCGCTCGCGAGCCTCGTCCTCCTCGTCCTCGCGCTCGCCGCGGCGAGCCTCGCGCTCTACGCGAAGGTTGCGCGCCTCGGACGCGAACGCGCCGAGAGCGAGCGGAACGCTGCGCGCGTCGCGCCCCAGGGCTCCAGGGCCGCAATGAGCGTTCGTCCTGGTCAAGGCCCCGGGCCGCAGTCGTGATCCGGATCGAGCGCCTCTCGAAGTCGTTTCGACCTTCGGGCGGCGGGCCGCCGAACCGCGTCCTGCGCGGTGTCTCGCTCGAGGTGCCGCAGAGCTGCCTCTACGGCCTCATCGGCCCGGGCGCCTCCGGCAAGAGCGTCCTCCTCAAGATGATCACCGGGCTGATGAAGCCCGATGACGGTCGCATCCTCGTCGACGGCCAGGACGTGACGACGTCGTCGGAGCTCGAGCTCCAGAAGATGCGCCTGAAGATCGGGATGCTCTTCCAGAACAATGCGCTCTTCGACCACCTCACCGTCTCGGACAACATCGCCTTCCCGCTGCGTCGCCTCACGAACCTCCCGGAGGACGAGATTCAGGTTCGCGTCGAGGAGCGGCTCAGATGCGTCGCCATGACGGGTTTCGATGCCCGCATGCCGGCCGGCCTCTCCGGCGGCCAGAAGAAGCGTATCGGCGTCGCACGCGCGACGATCGCGCAGGCGTCGATCGTCCTCTACGACGAGCCGGCGGCCGGACTCGATCCTGTGACCTCGCAGAAGATTTTCGAGCTTCTCCGCGCGGAGCAGCGCGCCTCCAACGCGACCGTCATCATGGTGTCGAGCGATCTCGACCGCCTCCTCACCGTCACCGACCGCGTCGGAATGATGTACCGCGGGCAGCTCATCTTCGACGGCACCACCGAGGAGGCGCAGACCAGCGCTCAGCCCATGGTGAAGCAGTTCGTGCACGGCCTGACCGAGGGTCCGCTCTGAGCCGTGGCACCCGCGACACGCACGTTGCCGGACGACCCTCGCGAGGTCGTCATTCTCGTCCTTTCGTTGATCGTGCTCATCGCGGCCAGCTCCGTCGTCGTCAGGCTCGATGAACGGCGGCTCGATGAGGAACGACTCGAACGCGCCTGGCCGGAGACGAGCCGCGACAACGCGCTCATCGGCCTCGCATTCCTCGCCTCCCCGCTGCTCGCGCTCTTCGCCGTGTGGTTCCACTTCTTCCGCACGCGATCCCGCGCGCTCTGGCCACCCTGGCGATGGAGCCCGAAGGGCTTTCTGCTGGGCGTCGCCGCGGTCGTCCTGGTGATGGTCGTGCACGCCGTGATCGTACTGTCGGCGGCCTATGCGCTCGGGATGCCGCTCGACGATTGAGCGTGGTGATATAGTCTTGCGTCGCACGCATGGCCGCACACACGCCCGCTTCCGCAGATGGCGACAAGGGCCCGAGCGCCCTGAGCTCGTTCCTCGCGGGCATCGGTGCGTCGTTCCTCGAGATCGCGGAAACCGCAGGCGGGATGACGGTCCTCCTCGCCCGCGTCCTCACGCGCATGGTCCCGCCGCGGATCGACTCGCGCGAGCTGCTCAAGAACCTCTACAAGATGGGCGTGAAATCGCTCCCCATCGTGGCCGTCACGGCGCTCTTCACCGGCGCCATCATGGTCATCCAGGCCGCGACGATCGTAAAGCGTTACGGCGCCGAGGGGCTGCTCGGCTGGGGCGCCGGCTTCGGCACGCTCCGCGAGATCGCCCCGCTGCTCACCGCGCTGATGATCTCGGGTCGCGTCGGCGCCAACAACACCGCCGAGCTCGGCACGATGGTCGTCACCGAGCAGCTCGACGCGCTGCGCGTCCTCGCCATCGATCCGATCAGCTTCCTCATCGCGCCGCGGTTCATCTCGATCGTGAGCACGCTCTTCATGATGACGCTCTTCGCCGACGCGCTCGCGCTCTTCGGCGCGGCATACACGGGCGAGGCGCTCCTCGGCGTCAGCCCGACGACGTTCTACAACGGCCTCACGTCGGGGCTCCTCGGCTTCGGCGACGTCGCGACTGGCCTCGTGAAGAGCGTCGTCTTCGGGCTCGTCATCGGGCTCGCGAGCTGTCACTTCGGGCTCGCGACCAAGGGCGGCGCGCCCGGCGTCGGCCGTGCCGTCAACTCCACGGTCATGGCGAGCGCCGCCGGCGTCTTCGTCCTCGACTACCTCACGAGCTTCGCGCTGGGCGGCTGAGGTGAGCAACGTCGCCGCCCCCGGGCCGGAGTCGCAGCGGCACTCGCACGAGCCGATCGAGCATCCGTACGAGGACCTCGGGGCTGTCGGTGCGCTCGGCGCGGCGGCGATCGATCTCATGGTCGGAGGGCGCGAGCTCTACTCGGTGTTCGTCCGCACGCTCTACTACGTGGCTCGCGGCAAGCGCGAGAAGGGCGCGCTCGCCCGTCAGATGTACGAGATGGGCAACCGGTCGGTGTTCTTCCTCTCCGTGACGATGGGCTTTCTCGGGATGATCCTCGTCTACCAGGCAGGGCTCCAGGCGAAGCGCGTCGTCCCCGACTACACGCTCCTTGGCGCGACGTACCTCGAGCTTCTCGTACGCGACTTCGCCGCGTCGCTCGGCGCGCTCATGCTCGCCACGCGCGTCGGCGCCGGCATCGCCGCCGAGATCGGGTCGATGGTCGTGACCGAGCAGGTCGACGCGCTGCGCATGTGCGCCGCCGACCCGATCGATTTCCTGATCAAGCCGCGGTTCCTCGCGAGCATCGTCATGACGACGGTGCTCGTGATCTGGGCGGGGACCATCGCGTTCGTCGCCGGCGCATTCACGGCCTACTTCGCGTTCGACGTGCCCCTGCAGACGTTCTTCAACCACCAGCTCGTCGATTTCGGCGACATGGCGGTCGGCCTCACGAAGTGTCTCGCATACGGCGCGGCCATCCCGATCGTGAGCGGCTACTGCGGTCTGTCGACGTTCGGCGGCTCCGAGGGCGTCGGTTGGGCCACGACGCGCGCCGTCGTGAACACGTCGCTCGCGATCATCATCCTGAATTTCTTCATCTCCGGCGCGGGCTTTCTCATCTTTCCCGGCTGATGATTCAGTTCAAGAACATCATCAAGTCGTTCGGGCCGAAAGCGGTCCTTGAGGACGTGTCGTTCGACGTTCCCAAGGGCTCGGTGTTCTTCATCATCGGCGCGTCGGGCGTCGGCAAAAGCGTGCTCATCAAGCACCTCGTCGGCCTCCTCTACCCCAACAGCGGCGAGATCTGGCTCGACGGTCAGGAGATCTCGAAGTTCGACGAGGAGCAGATGGGACCCGTCCGCAAGAAGTGCGCGATGGTGTTCCAGCACTCGACGCTCTTCGACTCGATGACCTGCGCGGAGAACGTCGCCCTGCCCCTCCGCAAGCACAAGAACCTCAGTCTCAAAGCGGCGCTCGCCGAGGCCCGCCAGCGGCTCGAGATCGTGCGCATGGAGGAGTTCGCGGATCGGTACCCGCCCGAGCTCGGCGACGGCATGCGCAAGCGCGTCGCCATCGCGCGTGCCCTCACCGTCGACCCGGCGTACGTGCTCTTCGACGAGCCGACGACCTCGCTCGACCCGGTCAGCGCTCGCCGCGTCGACGCCCTCATTCGCGAGCTCTCCGACAAGCTCGGCGTCACGTCGATCGTCGTCAGCCACGACCTCACGAGCATCTTCTCGATCGCCGACCGCATCGTGATGCTCTACCGCGGCAAGGTGCGGATGCAGGGCTCGCGCGAGGACTTCAAGAACACGCCGGACGGAGTGGTCCAGCAGTTCATCACCGGCCGCGCGACGGGCCCGTTCGAGCTGTGACAGGTGGGGCTCCGCCCTTTCCAAGAGGCGGGCGGCGACTCGCTCTGGCCGGGCGTGCGGAACGCGATCACGAACGCGACGACCGGTCCCGCGACCGGTATGTCGAGGCCGAGTCGCACGCCGAGATACGACGTGCCCGTACCCGATCTCCTTCTCGGGCACGGAAGAAAGCCTGGTAGCCTCGCTCCCCAATGGCCCAGGAGAAATCGATCGAGGTCAAGGTCGGAGTCCTCATCCTCGTGTCGCTCGGCATCCTCGCCGCCTTCGTCCTCATCATGGGCGGCCTCTCGTTCGAGAAGACGTACACGGTCTATGTCGACTTCGACAATCCGGGTGGCCTGCAGTCGGGTGCGCCGGTGCGCGTCGCCGGCGTGAAGGTCGGCAAGGTCTCGGAGCTCACCTTCATGGGCGGCAAGGTCGACCCGAAGACGAACCGCCGCACGCTCGTCCGCGCGAAGCTCAACATCGAAGCGCGCGTGAAGGACTCGATCCACGACGACGCAGACTTCTACGTGACGACGGTGGGCGTCCTCGGCGAGCAGTTCCTCGCCATCGACCCGGGCTCGCCGCAGAAGGGCGTGCTCCCCGAGGGCGCGATCGTCAAGGGCATCGACCCGCCGCGCCTCGACCTCTTCCTCGCGAAGGCCTACGAGCTCCTCGACACGACGATGAACGGCATTCGCAACAACCGCGAGCTGATCAGCGACATCGCGACCAACACGGCGGGACTGCTCAAGGGCCTCAACACCACGCTCACCGACAACCGCGAGCGCATCAACCGCACGATGACGAACCTCGAGTCGCTCACCGCCGAGGCGAACACGCTCACCGTCCACGCGCGCACGCAGTACGTCGACAACCCGAAGATCTCGCGCACCATCGACAACATCGATCGCCTCTCGAGCGACATCCAGAAGGACAGCGGTCCGCTCCTCAAGGACGCGCGCGAGTCCCTGGCGAATCTCAATCGCGCCTCGAAGGTGGTCGGCGGCGAGGAGGAGCAGGCGAAGCTCAAGAAGACGATCGAGGACGTCGCCCAGCTCGCGGCGCGCGCGAACGCCACCGCCGCCGACGCGCAGGCGATCGTCCAGCACATCAAGAAGGGCAACGGCACCGTCGGCGCGCTCGTGATGGACGAAGCCATCTACGACGATGTGCAGGAGATGGTCCGCGACCTCAAGCACAACCCGTGGAAGTTTCTCTGGCGCGAGTGACGCGCCGCTCCCGCGAGCGAGAGGCACACGCCCACGCGACGAGCGAATTTCAGCCGCCGCTGGTGTCCGCCACGTTCGTGTCGGGCACGTTCGTGTCGGGCATGCTCGTGTCCTGAACAGAAGCGTCCGTGGTGGCGCCCTCGGTCGGCCCGTCAGACCCCGCTTCGCCATCGGCGGCGGCGCCGCCCTCGGGGGGCGGTCGCCCGGCCACCATCGTCAGGTCGTTCGAGCAGAGGCGCGAGCCGCCCCGCTGCGGCACGCAGACGAGCCCGGCCTGGCAGTCCGTCGCCGCGAAGCACTCCTCGCCCGGTCCGATGAGGGCGGAGTCGGTCCCGCAGGCGAGCGGGAGCACGACGATGACGAGGAGCGGGACGAGCGCGACCAAGCCGAGGACCCGGACGCGGGCCCGACCCGCCTTCCGGTCGCGCTCTTCTCGGGCAATCCCGGTCATCACGAGCAAAATCCTACGCGATCGTGAGGAGCACGTCGCCTTCGTTGACGGCCTGGCCCTCGGCGCAGCTGATCTTCTCGACCTTCCCGGCGGCCGGCGCCTCCACGGGCATCTCCATCTTCATCGACTCGAGGATCACGCAGGTTTGGCCCTCGGAGACGTCGTCGCCCTCCTTGACCTCGATCTTCCAGACGGTTCCCGTGATGTGCGCGTTCACGTTGGTGGCCATGGAAGGCATCCTCCGACGGATGATGCATGACACGCAACAAGCAAGACCTGAAGAGCCGCACCAAGGCGGAGCCGCCTCGCGTGTCCAACTTCTCGCGCGATACCGTTTGCGCACAAAGGCCGCCCCGAGTACCTTTTCCCGCAGGCGAGCGTGACACTTCGGCCCCCACCACCTCGGCAGCACCCGGCGAGCAACTGACAATGGCGGAATCCAAAGAGAGCTCGGTTCTCTTCTCCCTCAAAGAGCTGATGAGCCTTGAGGAAGATCGCATCAAGCAAGAGGACGACGACAAGAAGCGCAAGGAGGCCGCCGAGCTGCACGCTCGCGAGGAGTCCGAGCGCCGCGCCCGTGAGGCCGAGGAAGCCCGCACGCAAGGCGAGAACGAGCGTCGTCGCCAGGAAGAGCAGCGCACGCGCGAGGAGCAGGCGCGCGTCGAGGCGATCCGTCAGGGCGAGGTCGAGAAGGCCCGTTCCGAAGCCGAGAATCACGCACGTCTCCGCGCGATGTCCCAGCAGCAGGAGCACGAGCGCCAGCTCGCGGCCCTCTCTCAGGACAAGAAGAAGAAGCAGCTCACGTACATCGCCTTCGGCATCGGCGCAGTGCTGATCCTCGGCGGCGCGGGCGGTGGCTTCGCGTTCTACAAGAGCGGCCAGGAGCAGGCGCGTGTCACGGCCTTGAAGAACGCCGAGATCGCCGAGCAGAAAGCGCAGCTCGACAAGCTGATGGGCGACCTCAAGACCCAGAGCGACGCCATCGCGTCGGCTCAGGCCGAAGCGGCGAGCGCGAAGAGCGACGCCGACCGTCTCGCTGCACAGCAGAAGCTCGCGGCGGTCCAGGCCGAGCAGAAGCGCACGCAGGCGAACATCGCAGCGGTGCGAAGCGGCGGCGGTGGGAGTGTGGGCGGTGGCGCGGTCAAGGGCACGCCGAGGCCGGCGTGCACGTGCCAATCTGGCGACCCGCTCTGCAGCTGTTTGTAGGACGACTGTGCTAACAAGCGGACGTGCCTGAACGTCCTCCGATTGCCTATGCGCTCGATTTTTCGAGCGCCTCGGAGGCACGTGACGCCGCGCTCCGTGTGGCGCCGTCCATCGGGATGATCAAGGTCGGTCTCGAGCTCTTCGTGCACGAAGGGCCGAAGGTCGTCGCGCTCGGTCGCGAGGTCGGGCTCCCCGTCTTTCTCGATCTCAAGCTGCATGACATCCCCGAGACCGTCGAGCGCGCCGTCGCGCAGGCCTCGGGTCTCGGTGCGCGCCTC
>JAYSXP010000655.1:0-7873 GCA_043717125.1 Polyangiaceae bacterium | reverse complement strand
CCAATCGAGGATGAACATGCCCCCCGACAAATCCGTGATGGCTCTCTCGTTCGTGCTCTCGCTCGCAGCGGTGGCTGCCTGCAGCTCCGAGGCGGACGTCGTGCCGCCCGCTCCCGAGACAGCGCCGCTCGAGGGAACGACCGACGCGCTTCCCTCCGAGGTCTCGCCGCCGAGCGTGTACGTCGCCAAGGTGAAGAACGTGCTCGTCGGACTTCCGCCCACCGACGAGGAGGTGAAGGCGGTGACCGCGGACCCCGCCAAGCTCGGCACGCTGATCGACGGCTGGATGCAGCTCCCGCAATACCGCGCGAAGATGCTCCGCTTCTTCCAGCTCGCGTTCCAGCAGACCCAGGTCGACGAGGCGGACTTCACCGAGCAGACGTTTCCGAACCAGTTCTGGCAGAACCGCGCGACGAGCTCGGTCCTCGTGCAGAACGCCACCGAGAGCTTCGCGCGCACGGTCCTCGAGCTGACCGCGCACGGGCGCCCTCTCACCGACGCGCTCACGACGCGCAAGCTCATGATGACGCCGGCGTTGATGGAGCTCTACGCGTACCTCGACGCGTGGCAGGTGAACGACGACGGGAAGGTCACGGATCGTTTCAAGCTTGCGCATCCGACGACGAGCCTCGTGGTGACCTCGACCGCACCGATCCCGATCGAGGAGTCGGTGAACCCGGCAAGCCCCAACTTCATGCACTGGTACAACCCCGACCTCGCGAAGTACGACGCCACGGATCCGGGCTGCTACACCGACCCGGTCGTCTTCGAGAAGGGGGCGAACAGCACCACCGGCGCCGCGCTCCAGCGGATCCTCCAAGGCGGGCTCCAGGGCCGCAAGGTCGGGAGCCCCGCGCGGGCGTGCCAGCCCGTCGCCGGAGGGTCCGCGATCGTGCTCTCGGAAGAAGACTTCACGACCTGGAAGATGGTCACCATCCGGCAGCCCAAGGCAGGTGAGCGCGCGACCGATTTCTTCGATATCCCGAAGTTGCGCGCGGCGACCGAGCTCGTCCTCCAGGTGCCGCGCGTGGGTTTCTTCAGCACGCCGGCGTTCTTTGCCAACTGGCACACGAACACCAGCAACCAGATGCGCGTCACGATGAACCAGGCGCTCATCGTCGCGCTCGGCGCCGCAGTCGACGGCACCGACGGCACCCACCCGACGAGCACCCCCGGCCTCGACGGGGCGCACGCGGGTGATCCGGCATGCGTGTCCTGTCATCAGACGCTGGATCCGACGCGTTCGGTCTTCGCCGCGAGTTTCTCGTGGAACTACCACAACCAGACCGAGACCTCGTTTGCGAGCCAGCCCGGGATGTTCGCCTTCCAGGGGGTGATCAAGCCCGTCGCGTCGCTCGACGAGTTCGGCGGCACCCTCGGGAGCCACCCGCTGTTCGCCAACGCCTGGGCGCAGAAGCTCTGCTACTACGCGAACTCTCGCAAGTGCGACGCATCGGACCCCGAGTTCTTGCGCGTCGTCGATGCGTTCAAGGCATCCGGCTTTTCGTGGGACGCGCTGGTTCGAGATCTCCTCTCTTCCCCCATCACGACCAACGCGAAGCCGACGAAGACCGTGAGCGACACGGGCGAGGTGATCGCCGTCTCGCGTCGCGATCACCTCTGCGCCTCGCTCGACGCGCGCCTCGGCCTCCAGGACGTCTGCGGGCTCATCACCGCTCCGACGAAGCGGCAGGCTGCGCTCTCGAACGTCAACATCATCGCCAGCGGTCTGCCCTCCGACGGCTACGGACGCGGGGCGATCGCGCCTGTGCTCCCGAACGAGCCGAGCCTCTTCTACCGCGCGGGCGCGGAGAACATCTGCGCGTCGGTGGCGCAGCTCGTCATCGACGTGAAGGCTCCGACGCCGAACGCGAGGCAGTGGTCCAGCGCGCAGCCGGACCCGGCCATCGCGGACTTCGTGCAGCTGCTCGTTGCGCTCACGGCGTCCGACGCTCGCTCTGCACCGAGCATCGCTGCCCTCCGCCTCCACTTCGACAGTGCCGTGAAAACGGGCGCGAGCGCCTCCGATGCGCTCAAGTCCACCTTCGTCGTCGCATGTCTCGCGCCTTCATCCATCTCGATTGGGCTCTGAGGAGATCGCCATGATCAGTCGCCGCCAAGCACTCAGGACGACGCTCTTCGGAGCGGGCTACGTTGGGCTTCGTGCGCTCGCGACGGGGCTTCCCGCCGCGCTGCTCCTCGATCCACGGAGGGCCCTCGCGGCCGTGCCCGAGGAATGCGAAGCGACCACTGCGGCGAAGGCGCAGTTCATCGTCTTCGCGACATCGGGCCAGGGTGATCCGATCAACGCCAGCGTTCCCGGGACGTACGAGGACGCCAAGATCTCGCACAGCAAGGACCCGGCGATGGCGGCGACCAAGCTGATGATGAAAGGGCAGCAGTACACGGCCGCGATGCCGTGGTCGAAGCTGCCCCAGAACGTGCTCGACCGAGCCGCGTTCTTTCACCTGATGAGCAACACGCCGGTGCACCCCAAGGAGCCCGACGTCTTGAAGCTGATGGGCACGACGGAGGCCGACGAGATGCTGCCTTCGCTCCTCGCGCGTCAGCTCGCGCCGTGTCTCGGGACAATCCAGGCGCAGCCCATCAGTCTCGGCGCCGCGACGCCGTCGGAGGCGCTCAGCTACGGAGGCCGCTCCCTGCCGCAGATCCCCGCGCTCGCGCTGAAGGCAACGCTCGCCAACCCCACCGGCCCGCTGACCAACCTGCAACCGCTCCGCGACCAGACGCTCGACCAGCTCAACGCCATCTACAAGGGGAGCGCGACGCCCGCGCAGCGCCGGTACATCGACTCGCTCGTGACGTCGCAGGCGCAGGTCCGGAACATCCGGCAGGATCTCCTGAACCAGCTGTCGGCGATCACGGACAACTCGATCTCCTCGCAAATCCTGGCTGCCGTGACGCTCATCCAGATGAAGGTGACGCCGGTGATCGCGGTCCACATCCCGTTCGGCGGCGACAATCACCACGATGACGCGCTCGCCGACGAGACCGCGCAGACGATCTCCGGAGTCGCCGCCATCGGAGCCTTGATGGCGCAGCTCGCCTCGGCAGGGCTCGCGGACCAGGTGACGCTGATGTCCCTCAACGTGTTCGGACGCACGCTCGGTCCGGGAAACGTCGACGGTCGTAACCACAACCCGAATCACCAGGTCTCGTTCGCGATCGGCAAGGCCTTTCGCGGCGGCGTGATCGGCGGAGTGGCACCGGTCGCGGGCGACTACGGCGCGGTCGCGATCGACTCCAAGACGGGCAAGGGCACGCCGGGCGGAGACATCCTCCCGGCCAACTCGCTTCCGTCGTTCGGCCAGACGATGCTCGCCTCCGTGGGAGTCGCCCCGGCCACGATCTCGAAGCTCGTGAACAAGGGACAGGTCATCACCGGCGCACTCGTGTGATCACGCCGACGCGCCACGGTCGGCAATCGCCAGCGCTGGCAATGCCAATCGCCAGCGCTGGCGATTCTGGCTGCCTGCCGTCGGTGCCCTTGCGGCAGTCGTTCCACGTCTTGACCTCCCCGTACGAGCTGTCGGGGCTCGCGGCGACGCGGCCCGACGTGCCGCGCCTTGGCGCACCCGCGTCGCGCGCACGCCATCAACCGCCGCTTTTCCAGCGCCCTTGAAACTTCGCCCTCCCACGGACCCAGCCCCGCCGCCGCTCCACGGCCCTGCTCCGACGTTATTGCCTACGACGCCCTGCTCTCTTCAGAGCCCGAGGCGCTTCCACACCACGGCGGCCTGGCGCGCGATGGTCTTGTTCTCGTCGGAGAGCAGTGCTTCGAGCAGCGGCTTGATCTTCGCTCGTTGCGGCCCGTAGACAGGGTCGTTCTTCGGACCCCACCCGCGGTTGAGCGCGACGAGGGCCGAGAGTCGAACCTTCGGCTCGACGTCCGCGAGGCACCCAGTGATCGCCTTCAGGGGGAAGAGGGCCCGCCGGCCGGGCGTGGCCGTCCCTCCTTCGACGGCGGCGCCACGGATCTTCGCGTTGGCGCTCTGCACGGCGAGGTGTAAGCGCTCGGACACGACGTCGTCCCCCAGCTTCGCGAGCGCAGTGCGTGCCTCGGACGCGACGCCGCCGCCCTTCGCGCTCTTCGCGATGAGTTCGTCGATCCGCGCCACCTCGCCGCCGGCCGTCGCCTTCGAGGCTCGAGCCGTCGCCGCCTTCGACGCAGCCCCCGTCTTCTTCACGGGCTTCTCGTTCTTTGCCATTGGTAGACCTTACCTTCCCCGCGCTGTTGGGTTCACCGGTGGCCTCACCTACCGGGCGATGCGTGAAGCGAGAGGAAGTCAGAGCCAGACGCGCGAGACGAACCAGCCGCCTGCCGCTCCGAGGTTTGCGTTGCCGGCGAGCACCACGCGGCGACGAGGCTCGTCGAAGCCGCTGTAGGTCAGATTGGCGAGACTCGAGAGGCCGCCGCTCGTGGTCAAGGTTCCCCCGGATCCGAAGCTCGGATCGAGTGTTCCGTCGGCGCCGAGGCGAAGCACGGTGAGAATGCCTGCCGGCGAATTGCCCGCGACCACGATCTTCCCGTCCTTCTGGAGGAAGAGGCCGGTCGGATAGGCTTGCCCGGCGCCGAACGGGACGGCAACGGGCTGCCCCGCATGGAACGTCGGGTCGAACGTCCCGTCCTTGCCGAACCGACCGACCGCGATCTTCCCGATCCCCGCCTCGACGAGATAGCCGGCGCTCACGAGCTTGTCGGCAGAGTCGACGCGACACGCGAAGATCCCCGACGACACGCCGGCGAAGGGGAGCTTCGCAAAACCGAAAACGCCGTATCCCCCGTCGACCGCGCCGGTCGCCGCGATGAGGCGCGTGATCCCCCATCGCATGCTCCCTGACTCGTAGAGACCTCCGGCCACCACGAGGTTGCCGTCGCTCTGCTGTCCGCCGCACCGGAGGCCGCCCGAGGTCGGGCCTGGAAGCACCGCCCCGCCACCGCCGAACATCGCGTCGGTCCCGCCCTGCGCCGTAACGCGCGCGGCGCCCCAGGTGCCCGGACCGGCCGGCACCTCACCGAGCAACGTGAGCTTGCCGTCCGTCTGGAGAATCATCCCCATGCTTCGCGCCCCCTGGGTGCCGGGAAACGACGTGATGTAGCGGCCTGTCGCGTTGAACGACAAATCGGCTTTGCCGTCGGGTCCCAAGCGCGCTGCGATCGCGCGATCGTTCGAGCTGCCCGTGAAGCTCAAGCCGCCGGCGACGATCGAACCGAAAGGCGTGATCACGAGGCTGTAGAACGACTCGGCGCCCCCGGTGGCGAAGGCGACCGACGCGGTGCCGCCGCTACCGAACGTCGGATCGACCTTGCCGGCTTCGTCGATCCGCAGGACGTGAGCGGTGCTCGACGGGCTACCGAAGAGCTCGCCGCCGACCACGATCTTGCCGTCGGACTGCACGGCCGCGGCGCGAAGCTCCATGACCGCGGCTTGAGGGTTGAACATCACGCCGCTCGCCCCAAAGCTCGTGTCGAGCGTTCCCGGCGCTCCTCGCACGAACAGGGCCGTAGCAGCGCTTGCGGTGACGGCGCCCAGCGCAGCAGCCGCAGAGATCTTGGCGAGCCCCTGCGTTGCGCCCTGGGCAGCGCTGAGCGTGACCGTCCCATCGGTCTGTCCGTCGGCGATCGTCACGGGCGCAGCGGTCACGCCAGAGGGCAGGCCGATGAGCGTGACGGCAATCGGACCGTTGCTCGATGGGCCTCGCGTCACGTGTGACGTCAGCGTTGCGGTGCCGCCGGCGACGATCTCGGTCTCGGGAGCGTCGAGCGTGAGCGTGAGCGTCGGGCCAGTCGAAGTCGCGTCGGGAGTGGCCCCGCCATCCGCAACGCCGGCCTCCGCCTCGGGCGCGGGCGTCGCGTCCTGCGATGACGAACCGCAGGCGATCGGCATGGCGCAGGCAAAGGCGGCCGATGTGGCCAGGAACACGAGGGATACGAATCGAGGCATGGGATCCGCGCGGCGCCGCGGTGGAAGGTCACCGCGAACAGCGAAAAGGGTGAGGCATCTCGGCTGGTCGGACCCTGCGGGGGCCGCCTCTCCACGCCGTCACCTCAAGCTAGGGGTTCGATCCTCGAACCACCATGATGGGATCGTGAGCGTCACGTGAGCGCGGACTCCGAGCGCGCGCGGCGGAAGTCGCCGAGCGGACTACGGGCAGGCTTGCCCGCCGTCGATCCACGGCGTCATCATGTCGACGAATGCGTAGTAGTCGCCGGGAGGTGCCTTCGAGAGCGCCGGCTTGTTGGTGGGTATTTCGCCAGAGTGCACCGCCCAGCCGATGCGCGCGTCCTCGAAGAAGTGCGTCTTCATCTTCTCCGGCGTCGTGAGGCGCGACTTGATCTTCTGGCAGGTGAGGTAAGGCGTCTAGCCCGTCCAGTCGATGCCCTGGTCGAACTTCGGGGTCATCCACTCGTTCTGGAGGAACGTCTTTCCCGGAACCGAATAGGCGGTCAAGCCCGCGTGACAGCCGCTCGTGTCTGCGCAACGGAGCTGCGTGCCGTTCGGCGGCAAGTAGCTCGTGGGGTTGGGATTGGCCGCGACGTATCCAACGACGGTCTGCGAGGAGCCGCGGTAGCCGGTCTTCGACACGACGAGCTGGAGGGTCCACATGTCGCCAAAGCCCGGCAGCGCGGCGCCCGCGACGCTCACCCCGAGACACGAGACACCGACCGGGCAGCCCGGTCCGCCGGGAAAAACCGTGGTGTAGAAGTCGCTGGGGAGCGCGCTGGTCTGGGCGTCGACCAGCTTCTTGCCGTTGAGGTACACGTCGAGCGCGTAGCCATTCCGCGCGGCGAGCTTCGGGATGTCGGCAGCCGGGAAGTCACCCTGCGGCGCCCAGAGGAAGTGCACCCTGCTCGGCGTGATGTCGTAGGGGCTCGGCCAGGTCAGATGGCCGTTGACCCGCGCGATGTCCGTCGTGGTGTTCGTGATGCGATCGACGAACTCGAATCCCACGAGCGAGAGCGGCGCCAGAGCGAGCGGCACGATGCCCACGAGCGGCTCTCTCGTCTGATCGACGGGCTCGGGTGGGAAGTCACTACCGCACGCGGCGACCAAGGCGACCGTTGCGGCGAAAAGAGCCGGCCAGGCGCCGTACCGAACTGCGCCGGAGTGGATCGGCATTGCTGCAATGTAAGCAGCGGCCGCGACAACAGAGCTGAGCACTGCGTGAGCGTTCTCTGTGCCGAGAGCCGCGACCGACCTCGCGCTACGCGCCTGAACGGAGTCCATCGGGGGGCGAGTGTCGCCATAGGCCGACTTCACCTTTCAGGGTGCGCGTCGTGGACCGAGTCCTGCCGTCGGTGCCCTTGCGGCAGTACGTCTTGGCCTTCCCGTACGAGCTGTCGGGGCTCGCGGCAAAAATGGGCGAAGGCCGCGGGCCACGCGACGTCAGGGCGCGTGGAGACTGGCGCCGTCACGGGCGTCCATCGAGCCGGTGCGAGCCTGAATGTGCACGTACATTTCCACGTTCTGTGTCTCGACGGCGTTTACGTGGACGACGGCGAGAGGCTCCGCTTCGAGCCCGCACCTGCGCCGACTCGAGCCAAGATGCTCGCCGCGCGCAGGCGCCCCCGCACCCCGCCCGCGGCAGCCTGAGCCTCACCAACACCCGCGCGACACGTCGCGCCTTGGCACTGCCAAGTCTCGCGCACGCCACCAACCGCCGTGTTTCGAGCCTCCGTGGAACTTCGCCCTTTCACGGACCCAGCCCCGCCGCCGCTCCACCACCCTGCTCCGACCATCCCGCCTACGCTGCCCTACTCTCTACCAGGGTCGGCAGCTGCTCGAGGAGAGCCGAAGGCGCTTCCATCCTGGTGACAGTGGGGCGCGACCGCACTACGGTCGAACGGTGG
>JAYSXP010000654.1:0-7874 GCA_043717125.1 Polyangiaceae bacterium | reverse complement strand
GAGGCGGGGCGCGACGCATGGTCACCGGAGGCGCGACCGAACGAGGGGCCGGAGAGCCCGCTCCGCACCGTTGGGGCTGACGAACCCGCGAAGCCGCCGCCGAGCCCCGAACCGTAGCCCCGCAGGCCGGTGCTCCCGCTCTTCTCGAGCTCGCGTTGCCACTCGAAGGTCTCACGATCCTGCTGCCAGCAGTCTGCTTGGCCGTCGTGCCAGTTCTTGAAAGACGCATCGACCGCGGCGCGCATCTCCCTCACGCGCAGCTCGATCTGCTCCGCCGAGGCCGACTCGCATGTGGTCGCGACGAGGCGAGTCTCCGCGAGCGCAGCGCCGCTGGGCTCTCCCTTCATCGCTGTGGTCGTGGCCGGAGGCGGCGGACGCTGCGCGAAGGCTGGAGGCGTCTTTCGCGGAGGCCGAGCAGCAGTCGTGAGAGGTGTGCCCCCGGGCGACGCGTCCGCGGTCGCTGAGGTGACCGGCGCCTTCACCGGCTTTGTTGCCACGGAAGGCGGGGCGCAGCTGGCGACGAGGGCGAAGGAAAGAGCGATCGTCGAGACGAACGAGGCAGGGCGAGCGAGCGACATCATCGGTGGTTACGTCCGACCAGGGATGACGATCTAAGTTCCCGCGCGGGGAACATTCCTCCGGCCTCGCGGTCGATCGCCCACCTGCGAGGTACTCGATGTCCGCACGCTCGATTCGCGCCGCACTCTTTCTCTCCGCCGCGACCCTCTGGGGGATGGCCCCAGCCGTCGCGGTGGCGGCGCGCTCGCGGACGTTCGGCTCGGGTCGATCGCCGGCGCCGTGAAGATCCCGGGGAGCAACTATCCGATCGCGACCCGCAGCATGGAGGTCACCGTCGGCCTGCCCGAGAGCCTTCATCCGGTCGCCGTGCTCGCCGCAGATCGGGCGCGTTGGGCGTACTCGCACGGAGATCTGAGTCGCGGCCCGGGCGGGCCGATGTTAGTACGCTCCCGCGGTGCGAAACGTCGCTTATCTCGTGGGAATCGTGGTCGCGGTCGCGGCAGCTTCGCATTTCGCGTTCCAGCTCGGGCGCGGTGGGCAACCGAGCTTCCTCGTGTGGCTCGCCGTTCCGGTCCTCGCGATCGCCATCGTCGGCGCCGTCCGAGCGCATCGCGACGGCGATCTCTACCGTCGCAGCTCGTTCGACGACGGCGGCGGGCTCGGCTGGCTCAACGTCCGCTCCGGTGACTTCACGCGTGGCTTCGCCGGCGCCGCGCTCCTCTTCGCGGCCGCTTGGGGCTTCACGAAGCTCGTCGCGCCGGGCGGCTCGGATCGCGAGAGCTGGCTCGCGCGGCTCTACCTCCAGGTCGGTGACCCGACCTCGCTGCGCAAGAGCGTCGTGTTCGTGGTCCTCGCAATCGTGGTCCTCGCGGTCGCCGAGGAGCTTGTATGGCGCGGTCTCGTGACCTCGCTCCTCGCGGAGCTCGTCGGCACGCAGCGCGCGTGGGTGTACGCCGCCGTGCTCTGCGCCGTCGCGCAGGTGCCCACGCTCTGGGCGCTCGCCGATCCCGTTGCAGGCTTGAATCCGGTCCTTCCCGTCGCGGCCCTCGCATCGGGGCTCGTCTGGGGCTTCATGGCGCGTCGCTTCGGGCGCCTCCTGCCCGGGATCTTCTCGCACGTCTTGTTCGACTGGACGGTGCTCATGATGTTCCGGCTGTGGGGGCCGAGCATCTGAGATGAGCGCTCTGCTTTCTACGTGCATCGTGAGCCTCGCGGCGGTGGTCGGTCTCGGCTGCACCGCAGCGAAGGAGGGACCGGCGGACGTCGGCGCAGGCCTGTTCTCGGTCGCCCAGACATCGGCGACAGACACGGCGTCGGTGTTCGGTGTCTGGGAGGGAACCGCGAACGTGACCCTCACGTCGGCAGTCGACCGCATCGAGCTCAGAGCGAGCGGCGTGACCTACGCGCGCCGCTGCAAGGCGTCGACGGGCGACCCGTGGCACGTCGGTGCGCACGTCGATGCGACCGTGACGGAAGCGCTCATCGAGCTGAAGAGCGCGCTGCACGCCGGGGTGACGTCGGCCGAGAACGTCCCCTGCCAGGTGGCGCTCGACCAGGGAACGATGCCTCGCTGCGATCTCCTCGGGTCGGCGACCGGCCCCGTCGTGGGCTGTTTCGTCCACACCGGTGCAAGCCTCCAGCTCTACGTGGCCACGAAGAACACGGTCGGCAGCCTGCTCGTCTCGTTTGCGAAGGTGAGCGACTGAGGAGCGGAGTCTTCGTCGCCGCTCTCGCGGTGAGCGCGAGCGCGTGCCACGCGGCGCCGCCTGGCGCCCCGGACGGTGCCTCGCGCGTGACCCTCACGACGCCGGTAGGCGCGCGCGGCGCGCACGTCCAGTTCGTGCGCGCCATGCCGATGCCGGAGCGTGTCGCGCTGGTCGAGCGGTTCAAGGCACGAAACGGCCCGGAGTGGTCGATCACGCTGGGGGCGGGCGGAGCGCCCGACGACGTCGACGCGATTCGCGGCGTGGTGCGTCGGGCGAAGCGAGAGGCGACGACGCCGAGCGAAGCGGCGAGTACGAACGCCGACGTCGAGGCGTGGGGCACCACCGATCCCTTGGAGCAGGAGCGCGTCATCGCGGAGGCGATCGGGTTCGTCACGCGCAACGCGGACTTCCTCGGCCTCTCGCCCGCGGACGTCGCCGTCCTCGACGTGGCCGCGGGCCGACCGAAGACGCGGACGTACGGCAGCTGGGTCGTCATCCTCGCCGGACGCATCCCGATGCGCGGCTACGAGGGCTTCGCCGCGGTCACGTCGCAGGTCGATATCGCCGTGTACGTCGGTGACGACGGCAGGGCGCGCTACTTCATCACTCTCTCGCGGCTCCACCCGCGCCTCGTGCTCGACACGCGCGCGGCGCTGGGGCCCGACGACAAACGGCTCATGCGCTTCGTGATCGGCCGCGAGCTCTTCGTGGTGCTCGACGATCCGCGCCGTCCCAACGCGCGCGTCCGTGAGCTCCAGCGGCTCTCCGTCGGGCGCGTCGAGGACGCGGACGTCCGCTCCGTACGCCTCACGATTCACGTGTCACCCGGGCCGCGCGGGGCCTACGTGAGCTACTGGCTCGCGTATGCGATCGACGTGCGACGCGAGGGCCACGATTTTCGATTCGTCGTAGACGCCGACACGGGCGCTCTTCTCGACGACGCCGTCGTCCCGGTCGTCCCGTCGTCGCCCCTCGACGAAGAGTCGCCTTGAGTGGGCGTCACTCGATGCGCTGACACTCGTACGTACAATTCTCTTGGATGGATCCCAGCCCGTCCTAGCTGGTCCGCGCGACGGACAAGCGCGGCGATCGCGTCGTGCGAACGGTACGCGCAGCGGCGCTCGGCAGCGGGCCGGAGATTAGCAAAAATCGCCGCAAAAAGCAGGGTCATTCCTTGACGCGCGCCGCTCCGGAGACGACGCTTCGCGCGCCTTGCCCTCCCTCGTGAAGCGGCTCCTGCATACGCTCGCCGGTGAGTCGGCGAGCGCCCTCGTCGCCTCGTACAGCGACGCGGCGCGCGAGCGAGGCCTCGCGAGCGACGGCGAGGCGGCGGAGCTGGCGGCACTGCTCTCCGCGGCCTACCCGGCGTTGCGCCAGCAGATCCTCACGCGCCCGGAGGACGTGGTCGCCATCGCGCACGGGAAGATGCGCATTGCCCGCGATCTCCGCACGCTGCGCCGGCTCGGCCTGTCGTTCGTCGGGCATCTCGACGATGCGCCAGGCGTCCGGCGAGGTCTCCGGCTTTTTGCGCAGCGCGAGCGCCTTCGCGTCGCCGCCCGTGAGCTCCTCGCGAACGAGGGTGACGACATCGATACGACCGCGCGCGAGATCTCCGACATCGCCCAGGTCTGCATCGAGCTCGCCGCCGAGGAGGCGCTCCGCTGGGCCGAGCTACGCTTCGGCACGCCCGTGACGGCGAGCGGCGAGCGATGCGCCTTCACCGTGCTCGGCATGGGCAAGCTCGGTGGTCGCGAGCTCAACTGCGGAAGCGATGTCGACCTCCTCCTCTTTTACGAGACGGACGACGGAGGAGTCAGGCAGAGCGGGGAGCTCACCGAGCAGACCCTCCACGAGCACTTCGCGCGCGTCACGCAGCGCCTCACCGCCACCCTCGAGGACGCGACCGACGATGGCATGTGCTGGCGCGTCGACCTCCGGCTCCGCCCCGAGGGCTCGCGCGGTCCTCTCGTCAACGCGCTCGCCGCGGCCGAGCGCTATTACGAGACATGGGGCCGGACGTGGGAGCGCGCGGCGCTGCTCCGCGCGCGGCCGGTCGCTGGCGATCTCGCGTTCGGACAGGTCGTGCTCGATGCGCTCGCTCCGTTCGTGTGGCGCAAGGTGGTCGACCCGCGCGTCGCGCGCGAGATGACCGAGCTCGTCGTCCGTGGCCGCGTCGAGCTCTCGTCCGACCCCGAACGCGACCTGAAGCTTGGTCCTGGCGGGATCCGCGAGGCCGAGTTCTTCATCCAGTCGCTCCAGCTCATCTGGGGAGGTCGCGAGCCGTCGCTCCGACTGTCGAACACGCTCGATTCCCTGCGTCGTCTCCGCTCGCGTGGGCTCGTCACCGATCGCGAGAGTCGCGAGCTCGAGAGCGCCTACCTCACGTTGCGTCGTCTCGAACATCGCGTGCAGTTTGCAACGGGTTTGCAGACGCACATTCTCCCGCGCGGCGACCTCCTCGAGACCATCGCGCGATCGGTCGGTTTTCCAGGCTCCAAGGAGCTCGAGAAGGACCTCGACAAGACGCGTCGTCGCGTCGCCGCGCGCTTCGGCTCGCTCACGAGGAGCTTGGAGCTCGGCGCGCCCGCGAGCGACGCGCACCTCGCCCCGCTCTTCGCCGCGCTCGACGCGGGCGACGAGGTGCTCGTGCTCACGTCGCTCTCCGAAGGATTGGCGGGGGCCGACTTCACGACCAGCGCTTCCGCCGACCTCGCGCGCCATCTTCTCGCGCTCGCTCGCCGTCCCGACTTTCCGCTCGGCGCGACGGCGCGGGATCGTCATCCCGAGCTCGCGCCCCAGCTCCTCGAGGCGCTCGCGGACGCCGCAGATCCCGAGCAGGCCGCGCGGCTCCTCGCGGCGTTCTTCACGAGGCTCTCGACCCCGGGCGTCTACGCACGCGCGATGGCGGACGATCGCCAGGTCGTCCGCAAGCTCGTCGGGCTCTTCGGTGCGAGCGCCTTTTTAGGTGAGTCGCTGGTGTTCCACCCGGAGCTCGTCGAGAGCGTTCTGTTCGCCAAGGGGCTGCCGACGCCCGAGCGCGCACGACGCCACGTCGACGAGGAGGTCGCCGAGGCCAAGCAGCGCGCGAGCGAGCACGACGAGCGCGACCCGGAGGACGTCCTCGTCGGCGCGCTGCGCCACGCCAAGTCGCGCATCATGATGGAGGTGGGCCTCGCCGAGCTGTCGGGAGAGCTGCTCACACGCGAGGCCACGGCCGTCCTCTCCGCAGTCGCCGACGCGACGCTCGAGCACGCGATGCGCTACGCCCTCGCCGAGAAGGGCCTCCTTGGCGGGCTCGCGGTCATCGCCATGGGCAAGCTCGGCGGACGCGAGATCGGGTACGGCTCCGACCTCGACATCTTCTTTCTCTACGAGCCGGGCGATGACGACGGCTCGAGGTCCGAGCGCTACGTGCGCGCCGCGCAGCGCGTCCTCCGTCTCGTCAGCGCGCCCCACGGCGACGGTCCGGGTTACGAGCTCGACACGCGCCTACGTCCGTCAGGGAGCCACGGCCTGCTCGTCGTCAGCCTCGATGCGTTCGCGCGCTATCACGGGCTACGCGCGGACGGCACGCCGCACGACAACCTTGCCGACGCGCAGGATTGGGAGCGCCAGGCGCTCGTCAAGGCGCGGCCAGCGGCCGGGGATGCCGAGCTCGGTCGTCGCTTCTCAATGCTCGCCACGAAGATCGCTTACGAGCGCGGCGCGCCCGACCCGCAGCGGGTCAATCACCTCCGCATGCGCATGGAGAAGGAGCTCGCGCGCGAGGCGCCCCATCGCTACGACGTGAAGCTGGGGCACGGCGGTCTCGTCGACGTCGAGTTCGCGGTGCAGTGGCTGCAGATGAAGAACGGGTCGGATCCGCGCGTCCGCACGACGGACACCGAGACCGCACTCGCCGCGCTCGAGGCCTGCGGCTACCTCGACGCGAGCACCGCGGCGGTGCTCCGGGAGGGGTATGCGCTCCTCCGCAGGCTCGAGCAGGCGCTGCGGGTGGTGCACGGTACGAGCGCGAGCCTGATCGAGGAGGGCGCACCTGGTGTCGCGGCGTTGGCGCGGCGAATGGGCTTCCGGGACGGGCCGACGACCGCATCAAGCAGCCTCTTCGAGCGTTACGGGGCCGTGACCCGGGACGTCCGCTCCGCTTACCTGTCCGTCCTGGGCATCGGCGCGCCCAAGGATCCGCTATGAAAAGAGTCGACCTGGAGGTTGCCGGGAACCGGCGTCAGGGCGAGAGGTCCTAGAGGGCTATGCGCGGCAAACTCATCTTCGCGTTCGCGGTCGTCTCGGTCGCTGCCGCCTGCGGGCACGGCGGGGCTGGCGGCGCGCCGACGCGTGCCCCTTCAGACCCACAAACCTCGGGCTCCGGCGTCGCCCTTGGCCCTCCTCAATACGTCGTCGCCGACCCGAGCCCGCGGAGCAACGTGGTCGCGCTTCCGCTCGGCAGCGGCGGCGCGCTCGGTCTGGTCGTCGACAAGACGCGCATCGTCGTCGGCCGTGGCGAGCCCCACGTCGGCGCCGACATTCCAGAGGCGCCGCTCGCGGGCGTGCGCCCGATCCCGTCGCGCATGGGCGGCGGGTATCTCTTCTGGACGGAGAACGACGTCTATCGCGCCGACGCGTTCGACGCGCCCCTCAAGCCGATCGCGCGATTCGCCGATGCGATTCAGAACATGTCGCTGGCGCCGAAGTTCGCGCTCGTCCGGACGAGCAACGGCGAGCGCTGGGCGCTAGGGCTGCCGTCCGGAGAGCGTGTCGCGATGGAGCCGCTCGGCGCGAGCGACGTCGAGGGGCTCGACGACGGTCGCGCGCTCGCCTTCAACGACTCCGGCGCGGCGTTCTCGAGCATGGATGGCGGCGCTCACTGGGTCGACGTCACCTCGCAGATCAAGAGCTCGCCCACGCGCGTCGCCGTCATCGACGAGGAGCTCTGGCTCTTCGAGTCCAGCGGTGGTGCGCTTCGCCTCGAGCCGGACGGTCAGCTCTCGTCGTTCGACAAGCAACCGCCCGACAAACCCGTCGAGATGCGCGCTCGCGATCCGCGCTGGCGCGGCGCCGAGGCTCCTCTCCGAACCGCGTTCCACAGTGGGGCATCCATCGACGACAGCACGGCGATCCTCGTCGAGCAGGGCGACATCGTGCGCGTCGACGTCCACACGGGCGAGATCGCCGGCATCCTCACGGGCAAGCTCCCGCCCGACGCGCGATGCGAGGCGGTGCCCACCGCGAACGACGTGCTCTTCGCGTGCATCTCACGCTCGTCGCAGCAGGCGGGCAGCGCCCCCAGTGCGTTCGTCGTCTCGCACACGCTCTCGGGTGACGCGCCCACGATCGAGCAGACCTTCCAGGCCCCCGCGCAGTTCTTCGCCTCCGACGACGGCGGTCTCGCGATGGGGGGGCCGTGCAACGGGAGCCAGCCCGCCGCGCAAGATCACGCCGTCTGCGTACGGCAGCCTGGAGGAAGCTGGCAGGACTTCGACCTCGCCGCGCTCGCCGGTGACGGCGGCGCGGGCGACGTCAACCTCGCGCGCTGGATTCCCCGCGCCGACGGTCACGTCGTCGCCGTCGTGCTCGACCCGACGCCCGGCCTCTACGATCCGCGTAGCGGGCAGCTCACACCCGTCGAGCCGGTCGGTCGCGATGCGCTCG
>JAYSXP010000653.1:0-7877 GCA_043717125.1 Polyangiaceae bacterium | reverse complement strand
CGCCTCGCCCTGGCGGTTGCCTTCAATCGCGCACGCGCACGCGCACGCGCACGCGCACGACCACGACCACGACCACGACCACGACCACGACCACGACCACGATCGCGACCACGATCGCGATCGCGATCGCGATCGCGATCGCGACCACGACCGATGGCCGGACTTCAGACCGACGGACCTAGTTCGCGTCGATCGATCTTCGATCGGTCGTAGCGGCGCTCAGGTCGTCGCGAACTTCAACGCGGCGATGACGTCGGGTTCGTCGAGGACGTCGAACGCGAACAGATCGCCGACGCGCTGGATGCTTGCATCCGGCGGCACCTTGCCGGCGCGGATGCCGCGCGCGATCTGATCCGCGGAGACGGGGCCCACCGGCTTGCTGTCGCCGGACCACACCATGAACTCGCGAGCGAGGAGCGTGGGCGCGATCGACGCGGGCGGGGTCTCGCTCTCCTCGCTCACGGACTTGAGCGCGGCGATGACGTCGGGGATGTCGAGGAGATCCGTCCAGAACGTCTCGCTCTCGTGGCGGACGCTCGCGTCGCTCGGCACCTTGCCGGCACGGATGCCGCGCGCGAGCTGATCGGCGGAGACAGGCCCCACCGCCTCGCCGCCTTCAATCCACACGTGCCACACGGGCGCGGCGAGACGAGGCGAGACGGGAGCGGCGGAGCGCAGCGCGACGAAGGACTCGCGACGGATCCGAGGCCGGATCTTGGGCACGACGGTGACGGCGGGCTTCATCGGACGACCCACGCTGAACCACGCTCACGCGCTTGTCGATTACATGCGCGTCTCCGCATGGTGGAGCGTCCATGTAGGACGAAGGCCGACGTCGTGACTCGACCTCGATGGGGCTAACCGGCCTCCGACATGCCAATGGGGGATCAGGGTCGTCAGTCCGCGAACGCGTCCTGCCAGACGGCGTCCGCCCAGGCTTTCCCACCCCGCAGCGTCGGATGGATGTGGTCGGTCTGACGCTCGAGCGTGAGAGAAGTCGAGTCGAAGAAGCGGCACGGTGGCGACGCGCTCCGAACGACGCCGATGATGCCTTTCTCGGGCAGCCAGGGCGCCGGACCGATCCAGAGGCAGGGGCGCTTGCCGATGCGATCCACGATCGAGCGGACCGCGTAGCGACGCGCCTCCGGGTTGGGAACGAACAGCTCGTTCGACGCGAGCACGACGAGGACGACGTCGGGATGGAGCCGTGTGAGGAGCTCCTGGATCTCGCGACCGTCGCCCCACGTCGCGCTCGTCGAGCTGCCTTTCGAGATCAAGAACAGCTTTCCGCCGCGCGCGACGATGCGCTCCTCGAGATAGACGCCGAGGCCCGAGGTGACCATCGAGTCGCCGAACATGAGCACGCGCGTGCCCTTGACAATCGTGAAGCGAGGCGAAGCGGGCGGCGCCGGCGGCGGGCCTGGCTCCGCGGCGGCGTCGGTCGTCGCGGAGGGGGCGGCGGCGGCGGGCGTCGGTTCGGCGTCCTGCGCGTTCGCAGCGCCAGCGGGCGTCGCGACGGCGCCTGGCGCAGGCTCGACGCGGCTCGTCGTGCCCCCCGACGCCACCGGCGCCGCGCACGCCGCCGTGGCGAGCACGAAGAGTGACGCCAACATGGCTGCGATGCCCGTCCTCACCTGAACCCCAAGCGCAGATGATACGTTGCCTGGGCCGGCGAGTTGAATTCGAGATGAAATGGACCAAGGCCCTGCCCAAGCCTCCTGCCAAGGCTTCCTCCAAGATCCCCCCGTCCCCGGGTGATGTGTGGACGTCGGTCGTCGGGCCGCTGTCGGTGAGGCTCGAGCCGAGGGGTGACGGCCGCTGGGCATGGTCCATCCATACCGGAGCCACTCCGAACCCGACCGCGACGGGCCTCGCCTCCTCGCTCGCAGCGGCGAAGAACGTCGTCGAGCAGTACGTGAAACGCTCCGGGCACGAGTGATCGCGTCTCGTTGGGAGGCTGCCGCGCGCCTCGTCGCCGAGCATCGTGACGTGCTCGATGCGCGGCCTGCTGACGAGGATGAGGCGCCGCTCGCGCTCGTGCGGCGTGGCTGGGCGCCGTTCCTCGCTGCGCTCGACGACGATCGGCTCACGGCGCTCGAGATCGAGGGCCACGACGCCGAATGGCCCGAGGGGACACCGCCGTCCCTCGTCGCTCTCGCCTTCCGCGCGCGCGATCTCTGTAACGTCGCGCCACTGAGCCTCGAATCCGCAACGCCTCTGGGACGCGCGCGACGGCAGGAAAAGCCGCGGAAACGCGCGCAGATCGACGCGTTCGCGCGGCTCGTCCTGCCGCTCGCGAGCCGAGCCAAGCGTGTGGTCGACGTCGGCTCGGGTCATGGTCATCTCACGCGCGAGCTCGCCGAACGCCTCTCGCTTCCGGTGGTGGGCCTCGAGCGCGACGACGCGCTGGCGACGCGCGCACGATCCCTCACGGCGAGCGCGTCGCCTTCGTTCACCGTGACGGACGTGCTCCGCGACGGGCTCTCGCTTCTCGCCGGTGACTGCGTGATCGGCCTGCATGCCTGCGGCGAGCTCGGCGACGCGATGGTCGAGAGCGCGGCGCGCGCGCGCGCATCACTTGCGCTGGTCGGGTGCTGTCTCCAGAAGCGCCGCGCGCCCTCACGTCGTCTACTCTGCGCGGCGCCGGCGGACGGGACGCACCTCGACGACGCGCTCGACCTGCCACGCGATCTCCTCGGTCTCAGCAACCTCACGGCGCGCGACGAAGGCGTCGAGGCGACGCGTGCCGAGAACCTCGCCGGCCGCGAGCGGCGCCTCGCGCTTCACCGCCTTCTTTCGGCCGACGGCGTGACGCCGCTACGCCTCGGCGCGGAGATCGGGGGACTGAATCGTCGCGCGGCGCAGGGCGACCTCGCGTCGCTGGTCCTACGCGCCTTCGCGCTCCGCGGGCTGCCCGCGCCTTCGCCTCAGGCGGTCGGCGCCGCCGCCCGCTGGGCGCGCACGCAGCACGCGCGGCAACGGAGGCTCTCCCTTCCCCGATCGATCCTCGCGCGTGCCCTCGAGGTGCTGGTCCTGCTCGATCGCGCTCGCCACCTCGACGAGCGCGGCTTCGACGTCGTGCTCGGCACGCTCTTCGCTCCCGCGGTCAGCGCGCGCAACCTGGCCCTCGTCGCGACGCCGATGCTCTAGCGCCGCCATGAAGGTAAGCGTGGCGGCGCGGTGGGATCACCCACCTCGTCGACCCCGGCGTTCACCGAAACGGATCGTTTCCACGGGAGGCTCCCGAGAACTGAGCGCAAGCGCGCACACGCGCGAGGGCCTCGGCGCGCGCCTCGGGGTCGGGCGCGACGTCGGCCGGGAAGCTCACGGTCGAACGAGCGAGCCGCTGGAGCCATCGCTCGCCCAGCGGCTGCTCGAGATCCGCGACGTCGATCGCCGCGATGGTCGTCTCGGCGCGCAGGCCCGTGCGCCCGCCCGCGCCCACCGCGAAGCCCGCGAGGAGGAGCGCCGCGCGGAACGAGGTAGCCGTGCTGTACGTGTGCAACGTCGCGCCCGAGCGACAGACGCGACGCAAGCTGCAGAGGGTCGACACCGACCAGAGGTGGGGGTGGGTCTTGGCCGAGTAGAAGTCCCAGTACACGACGTCGGCCGAGGCGGCCGCCTCGAGCGCGACGCGCTCGGGAAAGTCTCCGAGGCACAAACGCCAGACCGTTCGCTCCGTCTCGTGGTGACCGGAGCTCAGGAGAGCGCTCGCCGCGGCGTGGGCATCGCTCTCCGTGCTCGTCAACCCGAAGCTCGGAGCGTGCGCGGGCTCGAGCGCGAGCGCGAGCGCGGAGAGATCGTTCTCGAAGCTCACGATCTCGAGACGACGCGCTCCGGCTGCCAGCGATTCCGACACGCGCCACGCTGCGATCGCGTTCGACGCCGCGCCGAGCCCCACGTCGAGGAGCACGAGGTTCGAGCCTTCGGCGCGCGGGTCGGACAGCCGCTCGGCGAGCCGCGACGGGGTGACATAGAGCTCCTTCGGCTCGACGTCGGGCCCCGTGCCCGGGTGCATGACCTCGCCGCTCGCGAGGTCGCGCATCGCCGGCGCGCCGCTCTTCGTGATGACGACCTCGCAGCTCAAGACGCCCCGAAGCGCGTCGCGCTGTGCTCGTGACGATCGATGGCCTCGAGCTTCTCCTTCGCGAACGCCGCGAACGTGCCGGCGGTGATGGCGTCGCGCGAGTCGCCCATGAGCTGGTGGTAGTAGTGGAGGTTGTGCATCGACACGAGGCGCGGTCCGAGCGGCTCCTTGCACTTGAAGAGATGGTGGAGGTACGCGCGGCTGAATTTCGTGCAGGTCGAGCAAGGGCAGCGGACGTCGAGCGGCTCCTCGGACAGCGCATTCGGCACACGCGTGAGCCTCACGCGGCCGGTCGACGTGAACGCCGTGCCCTGCCACGCGAGCTGCGTGGGGATGATGCAGTCGAACATATCGACGCCCGCGAGCATCGCCTGGAGGAGATCGGGCGGCGTCCCCACGCCCATGAGGTACCGCGGGCGGCCCGGCGGCAGGAGCTCCGCGGAGAGCGCCGTCACGTCCTCGCGCTCGGAGCGCGTGTCGCCGACCGCGAGACCGCCGATCGCGAAGCCGTCGAACGGGTGCTCGGTGAGAAACGCCGCGGACTCCTTGCGAAGAGCCGGGACGATTCCGCCCTGCACGATCGCGAAGAGCGCTTGCTCGGAGTTCGTTCGCGCCGCGAGGCTGCGTAGGGCCCAGCGATGCGTGCGGTCCATCGCGGCGCGCGTGCGTGCCTCGTCGGACATCGAGTCGATGCACTCGTCGAGCACCATCATGATGTCGGAGCCGATCGCGGTCTGGACCTCGATCGATCGCTCGGGCGACAGCATGTGCATCTGCTGATCGGTGTAGCCCTTGAAGCGCGCGCCCTTCTCCGTGATGGTGCGGTCTCCGGGCAGCGAGAAGATCTGATAGCCCCCCGAGTCCGTGAGGACCGGGCCGGACCAGCCCATGAACTTGTGGATGCCCCCGAGCTGGCGGAACGCCTCCGGGCCCGGGCGCAGCATGAGGTGGTACGTGTTGCCGAGGACGACCTGCGTGCCGACCTCGGCGAGATCGACGGGCGCGCAGTTGGTGACGGAAGCGCGCGTGCCCACGTCCATGAACACGGGCGTCTCGATGCGGCCGTGCGCGGTCGTCATCGACCCGCGGCGCGCGCGCGAGCCTGGATCCGTCGCGGTCACCTCGAAGGCCAGCATCGAGCCCGTCCAAGTAGCACGGGAGCGCACCGCTATTCAGAGGCGCGAGCCGAAGAAAGTTTCGCTCGTAAGGCGTAGGTAAGCATCTTACAGTTCACCACTTTTTGCTTCGGAAACCCTCGCAAATGCGGGGGTCAGGACGTCTCGCGAGAAGGCTTATGGGCCCTCGTCGATCCACGTCACGGGATCCGATCGGAACTCCGCGGCGCGCGAATGCATCCATCCTTGGACGATGCGCGCGATTCACTCGATCACGGCGCTGCTCGTCGCTCTCGCGGCCTCCGCGTGCGGTTACCCCCCCGGTCCGGTACGAACGGCGTCGATCGCGCGTGCCGTGCCGCCAGCACCGGCGACCGCGGGCTGGTCGTACGAGGTCGTCGCGTCGCCACGCGGTCAAGGGCTCGCGATCGACGCGGTCTTTCCTGCGGGCACCGGTACCGAGCTCAGCGTCGGCGAAGGTGCAGAGCCGTTCGTTCGCAACGTCGTCGTCCACGAAGGCACGCGGAAAACGTCGATCAGACCGACCCACGACCGCTGGCGGATCGCCTCGTGCGCCGCGGGCTGTCGCCTTTCTTACGTGGTCGCGCTCGGCGAGGCCGCGCGCGCCCACGAGGATCGCGGGATCGCTCGATCGCACGGTGACGGCGGCGCGATCGAGTCGCCACCGTCGAGCTGGCTCCTCCGCCCGCTCGAGGCTCCGCCGGGCATCCCGTTTCGCTTTCACGTCACGAGCGCTCCCGGCGAGGCGTTCGCCTCCGGCGTCTTCCCGGTTGCCGGGGTCGCCGACACCTACGAGGGGCACAGCGGCGGCGGATTCGATCTGCCCTACGCGGCGTTCGGTCGTATCCGTCGGCAGCCACTCGCGCAGGGACGCGTCGAGGTCGCGCTGTTTCCGGGGCCGCTCCGCGACGAGCCCGCGGTCATCGCGTGGATCGAGCGGAGCGCGAAGATCGTCGAGGCGTTCTACGGGCGCTTTCCCATCCCGCGCGTCCTCGTCCTCGTGCAGCCTTCCGCGGGCAAACGCGTCGGCTTCGGCACGACCATGGGCTCCTCCGGTGCGGCGATCGAGGTCCCCGTCGGCGAGGACGTCACGCCCGAGGCGCTCCGCGAGGACTGGATGCTCGTCCACGAGATGGTCCACACGGCGCTTCCTGATCTCTCGCGCACGCACCACTGGCTGGAGGAGGGGCTCGCGACCTACGTCGAGCCCCTCGCGCGCACGCACGCCGGGCTCGTGACGCCCGATCAGATGTGGCGCGACTGGATCGTCGGCATGCCGCAAGGGCAGCCGGCGGCAGGCGATGAAGGGCTGGATCGCACACGCACGTGGGGGCGCACCTACTGGGGCGGCGCGCTGTTCTGTCTCGCCGCCGACGTCGAGATCCGCGAGCGGACCGGCAATCGTCGCTCGCTCGTCGACGCCGTCCGCGCGATCGTCGCGCAGGGCGGCAACATCTCGGTGAGCTGGCCGATCGACAAGGTGCTCGAGGTCGGCGATGCCGCGACGGGCGTGCCCGTCCTCCGCGAGACCTACGCGCGCATGGCGACGCACCCGGAAACCGTCGACCTCGCGCGCCTCTGGTCACGCCTCGGCGTGAGGCTCGAGCGAGGCAAGGTGATCTACGACGACACCGCGCCGCTCGCCGCGCTCCGGCGCGCGATGACGCAGCCGCTCTGAACTATTTCCACGTCTCCCAGACGTCGGGGGCGAAGCCGAGCGTCGCGTCGGTGCCGCGCCTCACGATCGGGGTCTTGAGGAGGAGTGGATCTTCGATCAGCAGTGCCTCGATGCGCGGTCCGGTGGGGGCCGAGTACTTGAGTCCCTTGTCGACGTAGCGCTTGCCGTCGCGATCGATGAGCGCCTCCACGCCGCCTACCTTTGCCGCGACGCTCCTGAGCTCGCCGGGGGAGAGCCCCTTCTCGCTGAGCTCGACGCTCTGGACCTTGAGCCCGCGCTCCTTGAACCAGCGCTCCGCCTTGCGCGTCTCGCTGTCCTTCTTTTTCCCGAAGATCTGGATGATTGGGCCAGCCACCGCCCGAGCGTAATCGAGTCGAGCATCCCGGCGCGAGCAGAACACCACGCTCGCCCACGAGCTCTCTCCCATGGACTCCATTCAGCTGGGCTACGATGAGGTCGATGCGTCGCTTCATGTTCGTCGCGATCCCGCTCGCGCTCTTGCTCGCCTGCTCGTCCGACGACGCCAGTGACTCCTCGACGCTCGACCGCGCCACCGTCGACGGCGGCGCCGCCTTGGACGACGGTGCCGCGTCCGACGGCAAGGTGTCGTCGGATGCCTCGAGCGGAGGGAGCGATGCGTCCGCCGACGCTGCGCCCACGGTCGACTACTCAGGTCAGGCGACGTACTACGCCGCCGACGGCACCGGCGCGTGCGGCTTCAAGGCGAGCCCGAACGACCTGAACGTCGCTGCGCTGAACAAGTCGCAATACGCGAAGAGCTGGTGCGGCCAGTGCGCGCTCGTCACCGGCCCGAAGGGCAGCGTGAAGGTTCGTATCGTGGATCTCTGTCCCGGCTGCGCGCGTGGCGACCTCGATCTGAGCGAGCAGGCCTTCACGGCGATCGCAGCTCTGAGCGCCGGTCGCGTGAAGATCACGTGGCATGTAGTCGCCTGCTGAGACGAGCGGCTACGACTGC
>JAYSXP010000652.1:0-7944 GCA_043717125.1 Polyangiaceae bacterium | reverse complement strand
GCGGTGGCGAGCTGGCGAGCCAGCTCGCCGTGAAGACGATCGCGGACGCCTTCAAGAGCGGCCAGTTCGAGGGCGACCCGCACGACTCGGTACCTGCCCATGCGAGCGAGCTCGCCCGCGCGATCCAGATGGCGAACGCCGCCATCCTCGAGACCGCCAAGGCCCAGCCCGAGCTCGAAGGGATGGGGACCACCGTCTGCGCAGCTCGCTTCTCCGCGAACAAACAACGCGTCTTCATCGGGCACGTCGGCGACAGTCGCTGCTATCGCCTTCGCGACGGCGTCTTCGAGCAGATGACCGCCGATCACACGATGGCGGATCACGGCGTGAAGGGCCCGGGCGCGGCGCACCTCAGCCGCGCGGTCGGCATCTGGCCGACCGTGCCGATCGACGTCGTGATGGGCGTCCCGCTCGAGAACGACGTCTACTTGCTGTGCTCCGACGGGCTCACCAAGATGCTGAAGGACGAGACCATCGCGACCGTGCTGCAGAGCGAGGACGACCCGAAGACTGCGGTCGAGCGCCTCGTCTTGTTCGCCAACTCACACGGCGGAAAAGACAACATCACGGTCGTCCTCGTCCGCGTCGTGCCTCCGAGCTGGCGGCCGAAGCCGGTCGAGCCGTTCACGAAGACCGGCGCCTCGAGCCCGCCGCCAGCCTCCTGAGCTTCGCGCGCTCGCACTGTAGCGCGATGTAAGGACTCCGCCTGCGCCGCCACGCGCGCGACGCGAGCGGGTAAAATGGCCTTGGATCGATCCCGGGCGTGGTACGTTTTTCAGTGATTCGTCGAGCGCTGTACCTGCGCGCGAGGACACAGTTGAGGAGCGGATGGGCGAGGCTAACTTCGGCAAGTATCGGTTGATCGCCGAGCTCGGACACGGCGGTATGGCGGATGTTTTTCTCGCCGTGATCGCCGGCCCTGTGGGCTCGGGCTTCAGCAAGCTCACGGTCATCAAGCGGCTTCGGCAGAACCTCGTGGAGGAGCCCGAGTTCATCGAGATGCTCGTCGACGAGGCGCGCATCTCGGCGCGCCTCAACCATCCGAACGTCGTGCAGACCAACGAGGTCGGCTCCGTCGGCAATCACTACTTCCTCGCGATGGAATATCTCGACGGGCAGCCGCTCCATCGCGTGCAGCATCGCGCGATGCAGAAGGCCAAGCTCGCGGCCGAGGCCGGCGCGCGCGCGGAGACCGAGAACGGCCCGTCGTCGACCGCGGTGCTCCCCACAGATCCCTTCCCGAAGCCGTGCCAGTACCTCGTCATCGCGGACACGCTCGCCGGCCTCCACCACGCACACGAGCTCGCGGACTACGACGGTTCTCCGCTCGAGATCGTTCATCGCGATGTCACGCCTCACAACGTCTTCGTGACGTACGAAGGCCAGGTCAAGGTCGTCGACTTCGGCATCGCGAAGGCCGCTGGGCGCGCATCCGAAACGCGCCAGGGCGTCGTCAAGGGCAAGGTCCGCTTCATGGCGCCCGAGCAGGCGATGGGGCAGCCCGTCGATCGCCGCGCGGACATCTACTCCGTCGGCATCATGCTCTGGGAGGCGGCCACCGGTCGGCGGCTCTGGAAAGATCTCGACGACCTCGCGGTCGTGAAGGCCCTCGTCACCGGAAACGTGATGACCTCGCCGCGCGCGCTCGACCCGAGCGTGCCCGAAGCGATCGATCGCATCTGTCAGAAGGCGCTCGCCTCCGATCGCGAGGAGCGCTACGCGACCGCCGAGGAGTTCCGCGCCGATATCGAGCAGTATCTCGGCGAGAGCGGACAGCTCGTCTCCGCTCGTCGCAAGCTCGGCGCCTCCGTCTCGGACCTGTTCAAGGACAAGCGCGCCGAGATCCGCAACGTCATCGAGAAGCAGCTCGCGGCGATGAAGACGGCGACCTCGATGGACGTCGGGCTCGTGAGCATTCCGGCAGACAACGGAAGCTCGGGATCGCTCTCGTTCCCGGTCAGGTCGTCGGGCGCGGTGGCGATCAGCGCCGTGTCCGGAGCCTCCGAGCCTCCCACCACCATCCAGGACACTGCCGCTCGCGCGGCCTCGCTGCCGCCGCGTCGTTCGGCGGCGGTGTTCGGCATCGGCGCGGTCGCGGTCGCCGTCGCTGCGGTCGCCGTGATCGTTGGGCTTCGTTCGAGCTCGTCACGCGCCGAATCGACGCCCGCGGCGACGGTCGCGGCCGCCTCGAGCACGCCGTCGGCCCCCGTCGAAGCATCTCAAGTCCGCGTGAAGATCTCCGCGATGCCGGCGACGGCAAAGCTCACGCTCGACGGCGCGCCCATGACCCTGCCGTACGAGTCACGCGTGCCGCGAGATACCCGCGAGCACTACGTCCGGGCCGAGGCGCCCGGCTTCGAGCCGCAGACACAGACCCTCCGCTTCGACAGCGACGTCGTCGTCGCCGTAGCGCTGAACAAGATCGGCGCGACCGCCGCGAACGCCCCCACGCCGCCTGCGACGGCAGCAGCGACTGCAGCGTCTGCGCGCTGGGCGCCGGCGCCGCAAGGCGGTCGACCCGCCACGATCGAGCCCGCTCCCGCCGCGGCGCCGAACCCTGGACCGGCGGCAGCGCCTGCGCCGTCGCCCGCGAAGCAAGCGGGGCCGAAGCCCGATATCGACAAGGGCGATCCCTGGGCCGCCGGCCACTAACGCACGGACCCGTGGCCCACGTTCCAGGTCTACTGGCCGTCCACAATCGCCTGCGCGTCCACGTCGCGCGCAAGCCCAAGCGCTGATATTCGGCTCGTTTTTGTAGCGGCACGGGGGGTGCTTCACCGTTCATTCGTTCTGAAGTGTGGACATTGCGTCCACAGACCTCGAAAATCATGTCCGATTCGCTTCCTCAGGTCCTCGCGCTCGTGATCTCGATCTGCGTCTTCGTCTCGGTGACGTACCTGTGGCTCGCGGGCAGGGGAACGAGCAGCGAAACGAACGTCGCTCCGGTGGAGGCCGCGCGCAAGACGGCAGCGGACGAGACGCCCAAGCTGCCCGCCGTCGAGTTGCCTGCCGCCGGCGCTGACAGCGCACCGAGCCTCGAGGTCTCCGCCGAGTCGCTACCGAAGATCGCGTACCAGGACGAAGACGCATCGCTCGAGCTCACGAAGATCGGTGACGAGCCGCGCAAGCGCGTCAGCCTCGCGCCGCCGACGCAGAAGATCGTCTACGATGAGGACGCTGCGCTCGAAGAGCCCACCGGCGCACGCTCGATCATCCTCGTCAGCGCGACCGCGTGCTCCAACACCGGTCGCCGGCGGAAGAACAACGAGGACAGCGTCCTCGCCCGCGAGGACTTCGGTGTCTTCGTCGTCGCGGACGGTATGGGCGGATACCGCGGTGGCGAGATCGCGAGCCAGCTCGCGGTCGACACCATCGAGCGGGCGTTCACGAGCCAGAGCTTTGACGGGCCCGAGGACGATGCTCTGCCACGACGCGCTTCGGAGCTCGCACGCGCCATCCAGATGGCGAACGAAGCCATCCACGATCAAGCCCAGGGCGATGCCCGCCTCGAGGGGATGGGGACCACCATCTGCGCCGCCCGGTTCTCGACGAAGAAGCAGCGCCTCTACGTCGGCCACGTGGGCGACAGCCGCATCTATCGATTTCGCGACGACGCGCTCGAGCTGATGACCACCGACCACACGATGCAGAGCCTCGGCGTGACGGGAGAGAGCGCCGGTCACCTGAGCCGAGCGGTCGGCGTGTGGCCGGTAGTTCCCGTGGACATCGTCCTCGGCAAGCCGATCGCCGGAGACATCTACGTCCTGTGCTCCGACGGGCTGAGCAAGATGGTCGTCGACGCCGACATCGAGCGCGTCATCCGCGACTCCGGAACGCCCGGAGCCGCAGCGCAGGCGCTGGTCGAAGCGGCCAACGAGCACGGCGGCAAGGACAACGTCTCGGTCATCGTGGTGCGTGTCGACGATGCGCCGGTCGAGCCGGGCCTTCCGCGCGCCGCAGCCTGATCAGAGCGCGTAGCCCTTGAACTGGCGCTCGTAGAGCCGGCGATAGACACCGTGCGCGTCGAGGAGCTCCTCGTGCGTACCGCGCTCGACGATGGCGCCGCCTTCGATGACCAGGACCTGATTGGCCTCGCGGATCGTGCTCAGGCGGTGCGCGATGACGAAGCTGGTGCGCCCCGCCATCAGCGTGGCGAGAGCCTTCTGGACACGTACCTCGGTGCGCGTATCGACGTTGCTGGTCGCCTCGTCCAAGATCAGGATCGGCGGATCGGCGATGAGCGTCCTGGCGATGGCGAGCAGCTGGCGCTGGCCCTGGCTGAGTGTTCCTCCGCGCTCGGAGAGGACGGTCTGGTAGCCGTCGGGCAGCTGCCTGATGAAGTGATCGGCATCGGCGAGCTCGGCCGCGCGCAGGACCTCCTCGTCGGTCGCGCCGAGGCGCCCGTAACGGATGTTCTCCATCACGCTGGTGCTGAAGAGGAACGTCTCCTGGAGCACCAGCCCGAGGCGGCGGCGGAGGGCGCTCTTCTCGATCTCGCGGATGTCCGTGCCGTCGATGGTGATGGCGCCCTTGTCGATCTCGTAGAAGCGCGTGAGCAGGTTGATGATGGTGGTCTTGCCCGCACCGGTCGGCCCGACCAGAGCGACCATCTGCCCGGCGCGCACGTCGAGCGAGACGTCGCGCAAGATCGGCGTCTCGGGACGGTAGCCGAAGGTCACGTCCTCGAACCGTACGTCACCGCGGAACGCCGCTGGGACGACGGCGCCCTCGTTGGCTTCGGGAGCCGTGTCCATCGTCTCGAAGACACGCTCGGCGCCGGCGACCGCACCCTGCAGCATGTTGTAGAGGATGGAGAGCCTCTGCAGCGGCTGGAAGAAGTTGAGCGCGTAGGTGATGAACGTCGCGATGACGCCCACCGTGATCAGCCCGCGCAGCGCGAGCATCGCGCCGGCGCTTGCGATCACGATGAGGAACAGATTGCCGAGCACCACCGTGAGCGGCATCAGCATGAGCGAATAGGTGCTGGCGTAGACGCCCGACGCGTACGCCCGGTCGTTCGCCTCGTCGAAGCGGGCGAGGGCCGACTCGTTACGGCTGAACGCTTTGTTCACGCGCTGGCCCCCGATCGACTCCGCCATGACGCCGTTCAGCTCGCCGAGATGCCGCTGCAGCTCCTTGAACCCCTTCTTCGTATAGGCGGCGACGAGCCGGGTAAATCCGAAGAGGGCGGCCACGACGACGAGCGACGCGAGCGCGAGTCGTACGTTCAGGACGAACATCGCCACGAGGATGCCGGCGATCGACAGGACGCTCGCGAACAAGTTCGTCACGTTCTGCCCTACAGCCTGATTGATCGCGTCGATGTCGTTCGTCAGGCGGCTCATGATGTCGCCCGAGCCGCTGCGGTCATAGAACGCGACGGACAGCGTCTGCAGATGCCGGAAGAGGTCGCCACGCAACCGCGAGAGCGCCTGCTGCGAGACGCGGGCTATCAACAGGCTGGACGCGAGCTGGAAGATGCTGCTCGCGAGATACACGAGGATCATGAGCGTCGCGATGCCCGCGAGGCCAGAGCCATCGTGCTGGGCGATGAAGCGATCGAGCGCGACGCCCACCAGATACGGACCGACCACGCCGAGCAACGAGTACGCGACGGTGAGGACACCCGCGAGCAGGAGGGGCCCGCGGTAGGCCCCGAGGTAGGTCATCAGCCGGACGATCGCTCCGCGCGGATCCTTCGCGCGGGACGGCGCCGGCGGTCGTCCCGGCCCGCTCACGACGCCACCGCCACGCCGAGCTGCGAGTCGTAGATCTCGCGGTAGACCGCGCTCGTGACCATCAATTCGGCGTGCGTCCCGGAGGCGATGATCCTGCCATCGCCCAGGACCACGATCTTGTCCGCCTTGAGCACCGAGCTTATCCGCTGCGCGACGATGACGGTGATGCGCTCACGAGACGTCGCCGCGAGCGCGTCCTGGATCTTCGTCTCCGTCTCGACGTCGATGGCGCTGGTGGCGTCATCGAGGATCAGGATCTTCGGTCGTATGAGCAGCGCCCGCGCGATCGCGATGCGCTGCTTCTGCCCGCCGGACAGGTTCGTCCCTCGCTCCTCGACGTGAGTGTCGTAGCCCTTGGCCAGCTTCACCACGAAGTCGTGCGCCTGCGCGACGGTGGCCGCAGCGATGACCTCCTCTTCGGTCGCGTCAGGACGGCCGTAGCGGATGTTGTCCCGTATCGTGCCCGAGAAGAGGATCGTGGCCTGGGGGACGATGCCGATGGCACTCACGAGTGAACGCTCGGTCGTCTCACGGACGTCGCGGCCGCCGACGAGCACGCGGCCCGACGTGACGTCGTAGAAGCGCGGGATCAGGTTGACGAGCGTCGATTTGCCGGCGCCCGTGGAGCCCACGATGGCCAGCGTATCGCCCGGTCCGACGTCGAGGCTGACGTGCTGCAGGGTCGGCTCTTCGCCGTAGGAGAACGAGACATCGTCGAAGACCAGATGCGTCGCCCCTGTCGCGTCGAGGGCGACCGCGCCGGGGGCGTCTTGCACGTTGGGGACGGTATCCAGGATCTCCGCCGTCCGCCGTGACGAGACGAGCCCCGCCGCCCAGATGTTCGCTAGCGCGCTCATCATCACGAGCGGGCCCATCGTCATGAACAGATAGTTCGTGAACGCCACGATCTGCCCTACGGAGAGCTGGCCTTCGATCGACTGGAGCCCGCCGAACCAGATCACGATGACGACGCCGGCGTTGATGCACATCGCGAGTATCGGCGCCATCGTCGACATGAACATCGCGACCTTCACGGAGGTCTCGGTCAGCGCCTCGTTAGCGGTCTCGAAGCGGCGCCCTTCGAAGTCGGCGCGGACCACGGCCTTCACCAGCCGGACACCGATGATGTTCTCGTGGAGGACTCCGTTGAGGACATCCAGCTTCTGCTGCGTGACGCGGAATAGCGCGCCGACGCGCACCACGAAGTATCCGATGAAGATCGACGTGAGGACGAGCAGCGGGAGCACCGCGAGGGCCAGCGCATAGCTGGTCGTGAACATGAGGATGACGCTGCCGAGCATCATCAGCGGCGCGCGCGTGCCGATCCGCAGCGAGATCTGCGACGGTCCCCGCACCGCGCTCACGTCGCTCGTGAGGCGCACCAGTAGCTGCCCCGTGTGCTGCCGGTCGAGATCGCGGAAGGAGAAACGCTGGATCCGGGTGAAGAGCATGCGACGCAGGTCGCGGGCGATGCCCTCGCCGACGCGGACGGACAGCACGTTGTTGACGATCGAGAGAACGCCGCTCAGAAGCGTCAGCAGGAACATCACGCCGGCGGTCACCAGCACGACGGAGAGGTCGTTCCGCCGGATGCCGACATCGATGATGCGCTGGATGAGCCGCGGGAGAGCGAGGTCGAGCGCGGCGAGCAACACCAGCGTCAGCAGCGCGAGCAACGACAAGCCCCGGTAGGGCCGCATCAGCCCGAGCAGCCTGCGAAAATCACGCATGAAGATCGGCACGATACCCGCTCCCGCCGGAGCGCCCGAAGGCAATCAGCGAGCGAGCCGAAGGTCCGCGCGGTGCGGCAAGGAATGCTTCGCGATGAGCTCCTGGAGGAACTTGCCGGTGTACGAACGCGCCACCTTCGCCACGTCCTCGGGTGTGCCCGCGCAGACGATCTCGCCGCCCTTCGCGCCGCCTTCCGGTCCGAGGTCGATGACCCAGTCAGCGCACTTCACGACGTCGAGGTTGTGCTCGATCACGACGACGCTGTTACCGCCGTCGACGAGGCGCTGCAGCACTGCCAGCAAGCGGCGGATGTCTTCGAAGTGGAGGCCGGTGGTCGGCTCGTCGAGCACGTAGAGCGTGCGGCCCGTCTGGACCTTGCAGAGCTCGCGCGAGAGCTTTACGCGCTGCGCTTCGCCGCCGGACAGCGTGGGCGCGCTCTGACCGATCTTCATGTAGCCGAGGCCGACCGCGACCA
>JAYSXP010000651.1:0-22439 GCA_043717125.1 Polyangiaceae bacterium | reverse complement strand
TCGAGCTCGGCGGTGAGTCTTCGGTGCGCAGCTCGGATCCGGTGCAGCTCGGACGGCGCATCGATCGCCGGCGGCTCGTCTTCACGGTCGGCAACTTCAGCATTCTCGACTTCATGGACAAGAACTCCTTCGCAGGCGACCTGCGGAAGCAGTTCTTCAACATGGCGTTCCTCACGTACGCCGCCTACGATTTCGCGGCTGACGCGCGCGGTTACGCGTGGGGCGGTGTCGCCGAGCTCTACTACGACGACTGGGCGCTGCGCGCGGGCCGGATCACTCCGCCGAAGGAGCCCAACCAGCTCGCCGACGATTTCAGGCTCGGCAAGTACTACGGCGATCAGGTCGAGGTGGAGCACACGCACACGATCGATGGGAATCCCGGGGTTGTCCGCGTCCTCGCGTACCGCAATCGCGAGAACATGGGGCGCTTCGACGACGCGGTCGGTGCCTTTCGAACCGACGCGTCGAAGAACGCGGCGGCGTGTACGGCGTTCAGCTACGGCTCGGAGAACCCGACCGCACCGGACCTGTGCTGGGTCCGGCGGCCGGCCGTGAAGGTAGGCGCCGGCATCAATCTCGAGCAGCGCATCGGGCCGGACGTCGGCGTCTTCTTCCGCGGAATGATCTCGGACGGCAAGAGCGAGGTCTACTCGTTCACGTCGACCGACAGCTCGATCTCGCTCGGCACGATCGTCAAGGGAACACCCTGGAAGCGTCCGGCCGACTCCGCGGGCGTCGGCTACGGCCAGGGATGGATCTCGGACGCGCACGCCAACTACCTGAACCTGGGCGGCGTCGACGGATTCATCGGCGATGGCAAGCTGAACCACGCGTCCGAGCACGTGCTCGAGGTCTTCTACAGCTATGGCGTCACGAGCTGGATGAGCGTGGCGCTCGATTTTCAGCACATCTGGAACCCCGCGTACAACGCCGACCGCGGTCCCGTCGAGATCTTCGGCGCGCGCATGCACGCCGAGTTCTAGGCCTGACGGTGCCCGCCGTGCAGGCCGCGAAGAACGGCACCTACGATTTCGTTCTCACCCGTCCGCAGGTTTGGGATCGTCCCGGCGCTTGGCCACGAGAAAGGAGAGGCCGACGCTGAGGAAGTAGAGACCGATGAGCGCCGAAGCGACGATGAACTGGCTCGACATCTCGGGACCGGGCGTGATGAACGCGCCGATGATGAACGCGGAGATGATCGCCCAGCGGCTGAAGCGCACGAGCTGCATCGGCGTGACGATGCCCGCGAGCGCGAGGAACGAGATGAAGAGCGGCAGCTCGAAGATGAACCCGAACGCGAGGAGCATCCGCGTCGCGAAGTCGAGGTAGCCCTCCATCGTGTTGCGGCTCATGAGGACGAGGCCGCCCGGCTCGCCGACCTGGCCGTGGAGCGAGAGCGCGAAGGCCCAAAACGACGGGAAGAATGCGTAGTAGCAGAACGCAATGCCTGCGCCGAAGAGCGCCGTCGAGAAGAGGACGAACGGGATGATGTACCTCTTCTCCTTCGAGTAGAGGCCAGGGCTGATGAACGACCAGAGCTGGTAGAAGATCACCGGGATCGCGAGGACGACGCCGCCGGTGAGTGCAAGCTGCATGTATCCGACGAATGCGTCGATGGGCGCCGTCGTCATCAGCTCGATGGGGGTGTTCGGGTAGCGGATCTTCCAGGCCGCCTCGAAGGGCTTGCCGATCCAGTCGAGGAGCTTCTCCTTGTAGTTCCAGCAGAGGATGGCGCCGGCGAGGAGCGTCACGCCGGCGCGGACGACGCGCTTGCGGAGCTCGCCGAGGTGCTCCCAGATCGTCATCTTCACGTCGTCCTCGGGGTCGACGTGCGTGAGGTCGGGCTCTTCCTGGAGCGTCGCCATCAGTGCGCCTCGCTCGTCCGCGGCGCGACTTCGGTGGTCTCCGCGACGACGGGTGGCTCCTGTGTCTCGGCCTCGGACGGATCGACGCGCTCGCCGTGGGCCGCGGGCTCCTGCTCCGCCTCGGGCGCCGATCGCGGCTCGGGCTCCGGCACGACGCCGTTCGGATCACCCAGCACGTAGAGCGGATCGCGCGCGAGCTTCGACTTGGGGAGCCCTTCGGCGTAGACGATCGCGTTGTCTGGGAGTGCGCCGTACGAGTCGGCGCCGTCGCGGGGGTATTCGCGATCGCGCACGACGTAGAAGTCGTCGCGGTACGGCGACCCCGAGATGTCGGGCTTGGCGGTCGTCCCGGTGTCGACTGCGGCCCGCTGGACGGCGTCCAGCTCGCCGCGTGCCAGCTTGCGGATCTCGTTGATGTCGTCGGCGAGCCCCTCGGTGCGGAGCGCCTCGTCGATGCCGCTCTGCGCGCGCAGTTCGGAGGCCATTCGCCGAAGTTTTCCGGCGTATTGGCCCAGCTTCCGCAGCATCTTGGGCAGATCCTTCGGACCGATGACGACGAGCGCCACCACGATCACCACGATGAGCTCCGAGAGGCTGAACCCGAACACCGAGACCGAGGGTACCACAACCTGACAGCGCTCCCCCGGTCTGCTACGAGCCTCCGGTCGTGTCTCCGCCCATGATTCCCCTGCAAGGCGTGACCGGCGAGGAGCTCTGCGAGGGTGTCGCAGGGATCGCCATCGCGGACGCGCGGCGAATCGTCGCGCAGGTCCACCGCGGCGAGGACCCGAGCACGCCGAGCTCGGGCATCCGGCGCTCGGCCCGCGACGCGGTGCTGGCGCGCGGGCACGTGCCCCAGCTCGAGGTCGTCTCCGAACGGCGGAGCCAGGTGGACCCGTTCGTGAAGTATGCGCTCCGCACCGGCGACGCGCACGTCATCGAGACGGTTCGCATTCCGCTCGAGGTGCCGGGTCGCTTCGTCGTCTGTGTGAGCTCGCAGGTCGGCTGCGCGCTCGGTTGTACCTTCTGCGCCACGGGGCGCATGGGCCTCACGCGCAACCTCGAGACGTGGGAGATCATCGAGCAGGTGCGCGTGGTGTTGCGGGGAATCGAAGGCGAGGCCGCGAGGTCGCCGGCGCGAGCGCGCGTCCACGGTGTGGTCTTCCAGGGTATGGGCGAGCCGATGGCGAACCTCGATCGCGTGCTCGCGGCGATCCGCGTGATGAGCGAGCCGAGTGCGCTCGCGATCGACGCGCGCAACATCACCGTCTGCACGTCCGGGTTGCCCGCGGGGATCCGCCGGCTCGCCGCCGAGGCGCCGAAGGTGCGGCTCGGCCTGTCGATCGCCTCCGCGCGCCGTGACGTCCGCCGCTCTCTGATGCCGATCGATCGCGCTCACGACCTCGCGGACGTGCTGAGCGCGGCGGCCGAGCACGTCGCGGCTACGGGCCTCGCGCCGATGTGGGCCGTCACGTTGCTCTCGGGCGTCAACGATACCGTCGCCGACGCGGAGGCGCTCGCCGATCAGGTGCTCGCGTTCCGCGAACGATCCGGGAAGAACCCGCGCCTCACGATCATCCCGTACAACGCGATCGACGACGGCCCCGAGGGCCAGGCCGACCCGTTTCTGCGGGCCTCCGATGACCGCGAAGGGGCTTTCCGTGACGCGCTGCGGGCGCGCGGCGTGTTCACGCACAAGCGCTACAGCGGCGGCGGTGACGTGGGCGCCGCGTGTGGTCAGCTCGCCGCGAGAGCCTGAGCGAACGGCCGCAGGCCAACCGGCCGTTCGCCCGCCGAGGGGGCCGGAAAGCGTGGTATCTCGGGTCCCCGATGCGGGTGGTGGGCAGCACGGTCTCGAGGGCTCGGTGGACGGGGGTGGCAACCGCGGTTGTGCTCGCGTCGACGCTCTCGCTCGCGCCCCGCACCGCCAGCGCGACGCCGGAGGACCTCTTCGGATACGGCGCCCGCACCAGCGCAATGGGCGCTACCGGGACGGCGTTTGCGAGCGGTTACGAGTCCGCCTGGCACAACCCTGCGCTCGCTTCCGACGTCCGCGTGGCCAAGCTCACCCTCGGGTACACGGGCGGCGTTCTCCGGCTCGACGCAAAGGGCGATGGTCTTCCCGGACGTACCTCGTCTCAGGCAGTGACGGGTACCACCATCGGCGCCGAGATCCCGCTGCCGCTCGGCGGGGTCTTCACGCATCGCCTCGGCATCGCGCTCGCGTTCTACGAGCCGACCGACGTCGTCGTCCGCGGTCGCGTCCTCTATCCCGAGAAGACGCAGTTCCCGATGCTCGGCAACCGCGCGCAGTCGGTGACCATCCGTGCCGGCATCGGAGCGAACCTCGGCTACGGGATCCGCGTCGGGGCCGCTTTTGCCGCGCTCGCAGAGATTGTCGGTACCGTCGTCGCCGCGACGGACGCGACCGGTCGCGTGGGGACGCGGGTAGAGGACCAGCTCGTCGCAACTTACGCGCCGACGTTCGGCGTCTCCTACGACCTGCCGCTGACGGGCCCCGAGCTCTGGCGCATCGGCGTCATCTACCGCGGCTCGCTCGCCGCGCGGTTCTCCGTCGTCATCGACGGCACGAAGCTGAGCTCCCTGCAGATCCCGCTCTTCAACATCTCGGGCCTCGCGCAGTACGACCCCGCCCAGGTCGCCGTCGAGGTCGCGCGTCGCGAGGAGCTGAACACGCTCGCCGCGCAGGTGGTCTACAAGCAATGGAGCCGCTTCCACGGCGTTCTCGAGCCGACGGTCGTGTGCACCGAGGGCGGGGCAGGGGCGTGCGGACTCACGCCTCCGAAGGTCGACTGGAGAGACACGCTCGTCGTCCGGCTCGGCGCCGATCAGGGCTTCCGCATCGCGCGCGGCGCAGTGCTTCATGCGCGAGCAGGAGGCTTCTTCGAGACGACACCGCTGCCGAGCGAGCTCCCGGGGTCGGAGGCCTACAGCAAGGGCGCAAAGGGCGTCGTCGCCGTGCCTACTCGTTACTTCGACAGCGACCGTGTAGCCCTCACGATGGGCACCGGGCTGACGCTCACGAAGCCGCTGCCCCCACTCGATCTCGATCTGTTCGTCCAGTACCACGTACTTCTCCCGCGCACGGTGACCTCGGTCGATCCGAGCGGTGGGGTCCTGAGCCAGGGCGAGTCCTCGGGTCACATCGCCGTGTTCGGCATGACGGCGGGGATCACGTTCTGATGCGCCCGCTCGCGACGCTCGCCTGGTGCACGGCCGCCGCTCTGTCGGCGACGACGGCGACGACGGCGCGGGCGAACCCGCCGGACACCTACGGCTTCGGCTCGCGCGAGACGGCGATGGGTAACGCTGCGTCCGCCGACACGCGTGGCTTCGCGGCGAACTACTACAACCCCGCGAACCTCGCGCGCTCGCGCGGTCTCGAGATCTCGGTCGGGTACTTTCGCGCCGACCACACGCTCGCGATGAACGGTCAGGACAACGGCGTCGATCCGGTGAAGGGCATCAACGGCGGCCTCGTGGTGCCTGGGAAGCTCTTCGGCATTCCCTTCGCTTTCGGCCTCGGCGTGCACCTCCCCGACGACCGCATCTCGCGCGTCCGCGCGCTCCGCCAGGAGCAGCCTCGCTGGGAGCTCTACGACAACCGCAACCAGCGCCTCTTTCTCGCCGCGAACCTCGCGATCGAGCCGTTCCCCTGGCTTCAGCTCGGCGGCGGCCTGTCGTTCATGTCGTCGACGCGCGGCAAGCTCGACATCTCCGGCTCGGCCAACGTGCTTCGCCCCGACGACTCGCAGCTCCGCCACGAGGTCGACGCGGACCTCACGGCGGTGCGCTATCCGCAGGCAGGCATGCGTATCGCGCTGTCCGATCGGCTCGCTCTCGCAGCGGTGTACCGCGGCCAGTTCCAGCTCGGGCTCGATCTGAACGCTCGTCTCTCCGGTGACATCTCCGGGCTCACCACCGCGCTCTACGAGCTCGAGACGCACAGCGTGAACAATTTTCTGCCGCAGCAGGCCGTGTTCGGTGGATCCTGGCTGCTCACGCGCGACTTTCGCGCCTCCTTCGACGCGACGTGGATGAACTGGGCCGCCTACGTGCCGCCCGTCGCTCAGCTCGACGTCGTGCTCGACATCCCTCCGCCCGCGGGCGGCTGGCCGGCGACGATCACGCCCCCGCAGACCCCCGCGCCGACGCGCATCGTGCCGCTCCACATGCACGATCGGATCCTTCCGCACTTCGGCGCGGAGTGGCGCGTTCTCGACGCCCCCAAGCTGCAGGGCTTTGTGCGCGGCGGTTACGAGTATTCGAAGACGCCCATCGACCCGCAGACGGGCCTCACGAACTACGTCGATCGCGATCGGCACACGTTCTCGCTGGGCATCGGTGTGACGGCGCGTGCGCTTGCGAAGGAGCTCCCGGGCTCGGTGTCGCTCGATCTCCACGCGGCGCTGAGCGAGCTCATCAGCGCAACGACGGTCAAGGCGAGCGCCGCCGACTTCGTAGGCGACTACACTGCGCGCGGACACATCGTGAACCTCGGCCTCATGCTCACGGTCGCCTTCGACGGCTGGGGCACGCCGGAGGAGCAGCCATGAGGACGGTGCGCTCGTTCTTCGTGGTCGCCGCGGCGGCGCTCCTCGCGCCCTCGTGCGCGACGACGGGCGCCGAAGGGGAGGGGGACAAGAACCTCCCGACCGCCGGCGTCGGTCCGTTCCGCAAGCTCGGGGTCGACGAGGTGCCTGGAATCGCGCCGTTCGTGCTCGACGACCGCGTCGCGATCTACAGGGAGCCAGCCATCCTCGCCCCCGCAGTCGCCGCGGCGGACTCTCCCGCGATCCTCTACGCGGTCGGCAAGCCGGCAGGCGTCGACGTCATCGTGCGGACGCGTGCGGACGACGGACGCGCGTTCCTCGGCGCGAGCGGCGACTTCGGTCGGTCGCCGCCGATCGTCCTCGCCGCAGACTCTCCCTGGGAGGGCCTTGCGCTCGGCGGACCGTTCGCGCTCCGCGTGAAGGAGGAGATCCTCCTCTACTACTCCGCGGCGGGCGGCATCGGCGTGGCGCGCTCGGCGGACGGCCTCTCGTTCCGCAAGGAGCCAGGGCCAATCTTCACGCACGACCCTGCCTCGTCGTGGGAGAGGACCGAGGTCCGCGCGCCGAGCGTCTACCTGCTGCCGGACGGTCGCTTTCGCATGCTCTACGCGGCGGGGGCGTCGATCGGCGAGGCCGAGAGCAGAGATGGCGTCCACTTTCAGCGCCTCGGCCCCGAGCCTGTCCTCGGCCCCGCCGCGCCGGCCGCGCCGGGCTCGCTGCTGCCCCACGAGAAGGGCCCGTTCGACACCGCGTCCGTCGGAGACCCGTGCGCCGTCGTCCGAACGACCCCCGCGGGCCGATTTCATGTGCGTGTACTCTACACGGGAACGGACGCCGCTGGCGTCACGTCGATCGGCCTCGCGGGGCGCTATGGCGAGCAAGGCGGGCTCACGCGACAGCCGACGCCGGTTTATTCCGTGGGCGCGAAGGAATCTGCGCCGGCGCTCCTCGAGCTTCCGTCCGGCTCCTATCTCTACGTCCAGCAGGACCGCCGCGTCGACGAGCGGCTCACCTACAAGGCGATCGCTGCCGCCTTCGCACCCGGCTCGGTGAAGCTTCCGGCTCCCGCGCCGTTTCCTGCCGGCCCGTAGCCTGCTACCCTTTTTCAATGCTCGTGGGCCTGTTGCTCGGCGTCGTCTTCGTCACGCCGATCGTGCTCACGTACCTCTTCATCATCCGGTGGGCCGACCGCTTCGAGCCCGAGCCCTGGTGGCTCATCTCCGTCGCGTTCATCTGGGGCGCGATCTTCGCGACGATGGGCGGCGGCATCACCTCGTCGATCGCCTCGAACCTCACGAACTCCTTCTTCGACCCGAAGGGCGCGGACGTGGTCGGCGCGACGGTCTTCGCCCCCATCTTCGAGGAGGGCTTCAAGGGCCTTGGCGTGGCGCTCATTGCGCTCGCGAGCGCTCTCGGCCTGCGTGAGCTCGACGGACCGCTCGACGGCGCGATCTACGGAGGCGTCGTCGGGCTCGGCTTCACGCTGACCGAGGACATCCTCTACGTCGCCAACCAGTTCGCCACGAGCGGCATCGGCGGCTTTGCGTTCCTCCTCTTCTTGCGGACGGTGCTGCTCGGCCTGTCGCACTGCACGTTCACCGCGTGCACGGGCCTCGGCTTCGGAATCGCGACCGAGGCGAAGAGCTGGTGGCTCCGCATCGGCGCGCCCGTGATCGGCTTTGGCTGCGCGATGCTGATGCACGCGATGCACAACGCCCTGCCGACGCTCGGCGGCGGCCCGGGCCTCGTGATGATGCTCCTCATCTCCTGGGGCATCGACATCCTCTTCTTCGTGCTCCTCGCGCTGCTGGTCGTCCGCGACCGCACCATCGTGATCCGCGAGCTCTTCGGCGAGGTCGGCAACCTGCTCCACCCCAAGGAGCTCCAGCTCGTCTCCAGTTATTTCGCGCTGGGCATCAAGAACTGGGGCGTCCTCTTCTCGCGGGGCTGGGCGGCGTTCCGCCTCCGCCGCAAGAAGCAACTCCAGCTCGTGGAGCTCGCGTTCATCAAGAGCCGTCGCCGTCGCGGCGAGAGCGGCACGGATCTCGATCGGAAGGAAGCTGCGCTCCGTCAGGACATCAGCAACGCGAACCGGCTCGGGGTCTGGATCGGGAGTTGAGCCCACACGACGCCCGCCGGGTCGCTCTGACACGCCTGCCAGAGTGCGCGGGCGGTCGGTAGGCCATCTCGCGGTCTTTTCGTGGGGTCAGCCGGGTGGCACATGCGTTGCTCGAGTGGCGATCGATGCCCACTCGTCGAACGTTCCTCGCTCTCGCGTGGCCGCTCCTCGCCCTCGCGTGCGGGAGCGCAACGAGCGACGCCTCCGGCGCAGCCTTCGCGCCGGGAGAGAACGCCGGCTCGTCGGGAGGCACGACCGCGCCTGGTGCCACGGCCGAGCCACCGCCCGAGAAGGAGGTCGAGTCGGACTACGAAGCCCCGGTCGCGACGGGTCGCTTCGTCTGGATCGCGAACCCGAAGAGTGGGCGCGTCGCGTACGTCGACGCCGCGACGCTCCAGGTCAAGACGATCGAGGCCGGCAATGCGCCCACGTACCTCGTGGGTGTGCCCGGGACGAGCGGCGACACCACGCTCGTCATCAACGTGCTCTCCGAGGACGCGACGCTCCTCCACGCGGACGGAAACACCATCACCAGCCGGACGTTCAAGATCGCGAAGCAGGCCAACAGCCTCGCGATCTCGAGCGACGGCCACTACGCGATCGCCTGGGCCGATTCGAGGAAGGTCCCGGCCGCACCGAGGACCGAGGGTTTTCAGGACCTCACGGTGCTCGATCTCGTCGCCGGGACCACGACGACCCTCGCGGTCGGGTATCGGCCGGTGTCCGTGGGCTTCGCGGCGGGGACGTCCCGCGCGTACGCGGTCACGCAGGACGGCGTGGCCATCGTGCAGCTCACAGCGGCGCCGTTCGTCGAGAAGAACGTCGCGGTCTCCGACAAGCCGAACGAAGACCCTGGCTCACGCGACGTCTCGGTGACGCCGAACGGCAACGTCGCGCTCATCCGGCGTGAGGGCGACGCGGCGATCACCGCCGTGGCGCTCGACACCGGAACGCGAACGACCCTCACGCTGCCCGGGCCCGTCACCGATCTCGATCTCGCGGACAAGGGGGATCGCGCAGTTGCTGTCATCCGTTCGACCTCGCAGGTCGCCATGCTGCCGATCCCCGGTGTGCTCTCCGCGCCCGCGGCCTTCACCACGGTCACCGTGACGGGCGAGACGATCGGTTCGGTCGCGCTGTCTCCCGGCGGCACCAAGGGCCTCCTCTTCACGAATGCGTCGGCGGTGGAGCGGGTCACCATCCTCGACCTGACCCAGGATCCACCCCCGTTTCGCACGGTACGCCTCTACTCGCCGGTCCTTGCCGTGTTCAGCGCACCAGATGCGGCACACGCAATCGTGCTCCACGACAAGGTCGTGGCCGCGGGGACCACGATGGGGTCACCGGGCGCGTTCAGCGTGGTGCCGATCGCGAACGCGCTTCCTGCGAAGATCGTCGCCACGCTCGCGTTGCCCACGGCGGTCGCCGTGACGAACGACCGTGCCGTCATCGCCGAGCGCGACGACGCGTCGAAGACCTTCGGGGCGTACCTCGCGCGCATGCCTCAGCTCAAGGTGGACCGCTATCCGCTCGCGAGCCCGCCGATCGCGGTCGGCGTGGTCGCCGGTGCCAAGCGGGCCTTCATCGCGCAGCAGCACCCCGAAGGGCGCCTCACGTTCATCGATCTCGAGACGGGCATAGCGCGGACGCTCACGGGCTTCGAGCTGTCGTCTCGGGTCGTCGACGGGAGCAAGCCATGAACAAAATCGGGCTATCTGCGATGTTTCTCGCGCTCACGGCGTGCGGCGAGCGCCCCGATGCGTACGAGGCGCGGATCACCTCCGTGAAGGCGTTCGGCCTCGAGAACGACGTCGCCGTCGTCGACGACTCCGCTCATCGGGTGGTGCTGCTCGCTCCCTCCGCGGAGCAAGGCCTCGAGCGCACGACCGTGCCCGTGGGCAAGGGCATCATCCGCACCGAGGCCTCGCTCGACGGCAAGCGCCTCTTCGTCCTCTCGACCGGCGATCTCACGCGCAAGAAGGGGACCGACGAGAAGCCGAGCCTGACGGTCATCGAGGGCGGCGTCGCGCGGCGCTATGCGCTCGAGGCCCCGCACTCCGGTCTGGCGATCGATCCACTCGGGCGCTGGGCGGCGATCTTCGCCGCGCCGGTCTCGGCGGGTGGAACAGCGCAGGCTACGTTCGTCGAGAACCCGAACGAGATCGTCGTCATCGACCTCGCGGCGCCCGTCGAGTCCGCGGTGACGCCGCGCACCTTGCGGAGCTTCGGCGGCCTCCCGCAGCGCGTCTCGTTCACCTCGCAGCTGCTTCTACCTGCCGGGCCGCGCCGGCTGATGGTGGTCGAGACGGACCAGGACGTCGCCCTTCTCGATCTGGACAACGTCCGCGCGAAGCCTCAGCGCCCCGAGGTCACGGTCCGCCTCACCAGCGGTGCCACGGCGATCGCGAATCGCCCTGGCGGGGTGGTCGTGGACGACGGTGACTCCGTGCGGAGCGATGACGCGCGCATCGGAATACGCCTGGAAAATGGTTCGAACGTCGTGACGCTGACGCTCGGTCCGAACGCCCCCGACGCGAAGACGGAGGATCCCGCGCAGGTCCCGAACGACTTTCGCACGATCGTCAATCTCACCGACGTGGGCGGCATCCCCGGTGACATCGTCTTCGTTCACACCGACGTGGGCCTGCGCCTCGCCGCGATCGTGCCGACGACCAAGACCGCCGTCCTCGTCGACCCCGAAACGAGCATCACCACCAGTGTCGATCTCCCCGAGCCCTACGGGAAGATTTCGCTCATCACGAGCGTGGTCGGCGGCGCCGCGGGAAGCGACACGGCGCTCCTCTACGGCACGGCGGGCTCGCGCGGCGTCGCGTTCTGGTCGCTCGGGCGCGCCACGGGACAGCCGTACCGGAGCGTCGAGGTCGTGTCGCTTGCGGCCTCGATCGGGGCGATTCTCGATGTTCCTCCGCCGCGCCCCGAGCTCAAGGTCCTGCAGGCGACAGGCGGAAACGCGTTTTACGTCCTCAACCTCGCCACGCGGACCGCGTCGCCGCTCACCACGCTGGCGACGCCGTCCCTGCTGGTCTCGCCCGACGGGCAGAGGCTCTGGGCGTTCGAGCGCGGGCGCTCGAGTCTCGCGCAGGTCGGACTCGCGGACCTGCATCCGGTGCCGCTGCCGCTCGATCGTCCGATCGACAGCGTATTCGATGTTGCGCGCCGCTCTGGCGGTCGTTCGCTGGTGGCGCTCGATGTTCGAGGCGCGGTGGGGGCCACCGTACTCGACGCCGTTTTCCCCGACACCGCCGCCTCGCGCTCCTACTACGGCTTGCTCCTCGAGGGCCTGTGATCATGAAGCTCGGATTCGCACCGCTCGTCACCGCTCTCCTGTTTGCGCTTCCCGCGCTCGCGCGCGCGCAGGCCACGGAGCCCGCGGACGGATCCAGCGAGCCGCCCGCGCCGACGCCTGCGCCTGCTCCGCTCCCGTACGCCTACGCACCCGCGCCCCGGGCTCTTGCGGAGGGCGCCGCGCTCAGCGCCGAGAGCGCGCCGCGTTACGACTACCTCCGCTTCGGCCTGGGTTTTCGCATCGGCTACATCGGAAATTCTGCGTTCGACGCGTTTGCCGACGACGACGTCCTCGCGCAGATGTCGCTCGACGCGTCGTATGCATTCTACACCAAAGGCAAGCTTGCGATCGCCGCGGGGCTCGGCTGGGACGTGGGCTCTCGCACGTCGGGCGCGCGAGGGCTGACGACGAAGCTCACGATGCACCGGCTCACGGTGCCCGTCGAGGCGCGGTGGTACTTCGCGCCGTGGTTCGACGTGTTCGCGAAGGTGGCCCCTGGGGCCGGGGCGCTCCACGCGCGCATCGAGGATCCGTCTTCGCCGAGCACCCTCGAGCAAACGCCGTGGGTCTTCGCGACAGACGTGAGCGCAGGCGCGTCGTTCCGGCTCGTCGGCAACAGCGACCACGCCAAGCGCGCACCACGCCTCTGGATCACGCACGAGATCGGCTACGGCTTCACCACCGAGCACGCGCTGAGGCCGAGCCCGAACCGCGACGAGGCCGACGTCCTCGGCGCCGACGAGTCGACGAAGCTCGGTTCCCTCGCCGTGAACGGTGTGTTCTGGCGCACCGGGCTGGCGCTGTCGTTCTAGGACGCGATCAGCGCGAGAGCGTGTTCGCCAGGCCCGCGACCCTGACCGTCGACCACGCCGTCGTGAGGCGGGCCTTCGCTGCGAAGCCGTTCTCGCGCGACGCCTGCGGTGCCGACGGCACCACGAGGACGCCGCCCGGAAGGTGGTCATACGGGTAGAAGTGCGCCGTGTGCGTGCCGAGCGTCTGGCCCGACGAAGACACGAAGGTCGCGAGCATCGATCGACCGTCGGCCGGCTCCTGGTCGAGCTCGATCTCGTTCGTCCAGGACACCGTGCCGTCCGCAGCGACGTTGGCCATGCGGAACGTCTGCGGTGTGCCCTTGGCGGCGGGCATCGAGCTCACGCTCGAGGTGGTGCCGGTCACGCCCGAGATCGGGTTGCCGTTGAGCGCCGCGATGCGGTCGAAGAGCGCCGAGTAGGTGTAGTCGCTCACCCAGTCGTTCTCGCAGTAGCCCATCATGTCGTGGCCCTTGGTCGGGCTCAGCAACGTCTTGGCGAAGATGTCGTAGCCCCACGAGCCGATCGACCCGCCGGAATACGGAAAATCCGGATCCGTGTTCTGCGCGCCGCCGCAGGGCGCGTGCTCGCGACCGTGGGCGTGCCCAATCTCGTGAGCGGCCGTGTTGACCGAGTCGTCGCCGGAATAGCCGACGCCGACGCTGGCGCGGAGGAAGGCCGTGCTCGGGCTGTCGACGACGGTGCTAAGCCCCGTCACGCAACCGCCGCCGCAGAACGAGCTGAACGAGGAGGTCGGCGCGAGCGCGCCATAATAGTAGACGTCCGCGCCGACGCCGTCCGTCTTGCGGAGGTTCGTCACCGCGTTGAGCACCTGTGAGAAGCCGCTGCCATTCGCGGAGATCGCGCTCGCGTAGACCCACGGGGCGTGCGCCGTGATCTCGACTTCGCTCGCGGGGTAGCGAGCCATGAAGGTCTGCTTGTAGCGCGCGAGCTGCGCGGCGGTGACGTCGGGCACGCGGCCCGAGCCGTCGGCCGTGTACTTCACGGGGACGATGACGATCTTGAGCTTGCCCGACGCTTGAGCGTCGAGGCTCTGCACGCCGCCGTCACGCGGGAAGCGCGCGTCGTTCGTGCCGGTCGGCACCGCGCCGTCCTTGGCCGTCAGCAACACCTGGTAGGTGACGCCGGGTGGGAGGCTCTCGGCGGGGACCTCGAAGTTGAACGTGGACTCGGTGTCCGCGTCGGTCGACGCGCCCGAGATCGTCTTGGAGTCCTTCACGACGGGGAGGCGCGTGGTGCCGTCGACGAGGCGGAGCTCGGCGGTGACGCTCGTGCCTTTGTAGGCGCTGGTCGGGGAGACGTACACGCGAACGAGGGCCGGGCGGTTCGTGACCACCGGGGCATTGCGCTTGGTCACCGTGACGACCTTGCCGGCCGCGACGACGGGGACCTTCACGGCCTGGAAGAACGCGACGTCGGTGATCGCGAGCCCGGCGACGAGCGGCGGGGCCGGCGCGTCCTTGCTGGTCGGATCTCCCGAGGTGCTCGGGTCGGGAGTCGTGCCGTCGCTCGTCGTCGCCGTGCCGTCATCCGGAGCGGGGGTGCCGGTCGGGTTGGCGTTGACGTACTCGGTGGTGGTCCCTGCCGAGCAGGCGGCCGAGCCGAGAACCAAAGCGATGAGCGCGAGCCCTGAGGCACCGGTCGTCGTTCCGAACATTCGCATGGCTCTCTCCTCCGCGTGGTCGTCGTCGTGAGCGTTCGCGCGGGGCGTGTTGTGCGCGCTCCCCGGCGCATCGACAACCGTGGCTTCGCGCGACCGGTGTTTCCAGGTTGGAAACTCCGCGCCGGCCCTCCTGGATCATCCCTCGACCGTGGTCGACGATGGCCCAGAGTGGCCCCTGCGTGTGTAGCACCGGTCAGAAGTGTTGCCAGTACGATTTTATGAAAGACAATCAGGTGTTTACGCAGGTTTGAATCCTGCAGTGGACCTGGAATGTTTCACTACAAAGGCCTACCTGCGTCCGTCGCCACGCCGCCGTCCGCGCGCTTGGCCGCGCCCCAGGTGGCCTCGATGGCAAGGGCCGGAACTCCCGCCTTGTTCGCGGCGGGAAGCGTGGTCGCACGCAGGGGTGCGACGATGCACTCGAGCGCATTCGCGGCGACGGGGCCGCCCGGCGCGAGGCGAAGGTCGGTCACCTCTGCGGTGCCGCGAGAGCCCGTCACCGCGACGAGCTGCACGGCGCCTTCCACGAGGTCCCCGCGCTGCTCGACATGGCGAGCGCAGGTCTCGAGATCGTCGGCGATGCGGTCGACGATGCGCGCTGCCTCCGCGTCGCTCATGAAGTGCGCGCCCACGAGGCCGACCGCGGCATGGGGACGGCGCGTGACGTACGTATAAGGCCCCTGATCGGGCGGAGGCGCCGGCAAGCCCGAGGGAGTAGCGCCGCGGACGTCGTGCGTTTCGGGCACGACGTCGCGGGGTGGGGAAGGGCAGGCCGCGACCGAAAGGCCGACCGCGAGGGCGAGGGCGAGGCCTTTCACGCGCGGCTCAGGCGAGGAGCTGCTTCGCGATGACGATGCGCTGGATCTGCGCGGTCCCTTCGTAGATCTGGAGGATCTTCGCGTCGCGCATGAGCTTCTCGACGGGGTACTCCTTCACATACCCGTTGCCGCCGAACACCTGCACCGCGTCGAGCGCGGAGGCCATCGCAGCGTCCGCACCGTAGGCCTTTGCGAGGCTCGACGTGAGCGGATCGCGGATGCCCCTGTCGAGCGCCCAGGCCGCCTTGTGCACGAGGAGGCGCGTGGCCGCGATGCGGATGGCCATCTCCGCGAGCATCGCCTGCACGAGCTGGTGATTGGCGATGGCCGTGCCGAACGCCTTACGCTCCTTGGCATACGCCACCGACTCGTCGAGGCAGCGGCGCATCAGGCCGACGGCGATCGCGCCGATGTCGGGGCGGGTCTGGTTAAAGGTCTCCATGGCGACCTTGAAGCCGTGGCCGGGCGGCGCGAGGACCTGCGCGACCGGAACGTGCACGCCGTCGAGCATCACCTGCGCGGTATCGCTGGCGCGCTGCCCGAGCTTGTCCTCGTGCTTGCCGACGGAGAGTCCCTTCGCGTCACGATGGACGATGAAGGCGCCGATGCCCTTGTGCTTCAGCTCGGGGTTCTCGGTCGCGAAGATGACGTAGAACGACGAGAGGTTCGCGTTCGTGATCCACGCCTTCGTGCCGGTGAGCACGTAGCCGCCGTCGGACTGCTTCACCGCGCGGCACTGCATGCCGCCGACGTCGCTTCCGGCTCCCGGCTCGGTCGTCGCATAGCTCACCTGGATCGGCTCGCTCGTGAGCCAGCCCAGGTACTTCTTCTTCTGCGCTTCGGAGCCGGCGAGCTTGATGGGCGTGAGCCCGAGGGTGTTCGCGGTCATGCTCGTCTGGATGCCGCTGCATCCGTACGAGAGCTCCTCGGTGATCATCGCGGAATCGAGGTCGCTGAGGCCCGCGCCTCCGTACTCGGCGGGCAACGTTGGATTGACGAGGCCGATCTCCCAGGCCGCCTTGAAGACGTCCTTCGGGAACTCGGACTTGCGGTCGCACTCGGCCGCCACCGGGATGATTCGCTCCTTGGCGAAGCGCCGCGCGGTGTCGATCAGGGCCTTCTGCTCTTCGGTCAGCTCGAAGTCGATCATGGTCGACTTCCTAGCACACTCGTCGTGGGACTCACACGACACGCGCTCCCGGAGGTCGCGTCGACGTTCAGGTTAGGCGTGCCGCAATCTCCGCGTGAAAATGAGCGAGAGCGTGCTCGAACGCTCCGAACACGACCTCCTCGTTGGCCCCCGACGAGAGCCCACGCTGGATCGACGCGCCGAGCGCGAAGTCCTCGTCCGTCGCGCCGTAGAGGATGGCGTTGTTTGCATCCCAGTGCGCCCGGGCCTTTGGCGAGAGTGCGGGCTCGGGGATGGCCGTGTACGTCGTGAACCGCGTACGCGTGGGGCCGTCCGGCCAGGCGTGGATGACCGCTGCGTGGTCAGGCTGGACGAGGACGAGCGTGCTCGGGAAGAGGTGGAAGAGCACGTTCGCGTGCCTTCGCAGCGATGAGCCCATCACCGACTCCGGCTGCCCTTCGAGCTCGCGGATCGAGCGTTTGGGAAAGAGGTTGCGCTGGTGCGGACCCACGCAGTCGACGAGCCCGAGGTTGTCGAAGAAGATGCCGTAGATGCTGTCCTTGTGCGCCGTTCGCAGGTGGTAGGCCTCGAGGAACACGTCCATCGCGAGCTTCCAGTTCAGCTCCTTCGTGAACGTGCGCGGCGCGTAGACGTGCGAGGTCGGGAGGCCGAACGAGTCGAGGTCGTCGGCCAGCGAGCCGAGGAACGCGCGCGCGTCGAGGCGAGCGTCCTCCGCCGAGGTCGCGCGCGAGGGGCGCACCCAGACGAGGCCGCCTGCCTCCCCGGCCGGCACGCGAACGAGCCCGCGGCTCGCCTTGTCTACGTGGGCAAAGCCCTCTGCGTGCGGGATGCCGAGAAGATGCCCGTCTCGCGCGTACGACCACGCATGGTACGGGCACACGAAGGCCTTCTTGCCGCTGCCGCAGGGAAGGGACTCGACACGCGTTCCACGATGACGGCACACGTTGAGGAACGCGGACACCTCACCGTCGTCGCCGCGTAGGACGAGGAGCGGAAGCCCGAGCTCGTCGTGCGTCACGAAATCCCCCGGCGATTTCAGCGACGAGACGTGCGCGACGGGCATCGGGAGCGCGCGGAAGATGCGCTCCTGCTCGCGGGCGAGGCGCGCTTCACCCAGGTAGGTTTCGGCGCGGAGCGTCGTCGGTCCGCGCTGGGTGTCCGCGTCGGTGGTCCTTGCCGCGACGTGAGCGAGCGCGCGTCTTACCAGCGATACTTGCTTGCTTGCTTCCATGGGATGGCGCCTCCGGCTCGAGCGCGAGGCGCGCGAAGCCAATCGCCTCGCGCTCGTACGAGAGAGAGAGCTCGCGATAGCGCGCCGCGCCCACGATGCGACGAACCGTCGGCCGTGCCGCGACGACGTAGCTCACGGCGCCGACGAGATGCAGCACGCTCGTCTCGGGCACGCCGCGCCGGAACGCGCCGGCTCGCATCCCAGCCTCCGCGAATGCGGAGAGGCGATGGAGCACCGGCGCGAGCGGCAGCCGCTCCGCCTTGGCGACGCGCGCGGGATTGTCGAGCAGCTCGCGCAAGAGGAGCTTCACGCGGCCCGGGCTGTTCACGGTCCACGCCACGAGGCTTTTGGCGAGCGCGTCGAGCCGCGCGGGCCAGGTCCGCTCGTGGCCCTCGAGCGCGAGCGCGAGCGAGGTCTCGAGCTCGTCGCCGATCTCGTGGAGGACAGCGGCATAGAGCTGCTCCTTCTTCGCGAAGTGGTAGACCACCGAGGCAAGCGGAAGGCCAGCCTCTTGGGCGATGTCACGCATGCTCGTGCCATGAAAGCCGCGAAGCGCGAGCAGGCGCTCGGCAGCGCCGAGGATGGTCGTTCGGGCACGGGTGCCCTTGGGCGTGTGGGAGCGCGGAGAAGGCGTCGCGGCCATGAGAGCCGTACGAGCGTACCGTAAAAACCGTACATGTGTAGGGAAACGCGGCGAGCGTACGGCGGCGGCCGGCGGAGCGGGTGACGTCAGCCGTCCGAGGCGCTATTCGCGCGCGCGCTTCGCCTTTTCGGCGATCTTCTGCCGCGCGGCGTTGCCGCCCAGGACCCAGCCGATCACGATGCCGATCAGGAGCACGACAGGGATGAAGATGACGTGCTCGGAGGTCGGGACGCCCATGCTCTCAGCCCTTGGCGCGTGCGTTGGGCGCGGCCTTCTTCTCGCGCTCTCTGGCGGCGCGATCGATGGTGCGCTCGAGGCCGTCGAGGCGTTCGCCGAGCGTGGCCTGCTTGCGCCAGAGCATGAAGATCCAGGCCATGAGGATGAGCCAGATCGCGGCGTAGGCCTCGACCAGGAGCGAGCTGCCGCTGTAGTGCTCGCCGCCCTCGACGGCCGTGAACTCGGTGGCGCGGTCGTCCGGTACCGCGGGGGTGGGCGGTGCGTTCTGCGCGAGGCTCATGTCTCCGTCCTGTCGTCGAGGCCGAGGTCGATGGCGTCCTCCTCCGCACGTGCGAGGCGGCTCTTGACGAGCTCGAGGCGAACCCGCGTCCAGAGGAGCATGCCCGCGAAGAAGGTGAACGCGATCATGCCGAGCCAGAACGCGATCTTCATGTCGGGATGCTGCAGGCCGCCGCCCTTGCCCGTCACGACCGTGGGGTGCTGCCCGCCCCACTTCTGCACGCTGTAGTGGATGATGGGGAGGTTCGCGGCGCCCAGGATGCCGAGCGCCGCGGCGAACTTCCGCTCGCCAGGACCGTCACCCGAGAAGCCACGCAGGACGCTGTACGCGACGTAGACGAGCCAGCTGAGCATCGCCGTGGTCAAGCGGGGGTCCCACGTCCAGAAGTAGCCCCACGCCTTGGCCGCCCAGAGCGGCCCGGTGATGAGCACGATCGCTCCGAAGACGATCGCCACCTCCGCGCCGGCGCGGCCGAGCGCGTCGCGCGCGTCCGTGGGCTTCAGCAGGTACATCACAGACCCGATGAAGCAGGCGGTCGCGCCGATGTACATCGCGTACGCGCTCGGCACGTGGAAGTAGAAGATCTTCTGGACGATCCCCATGCGCGCTTCGACCGGGGCCTTGAGGAAGGCCCAGTGGATCGTGGCGAGAAGGAGCAGCGTCGTGACCGCGAGGAGCGGGATGAACAGCGAGTCGGTCCAGCGCTTTTCGCTCTTTCGCGTGAGGGACGTCACGATCCGCTCCAACCTAACATGCGACGGACCAACACGTTACGTCCGTCACTTCTTCCAGTTCTTCTTCGCTTCCGCGGCCTTCGCCTTGATCAGCTCGTCGAGCTCTTTGCCGTACGCCTCCAGCGCGGGGTTTGCCCGATCCATGTGCATCGCCATGACGAGCTGCAGCTTCGCTTGCTGCGGGTCGCCCTTCTTGGCGAGCTCCTCGACGCGCAGGACGAACGGTCGTGCCCCTGGGTTTCTGACCTTGTCGCTGAGGCGCGTCCCGACGCCGACGCCGGCCGCGCGGGCGACGCCGGACATCGATTGCGAGCCTTGCGCCTCGATGATCAGCGACTCGGGGCGGAGGATGCCGTTCTTGAGCGCCTCGTCGTAGCGGACGCGAAGCTGCGGATCCGACAGGACGCGGTAGGCCTCGGTGCCCCGCTTGAAGATGTAGCCGACCGCCGCCTGCTCGTTGGGGTGCCGCCACTGGTGCCCGTCCGGATGGAAGCTCTCGGCGAATGCGTGGAACCCGTTACGCAGATCGTCGAACGTCGCCTCGGGGGTAACGTTGAAGAGCTGGTAGTACGAGATGGAATCGAGCGTGGCGAGCCATTGCCTGAGCGCGTCCGCGTCCATCGTCTACCGGGTCACTGCGGTCCGCGCGGAGTCTCGGTGCCCACGACCGGCTGCTGCGCGAAGCGGTTGATCATCATGACGACTGACGACTCGTCCGCAACGCCGATGAGCTGGAGCGTTGCGCGCGCTTCTTGTCCCGTCTGCACGTCACGGGCGCGAATGCGAAGGGTACCGTCGGCGTCCACCTCGAACGTGACGGCAACCACGACCTCGCCGCGCGGTGCGGGCCGCAGGCCAGACAGTTCGACCTCACCGAGAAAGGTGTTCTGCGGGAACATGTTCCCCTCGCCCTGCCCGACGCGCACGCGCACGGTCGTCTGCATGTCGCGACCCGTGGCGAAGCGACGCGTGCGCTCGCAAGGGATCTTCGAGTTGCGCGGGATGATCGTGTCGGTGTACCCGCCGGCGGTCTCGACGACGAGGCCACGTGGCGTGACGTCGACAAGGACGGGCGCCTGATACCCGATGTTCTGCGGCATGCCCGGCGCATGGAGCGACGCCGTCTGGTCGAAGCCCTGGCCCATCGCGTGGACGTCGAGCGGTGCATCCGGCGGCGCGGATTGATACGCGCCGAAGATCGGCGGCTGCGAGGGACCCGCAGGCGCGAAGCCGCCCATGCCCTGAGGAGGCTGCGACGCGAAAGGCTGCTGCTGCGCGGGTCGGCCACCGAAGCCGCCGAACTGCGCGGTACCCATCTGCGGTGGCGACGACTGGAGCGGTACCGGCGGCGGTGCGAAGCTAGGCGGGGCTCCTCCTCCCATGCCCGGCGGAGGCGCGGAGCCGAGCGGTGTCGTCGCGCCGGGTCCGACGCGCGCGGAGGACGGCGGGGGCTGGTTCGGTGCGGGCGGCGGCGCGCTTCGCGCGGGCATCGCAGACGTACGCGCGGGTGCTGGCGGGGCCTGTTTTGCAGGCGCGCCGTGTGCGGCGGAAGAAGTGGGCGCGGGAGGCGGCTGCCGCGCCTGCATGGCCGCAGTGCGCGACGAAGGTGAGTCCTCAGGACCGATCTTCTCCATCTTGCCGAACGGCTGCGGCGCCATCTTCGGAGGCGGCTTGCCCGCCATCGATGCGCCGCCGCTGCTCTGCATGCCGAGCTGGCCGGGCTTGCGGAGCTCGGGTCGCTTGCCGCGGCCTCCCACGACAGACGGAAGATCCGTCGGCTCTGCAAGCGCGGGAAGGTCGATGGAGTCGTCCTGACCCTGCAGCGCCGCAGGCCCGCGCGCGCCTGGGTTCGCGGCCGGGTCGAGGTTCATCGTCCCGCCCTTGCCGTCGCGCAGGTTCGCTTCGGTCTCGTCCTCGAAGTTGTCGAGGAAATCCTTGCGCGCCTGGCCGATGCCCTCCGCTTCGGCGGTCGCGCTGGACGTCGAGATGAGCGAGAGATCGGAGACGTGTCCGAAGCCGTAGTCTGCCGAATCGCCCGGCGCGTTGATGATCTGCGGACCCGGTGCCAGCCCTGTCGACGAGATCAGCGACATGTCGCGTACCTCGCCAAACCGTCCGCCCGGAGGTACCTGGCCGGGGGCCGGCGGCGCCACGCCGGTCGACGAGATCAGCGACATGTCGCGAACCTCACCGAAACGACCGCCGGACGGTACTTGGCCTGGGCCTGCCACGCCGGTGGTCGAGACGAGGGAGAGATCCTGGACCGCGCCGAACTGTCCGCCAGGGACGTTGCGGGTCAGCGACTCGGGCTCGCCAATCGGCGAAGGCATCGCGGGTGACGACGCGCCCGTCATGCTCGGGAAGCTCGGGACGCTCGCGGAGGGCGTCGACATCATGGACGGCGGCTCGTCGATGGCGCCGAAGCCGCCCGACGTGTCGACCGCTCCGGTCATCGTGTTCTGCTCGGCGCCCGGCGACGTGATCGTGTGGCCGCCGAAGCTCCGCTCCGACCCTGCGGGGCCGGAGCGCGCCGCGCCGGCGCCCCCGCTCGACGAGGGCTGACCCGAGGGGAACCACTCGAACGGCGTCGGCGCCTGCAGATCGGGGAACGAGGCGATCGAGGGGTCGTCGTCCTGGCCTTGCCCTGTCGGGGCCTGGGGCGAGCGTGCGCCGAACGGCTGCGTCGCCGGAGCGACGCCTGGGTTCGTGATCTTGCGCGGACCGCCGACCTGCGTGGAGTTCGAGCGAGCGCCGCTCACGCCGAGGGCCGGCTTGCTCGGAGGCGCCGAGCCGGGGTGGAAGCCGAAGCTCGGAGGCTCGCTGCCGAACGCGGCGGCCGGCGTCTTCGCCGGGTCGCTCGACTGGAGCATTCCGGTCTGCGTGTTCTCCTCGTTGTTCAGCCCGGGGAACGTGCGCGGCTTGTTGCCGAGGACACCCGGAGGCGCGGGGATGCTTCGCTTGCGGACGCCCTCGGTGAGCGCTGCAGCC
>JAYSXP010000066.1:0-6813 GCA_043717125.1 Polyangiaceae bacterium | reverse complement strand
ACTCGCGATCCGTCTGGCAGCCCGACTCGACGCACTTGCCCGCGGCGCAGCGGTTGAACCCGGAGCAGTCGCCGTCGCTCAGGCAAGGGGACTGACAGACGCCGCTGAGGCACTGCTGGCCGCTCGAGCAATCCGTATCACCTGCACACTGCACGCATTTGCCGCCGGCGCACTTCCGGCCCGATCCGTTCTGCGTGCACTCGATGTCGGCGGTGCACTTGGTGATGCACTTGTCCTGCTCGCAGTCGACCTTCAAGGTGTCGCACTTGCAGAGTGCCTCGTACTGGCTACACGCCGTGACCGAGCTCGAGCCGGCGTCTGCGGTGCAAAGGTTGAGGAGGTTGGGGCAGCTCGACGGTGGCGTCCCGCAGCAGTCTACGGCGGTGCTGCACTCGGTGACCGCACACTCTCGCTGGGTCTGCGTGATCTGGAACGTCGCGACGGTGCAGATGCTGACGGCTCCGCTGGGCACCGGAACGCACGCGAGGCCGGCCACGCAATCGTTTGTGACCTGGCACGCCTCGCCCTTGAGCGATGACCGTGCGGTCGTCTCGTTGTCCTTGCCGCAGCCGTTCGCGGCCACGAAGGCCACAACCATGAGACTCGAAGCGAAGGCAGCGTTGGCTCGCATGATCGTTCCCCTGCGCAGAGCGTACCATACTGGGCCGCACCGCCATATTTCGAGCGCCGGTCCGGGGCAGGCGTAAGCTCGTTTTTCGATCCGATGACGGTATGGTCCGCGCTTCGCCGTGCTGCGCTCGGGGTGCTCCTCATTGCGATGGGCATGATGGCGATGATGAGCGCGTGGCCGGCGTGCGAGTCGCCTGATCCAGCAGCTTCGGGCGACGTGGACCCTGGGCCGACGTTTGGCGCCGAAATCGTGCTCGGGATCGTCGGTCGGGGACGGGTCACCTCGGACCCCATGGGGATCGACTGTCCGTCGAGCTGCTTCGCGCGGGTGCTGCTTGCCGACCCGTCGGTCGACGGCGGTGACGGCGGCGTGACCCTGTCGGCGATCGAGACGCCGGGCGCACACTTCGTCGGCTGGACGTTCGCCGAGGTCGATCTCGGCGTGCGCGGACGTGGACCGCCGGCGTGCAGCCCGATGATTCGAAAGAGCGCGACTCCGTCGCTCGCGGCGTCGCGCGTGATCTCCGTGGCTTTCGGCGAGACGACCGGCACCCCTCCGCGGGGCCGCGAAGAGGCGTGCGCCGCGTTCACCACGGTGCCGGTCGCTTATGCCGTGACCGCAACGTTCGAGGACGACTACGCCCAGCCGCCGCCCGATGCCGACGTGCCCGACGGCAGCCTACCGCCGCTCTTCGACTCGCCGGGAAACGGTCCCGCGAAGGAGATCGGCGTGGCCGGCGGCTATGTGTACTGGCGCTACGAGCAGAACGGGCTCTCCGGCATCGCGAGCGCTGTCCCTGGAAGCACCCAGGTCGACGTGCTCGTCTCTCCGTTCGACGTCATCACGCGCTTCGACGTCGACACTCACGTCGTATTCCAGCACGCGGACGGGACGCTCCAGGCGATCGAGTCCGGCAACGGCTTCGCGGTCACGCTCGGCAACGCGCCGTTCTGCGACGCTCTGGCGAGCGATGCGTTCAACGTGTTTTGCCGCGCGAACGGCCTGAACACATCGACGCTGTATTCCTGGCCAATCAGCGGCGCGGCGACGCCCACCACCGTGTACGTGCTGCCTCCGGGCAGGGGCCTCGCCGTGGACGAGCAGCGCTTCTATTTCTCCGACGACAAGGGCGGATTCACGGACCAGGCCGTCCTCTCGAGCACGCCGCGGACCAGCGGCGACGGTGGCGTGGCGAGCATCACGGAGCTGATCGCCGACCAGACGTCGCCGCACGATCTCTTCGTCGTCTCGTCGTATCTCTTCTGGCTCGACGATCGCGGCGGCGGGATCTCCTCGGCGCGCTCCGGCTATAACTCCACCCCCCATACTTCGCAGCCGAGCGCGTCCGGCGCGGCGGTCCGGTTCATCACGGCAGATCGGTTCTCGGCCAGCTACTGGGTCGGGGTCGCCGGCCCGGGTCTCGGCGGAGGCTCGATCCTTCGAGCCTTCGGACTTTCGTCGTCGACCACTCCGTTCCGCACCGGAATCACGGGGCTGGGCGGCATCGCCGTCGACTCGTCGTATGTCTACTGGACGCAGAGCGACGGTCGCGTGTTTCGCGCGCCTACCAACGATTCGCGGCTGTGAGCGTCACTGCGCGGGCTTGACGACGTCGCCAAGGAGCCCGGTGTCGCGGCACACGGGATACTGCTTGCCCGGCAGCGTGCTCGCGTCCGAGGGCCCCGTGTAGAAGAGGCGACAGTCCTTGTCGGACTCGCACCCGACATACGTGCACTGCTTGTCGATGCAGGAGAAGAACGAGTAGCTCGTCGGGCTGCCACACTCGAGATCCGTCTCGCACGGCACGATGCACTTGCCGTCGGTGCCGCAGCGCGCGTCGACATTGCGTGTCGACGCGATGCACTCACGGTCCGCTTGGCAACCGGAGGGGATACAGCGCCCCGAGAGGCAGCGGTCGAAGCCGCTGCACGACCCGTCGTTGGTGCACGGCGCCTGGCATTGGCCGGTGACGCACTGGCGGCCTCCGCCACAGTCACCGTCGATTGCACACTGCACGCACTTACCGCCGGCGCAGCGTCGCCCGCTGTTGGTCGTCGAGCAGTCGTCGTCGGCGCTGCAGCGCGAGACGCACTTGCCGGCCTCGCAGTCGATGCGCCCCGTCTCGCAGCCACACTGGTTCGCGTATTGCTGGCACGCTTGGGTCGACCCGGTACCCGCGTCGGCCTGACAGAGGCTGCGCAGCTGCGCGCAGCCAGCCGCGAGAGAGTCGTCACAGCAATCGCTGGCGCCGGCGCACTCGACGATCGCGCACTCCTTGGCGGTCTTCGTGACCTTGAAGCTCCCGGTGACGCAGACGCCGCTGCTCGACCCCGGCATCGGCGCGCAGAAGAGCCCGTCCGAGCAGTCGTTCGCGACCTGACAGACCTCGCCGCGGCGAGACGTTCGACCCGTCGCGGGCGTGTCGCTTCCGCAGCCGCTCTCCGCCGAGACCGAGACGATCGCTACGACACCAAGGAGCCGGAGCGTCGTCACGACGGTCACGTCCGCTCCCCTCAGGCGCCTCGACGTTCCTGGCCCACCCATCGTGGTCCGACGCTAGCACAGGCGCCGGCGGCCGCGATTCCCGGGGCTTTGGCGTCTCCCGCGCGGTATCCTGACCAGCCCGAATGCCCGTCTCGGCAGCACTTGCGAAGGATCCCGTCGTCACCGGCCCGCTCGGAGGGCTCGCGCTGTCCGGCGTGCGCGCAGCCTCGCCGATGATGGTCGTGCGCGCGATCCGCTGGTACCGGGATCTCGCGCGCCTCGGGCTGCACCTCCCGTTCTTCATCGTCCACGACTTCGGCCTGCTCTACGCGGCGCCGAAGGAGCAGCTCGAGATCGGGCCGCGCCTCGGCCTCGACAGCGTGATCGCGCGCGTCCCGCGTGCGACCGATCTTCTCGGCACCTATCGCGGCGTCCTCGGTGAGGTCTCCCTGAGCGATGCGAGCGCGCGCGCGCGGAGCATGCGCCTCAACGACGACCTCGTCGTCGTCGTGTTGGCGCGCGTGCTCGGCTCGCTCATGCAGCGGACCACCGTGAAGGCACCGTACCCGGCGACCATCCCGCAGGACCCCGAGATGGTCCGCGACATCGACCACCAGCTGCCGGCGCTCTTTGCGACGGTACAGCGCACCTTCGAGCTCGCGGCGCTCGACGCGCTCCAGCGCTCGCGCCTCCACGTGCTCACGCTCGCGGATGCGCTCGATCTCGACACGCTGCGCCTCCTCGGGATGCTCGGCCCGGAGTCGACGGCTGCCGGTGCGCTCGCGCACGTCGACCTGCTCGCGGCGATCTCGAGCCCCGCCGCGAACGACATCGTGAATTTTTCTCTCGAGCTCTTGCCGAGCGTCCTCGAGACGCACCGTGCGAAGGCGACCGGCACGCACGCCGTTCACGGCTACGCGGGCCTCGGGAACAAGGGCTCGCTCGACTCTCTCGTGCTCACCGAGCTCGCCTGGGACGAGGACGAGTTCGCGCGTCGGATGATCGAGAACGAGATCCTCTACTACACGCGCGAGCAAGCGCCGGACGACGCGCGCCGCTTGCACTATCTCCTGATTGACGCGTCCGCTTCGATGCGCGGCGATCGTCAGGTGTTCGCGCGCGGGCTGTCGATCGCTCTCGGCAAGAAGCTCCAGCTCGCGGGCGAAGAGGTATGGATGCGCTTCTTCGACTCGCGCCTCTACGACGTGCAGCGCTCGCGGCCGGGTCAACTCCCCGCGGCGTACATCCTCGGCTTCAAGGGCGAGCGCGGGCGTAACCCGGCGCGTGTCTTCGCGCAGCTCGCGACGGAGCTCGCGCTGCTTCGCGCCCGCGATCAGCGCGATCCCGTCGTGCACCTCGTGACGCACGCGGCGCTCCACGTGCCTCGCCAGCTCGTCCAGGAGGTGAGGCGCCACGCGCACCTCTTCGGCGTGTTCATCCTCCCCAGCGGCGGCGAGCTCGACCTCGACTACCTCGATCTCCTCGAGGGCCACGCCGTCGTCGACCACGCGACGCTCTCCGAGAAGACGGCTCGCGCGGCGGCCGCGACGAAGATCGTGAATGACGCCGCCGAGCTGAACGAGCGTGTCCCGGCGTCGCTCGCGCCGCGGAGCCTGCGGGCGACGGACGACGCGGTGCCGCCGTCGCTACGGCCGTCGCGCACGTCCATGCCGCCTGCTCCGCGGTGACGCTCAGCGCCGGCTGCGCTTCTTTCCGCGGCCGCGCATTCCCTTCACGGCGAGGGTGGGGTCGCGCGGGGGCGGAATGCTGGCGTCGAGCGCGGCGCGCACGCGTTTGAGCTCCATCGCGTAGCGGCTCGCGAGCTTCTTCTCGCCGAGGACCGCCTCGATCGCGCCGCGGAGCTCGGGCATCTCGGTGTTCGACCACGTCACGAGGTGGTCGAACATAGGCACGCCGAAGCGGCCGGCCATGGCGGCGGGGGCGATCGCGAGTGCGTCGACGAGTGCCTTGCGACCGGGATAGCGCGACGTCGAGCGCGCGGCGTTCTTGGCGAGGGCGTAGGCCTCGTCGAGGCGCGTGAGCGCGGCGTCGACGTCGTTGATCTCGGGGAGAAAGTTGGGCTGCGCCATCGCGAGGAGCGCGGCGGCGGCCTGGAAGAAGCCGTCCATCCATGAGGCGAGCTCGTGCACGAGGGTGTCGCCCATGATGGAGCCGAGCTTGGCGAGCGCGATCGGGACGATCTCGCGGACGCGGAAGCGAACGTCCTCCGCGGAGTCGTGGAGGAGGGCGATGGCCTGCTTGCGCATGGCGAGGTCCTTCGGCTCGCTGACGGAGCGCGCGGCGACCGCGAGGACTCCGCAGACGACGAGGAACTCGCGTTCGCTCTGGCCGGGGGCGGTCTCCGGGAGCTGCGTCATCATGTGAACGAGCTTGTCGGCGGCCTTCCCGCGCGCGGCGCACTCGCTCGCGAACCCGTGCGCGAGGATGGTGTTCATGCGGGTGCCGGGCAGCCCCGACTGGATGCCCAGCTGGACGAAGAGGCGCTCGTGACGGCCCTTCAGCGCCTCATCGAACGCCGCCGTCAGAACCTCGTTGCGCAATCCTTCGGCGTTTCCCATCGGACCGCGCAGCATAGTCGAGACCGCAGCATTTACGCGGCGCGACGCATCACCCTGACGAGTCTCCCGTTGGCAGCCCCTGCTGGAATCGAACCAGCGACCTGATCATTAGAAATAACCTGCTCTATCCAGCTGAGCTAAGGGGCCAAGGCACACCCCATGATGTAGCACCAGGGAGGGGCCGGGCAGAAGCACCTTACCGGCCATCACGTTTCATGAAGCTCCGGCGGAGCCTTCGCTGCGTGAGGAATACCGAGGTAGGATGACCGTATGACGGCTGCCAAGATCGCTGTGTCCGTCCCGCGTGAGACGCTGCTCGCCGTGGAGAAGCGGCGACGTGTGCTCGGGGTGACGCGGAGCGCGGTGGTCACGGCGGCGCTGGAGGCCTGGCTCACCGAGCAGACGATGACAGCCGAGGAGCGCTCCTACCTGCTCGCGTACTTGCGGGAGCCCGAAGCGCCCGCGGAGCGGCGCGACGCGAACGCGGTTGCGAAGGCCTTGGTGTCCACGTGGGAGCCCTGGGACGCGACGCCGCCGGCACGTCGTCGTCGAGCCTCGAATGCGTCGCGGTGACGTCTGGTGGGCACGCCTCCCGGTGCCCGTCGGCCGTCGACCGGTCGTCCTCGTATCGCGCGACCTTGCGTACGTCGCGCGCAGCAGGGTGGCGGTCATCGAGGTGACGACACGCGTTCGCGGCATCGAGACAGAAGTGTGCCTGGGAAGCCGAGACGGCCTTCCGCGAACGTGCTGCGCGAACGCCGACAACGTGCTCACCATCGACAAGGCGTGGCTCGACGAACGCGTCGGCGCGCTCTCCGCGGAAAAGCTACGCCGCCTCGACCGCGCGCTCGCTCTGGCGCTGGGCTTGCCAGTGACAGCCTAGTTCCGTCGGTCTGAAGTCCGGCCATCGGTCGCGATCGTGGTCGCGATCGTGGTCGTGGTCGTGGTCGTGGTCGTGGTCGTGCGCGTGCGCGAGCGCGTGCGCGATTGAAGGCAACCGCCAGGGCGAGGCGGCCGATTTCCGGCCATGAGCGGTCACGAGCCGCCGCCGCGACTGGATCACGAGAATCTCGATGTTTATCGGTGCGCGCTGGAGTTTCTGCGGCTGGCGCTGCAGTT
>JAYSXP010000650.1:0-7973 GCA_043717125.1 Polyangiaceae bacterium | reverse complement strand
GTTCGAGCGACCCGACCACACCTTCCCCGAGCTCGTGGCGGGACCGACCTTCGAGTGCATCACGCTCGGCCATCCGCTCATCGAAGCGGACAAGCGCGTCTCGAACGACGTGACCCTTCAGGGGCCAGGCCACGCGCTGGTCGTCACCGGCTCGAACATGTCGGGCAAGAGCACCCTGCTCCGCGCGATCGGCATCAACGTCGTCCTCGCGAATGCGGGCGCCCCGGTCTGCGCGAAGTCGATGAAGGTCGGCCGCCTCGTCGTCGCCACCAGCATGCGCGTCTCGGACTCGCTCGATGAGGGAACCAGCCGCTTTTACGCCGAGCTGAAGAAGCTGAAGCTCGTGCTCGACCTCGCGCGCAAGGCGAAGACGGCGGGAAGCGCCGAGGGCACCGTGCTGTTTTTGCTCGACGAGATCCTCCACGGTACGAACACGCGTGAACGCCTGATCGGGGCGCGCGCGATCCTGCGCGAGCTACTCGCACAGGGCGCGATGGGTGCGGTGTCGACCCACGACCTCGGCCTCGGCGACCTCGAGACGGAGATGCCGGACCACGTCCGCAACATCCACTTCGAGGAGCAGGTGAACGGCGAGGTGATGACGTTCGACTACAAGCTTCGAACCGGCATCGTGCAGAGCTCGAACGCCCTCCGCCTCATGAAGATCGTCGGCCTCGACGTCGACGAGCGCTGAGCGCGCGGCCTAGCCGCCGATGCCGCGCATCGAGACGTTTTCTGCGCTCGTCTCCGTGCAACCCTTGAACGATTCGCCGTCGGGCTTCATCGACCAGGCGTCTGCGACGGCGAGCATCACACCCGCCGCGTCGCCACTACGCGCGACGCTCGCGGCGGAGAGGCCGTCATTGGTGGCCAGGCACGGCCGCAACGTACCGTCGGCCGCGACGCGCAGGCGATCGCAGCCCTTGCAGTACGTATCGCTCGTGCCGGTGATGAAACCGACCTTCTTCGCCTTGTCGTGACGCGCGTAGAGATAGACCGCGGGACCGCGCTCCTTCTCGCGCGTGGCGTCTCCGCTCTCGAGCAGGTGTGCGAGCCGCGCGCGCATCTCGCTCGCGGTGACGACGCGGTCCTTCAGGTTCGCGCCCTCGCCGATCGCCATGACCTCGAGCAAGCGAGGTACGATCCCGCGCTCCCAGGACCAGCGCACCAGCGCCTCGACCTCGGTGTCGTTCTCGCCTCGTACGACCACGGCGTTGAGCTTGATCTCGTCGAAGCCGGCGGTGAGCGCGGCGTCGAGGCCGCGCATCACGACGTCGAGGCGGCCGCCGCGCGTCATGCGCGCAAAGCGCTCCGCGTCGAGGCTGTCGAGCGAGATGTTCACGCGCCGAAGGCCCGCGTCGCGGAGCGGACGGGCGAGCTTCTCGAGGCGTGTGGCGTTCGTGGTCACGGCGACGTCGTCGAGGCCAAGCGTATCCAGGAAGCGAACGACCGCGACGACGTCGCGATGGAGGAGCGGCTCACCGCCGGTGAGCCGCACCCGACGGACGCCCGCGGAGACGAGACCGCGCACCATTGTCTTCCAGGCCTCGAGGTCGAGCTTCTCCTCCAAGTAGCCCTCCTTGCCTTGCGGCCGGCAGTAGATGCACGCGAGGTCGCACCGGTCCGTCAGCGACAGACGCACCGACCGCGGCGGCACCCGGGGCTGCGCATGAACCGCGGCGGCGGGGCGGTTCTGGAGGACGGGGAGGGCGACCATCGATACCGGTCAATCCTAGCGGAAATCGAGGGCGAATGGCGACGGGCCGAGTAGGATCCGCGTCATGTTGCCTCGCGTCATCACGGTCACGGTCAGCGATACCCGTACGGTCGCCGACGATCTCTCCGGCCGAGCCCTCGCGGAAGAGCTCGTCGCGTTCCAGCACGTGCGCCACGTCATCGTGCCGGACGAACCCGAGCGCATCCTTGCCGTCCTGCGCGAGGTGATGGCGAACGACGAGGCCGACGCTGTCGTGCTCTCGGGCGGCACCGGCATCGCGCCGCGTGATCGGACCTACGAGGCGCTCGAGGCGCTCTTCGACAAGCGGCTCGAGGGCTTCGGTGAGGCGTTCCGGCGGCTGTCCTGGGATCAGGTCGGGGTGCGGTCGATTCTCTCTCGCGCGACCGCGGGCACCATCGGCACACGCATCGTGTTCTCGCTCCCAGGCAGCGAAAAAGCCGTGCGGCTCGGCGCGCGAGAGCTCATCGCTCCGATCCTCGCGCACGCCGTCGATCTCCTCCATGGACGTGTGGGTCATGCGGCCCATCCGACGAAGGAGCACGGTTGAAGCTCACCATCCTTTACTTCGCGGCCGTGCGCGATCTCGTCGGCAAGGACGTAGAGAACCTTGACGTCCCCGAGGCGGTCGGCACGCTCGAGGCCCTCGGCAAGCACCTCGCTCTGGTTCATCCCGAGCTCGAGGGTCGTCTCGGATACGTGCGCTTTGCACGTAACGAGGAATTCGCGCACCTCGCGGACCCGATCGTCGACGGCGACACCATCGCGCTCATCCCCCCCGTCGCCGGCGGCTAGCCGACCTTCGGGAGGCTCCGTCAGGGCTTCGAGGAGACCGGCTTGCCGCGCGCGTCGATCGCGATCTCGCCCGTTCGCTTCCCGCTATCGTCGTAGGTGAAGCGCTGCACGGAGACCCCGCGCTTGTCGTGCGAGGGCTTGTCGGCGGCGTCGAAGAACGACGTCTCCAGCGGGAGGTTGCGCTCGTCGAACCGGGTTCTCCTGCGCGCGACGCCGTCCTTGTCAGGACGAAGCGCCCCGTCAGCGTCGAATGTCGCGACATCCACGGCGTTGCCACGGGCATCGTGGATCGTCCGGCGTGTCGCCCATCCGTCCGCCGAGAGCGCGACGCCGTCCTTCGTGTCGAGGCACTGCTCCTCGGCACGTCGCCCTCGCGAGTCGTACTTCGTTCGGCGCCCCGCGCAGCCGTCCTTTGCGAGCCGCGGAGCGCCGTCCGCGCCGAAGAAGAGCTCCTCACCGAGGCGACCGCGATCGTCGAACCTGGAGCGCACGACCGTCTTGCCGTCGTTCGACAGGGTCGCAACCCCCGAGCCGTCGAAGTACGACGTCTCCGTCGCGCGCCCGTACGCGTCGCGCAGGTAGCGCACGACCGCCACGCCTTCGGGGCCCTTTGCCGGCGCGCCGGTGCCGTCGAGGTAGCTCGTCTCGACCAGCCGTTGACGTGCATCGAAGCGATTGCGGGAGGAGGCGAACGAGGAGTCCCTGGGCGTGGTCGGCTTGTGTTCGCCGTCGAAGAACGCCTCCTCGATGAGATTGCCGACGTCGTCCCAGCGCAGCTTCCGGATCGACCAGCCGTCCTTGCCGAGCACGGGCTTTGCGTCGGCGCCGAAGAGCGCCTCCTCGATGAGGTCGTCGGGCTCGTCGTAGGTGCTCTTCTTCGCGTAGACGCTCTTCTTCGTCGCGAAGCCGTCGCTCGTCGAGACCTGCTTGCCGTCCGTTGCGAGCGTCGTCTCCTCGATGCGATTGCCCCGCGCGTCCCAGGCCTTCGCGAACGACGCGCGACCGACCGTGTCGACCACCGGCTTGCCGGCAGCGTCGAGGTGGTCTTCGCGAACGGGAAGCCCGCGCTCGTCCCAGACGTTGCGCTCGATCGCCCATCCGTCCGTCCCGACCACCGGCTTGCCGGCAGCGCCGAGGAGCGTCACTTCGATGGGGCGCCGCTGGATGTCGTACTTGAGCTTCCGCTTGGCGTAGCCGCCGACACGCGCGATGGGCTCATCGTGCTTGCCGAGGAATGATTCCTCGATCACGTCGCCGCTGCGATCGCGCGAGTACTGAGCGGTGGCGTAGCCGTCGCGACGTAGGATCGGATCGCCGTGGGCATCGACGTAGCGCTCCTCGACGACGAGGCCGCGTTCGTCGTTCTTGAACCGGCGCGCCGCGTAGTCGCCGTCGAGGACGAGGGGCAGGGAGCTCGCGTCGAAGAACTCCTCGCCGACGCGGTCGTCGTTGTCGTCGTAAGCCGCGCGCAGGGAAGCGAGGCCCTCCTGTCCGCCGATCGGCTTTCCGTCGAGCCCGAGGTACGCGAGCTCGACCCGATTCCGGAACCGATCGAACTTCCGGAGCTCGGTCGAGACGCCGTCGTTCTTGGCGCCCTGCTTGCCGTCGGGGTCGAACGTGACGAGCGACACTGCGAGCCCGCGCTCGTCGTACGTGAGCCGCTGGATCGCTGCGCCTTCTTCGTGCTTGCTGCGTGCGGCGAGCTTTCCGTTCTCGTCGTAGCTCCTGCGCTCGATCAGGCGACCGCGGGCGTCGTACGCGATCGTCTGTTTGGCGTAGCCCTGAGCGCTGATCATCGGGCGGCCGCCGGAGTCGAGGTGAGCGACCTCGGTCTGATCGTCGTACTCGTTCCATACTGCGCGGATGGTGGCCGAGTCGCCGTGGCGCATCACGGGGTGGCCATCACCGTCGAGGAACTCGACGAGCGTCGTTCGTCCGCGCTCGTCGTACGTCTCGCGGAACTTCGCGAACGAATCGCTGCGCTCGGGGCGCGTGCGGCCCGTCTCGTCGACCCACGTGACCTCGCGCGTGCGCGTGGCCTCGTTCCACGCCAGCTGCTTGCCGTGGGTGCGTACGTTCGGGTCGAGGCTGACGACGGGCTCGTCGTGGATGCCGAAGTCGAGCCACGACGTGACGCGGAGCTCGTCCGACCACGTCGTCTTCACGAGGTGAACGCCCTGCACGGCCATCGGCTTGCCGTCGACGTCGAAGGTGCGCGCCTCGGCGCCGTCCGGGGTGTCGTCGTCGGAGTGCTGGATGATCCCGCGGCCCGACGAGTCGGCGGCTGGCTTGCCGTCCGCGCCGAGGACCGTGACCCGAATCGAACGGCCAATCTTCCCGTTGACGAACAGCCGGCCGTAGGCGCCGTCGTCGTCGGAGCGGGGGCGTCCCGACACGCCGAGGTACGTCTCGCGCGTGACCAGACCGCGTGAGTCGATCTCGCGCTTGATGGTGGTGGTGTCAGTCGTCCCGCGATGGCGAGGAGTAATGCCGTCGATGTCGACGAAATCGATGCGGCGTCCGCCGTCCGACCACCTCTGCCACTCGACGAGGTTGTCGCGTCCGTCGCGGACGATGATCTCCAGGACCTCGGCGGCGTCGCCGCGCTTCACCTCGGTGCGCGTTCCGCCGCGACCGAGGCGGAATCCCGCGACGGAGAGGTTCTCGACGGTGACGACGTGGCCGCCCTTCTCGGTGACACGAAGGGTCTCCTCCCCGCGCTTGCGCAGGGCCGCCGCCGGAATCTCGAGCGCGCAACGCGGTCCGTCACTCGTGTCGAGGATGAGCGCACAGAGCTTCACGCGCGGCGCATGCGCGGCTCGATAGAACGCGATGCCGCCAGCGACGACGGCGCAGACGATGACGCCGGCGGTGATGGTCCGCCACGGAAGCGGCTGCCGCGGCTCGTCCGATGGCGGTGGGGTGCTCGTCTTCGCGATGACGGCGGCGTTCGTCGTCAGCCCGCCGCCGGTGCTCTTCGGTTGCGTCCGGACGGGCGGGAGCGGCCCGAGCGCGGTGGGAGCCGAATCGAGACCGGGGTGAGCCTTCTCCGCGCGGTGCGGCGCGGAGACCGGCGTTGCGCTGACCGTGGCGTCGAAGGCCGACGGAGGATCGCGCTCGTCGCGCTTGTCGCGCTTGTCGCGCTTCGCGAGCGGCTGGATGGGCGTGCCGAAGGTAGCCAGGCTCGCCGCCTGCAGCGCTTCGCGCATCGCATTGGCGCCGGGCCAGCGATCGGCTTTTTCGAACGCGAGCGAGCGCTCGATGACGGCTGCCACTTCCGGCGGCACGTGGGGCGCGACGGTGGAGAGCAGGGGAGCCGGCTTCGTGGCCGCGGCGATGAGCAGCTGCTGAGCATTCTCGCCGTCGTGCACGAGGTGGCCCGAGAGCAGCGTGTAGAGCGTTGCTCCCACGGCCCAGAGATCGGTCTGCGCGTCGATCTCGTTCGTCTTGCCGTGCGCCTGCTCGGGCGCCATGAACGCCGGGGTACCGAGCATCGCTCCGGTCGCCGTTCCACCACCGCCGCGCTCGTCGCGCAGGCGAGCAATGCCGAAGTCGAGGACCTTGAGCTCGCCCTCGCAAGTGACGAGGAGGTTCGCTGGCTTCAAATCCCGGTGGATGATGCCGCGTTCGTGCGCGGCGGTGAGCACGTCGAGCAGAGCGTCGCCGATCGAGAGCACGATGGGCGCGGGGACACGCCGCTCGTGCTCCATCCAGATCTCGTCGACGGGAGCGCCATCGAGGAGCTCCATCACGAGGAACGCGGAGCCGTCCTCGGCGATGTCGTCGTCGATGACCGCGACCGCGCCCGGATGCATTACCGAGTTGGCGACGTAGCCCTCCCGGAGAAAGCGCGTGCGCATCGTCTCTCGCGTCGAGAGGTCGGAGTGGAGCATCTTGATCGCGAACATTTTGCGATTGCGATGCTTCGCCACATAGACGGTCGCCATACCGCCCACGCCGAGGATGCTCTCGAGCGTGTACTTGCCGCGCAGGATGACGCCGATGCGCGCGCGCGCCAGCTTGAGGGCGTCGTCGTCGGACATCTCGTCAGCGGAAGAGTACCAGCGTCAACGCCGCTGTGCGCTGGAGAACACGGTCAGTGTCCGTGGCCGGACCCTTGGTGCACGTGCCCGTCCGGCGAGCAGCGCGCGTCGACCCAGCCGACCCACACGGCGCCGTCGGGACCGTACTCGCGCTTCCAGATCGGGACGCGCGCCTTGATCCGATCGATGAGCTCGCGACAGGCCTTGAAGGCCGCCCCGCGGTGTGGGGCGCTCGCCGCGCAGATGATGGCCGCGTCTCCGACGGCGAGTGGGCCGATGCGATGGACGGCGCTTACGCGCACTCCCTCGAGCTCCAGCTCCAGCTCGGAAGCGATCTTTGCCATTTCTCGCTTCGCCATTGCGCCGTATGCCGAGTAGTCGAGGCGCGTCACGGCTCGTCCGTCGCTCTCGTCCCGGACGACGCCGACGAACGTGGCGATGCCACCCGCGCCCGGGCGGCTCACGTTGGCCACGACCTCGTCGAGCGAGAGCGGCGACTCGCGCAGGTCGACGCGAGCATCGGCGTCGCTCACGGCCGCTCCTCGGATCCCGATGGCTCGTCCTCGTCGCGCTCCCACGTGCCGCTCTTGCCGCCCATCTTCTGCACGAGGCAGACGTCGAAGGAGATTCCGCGGTCGACGGCCTTGAGCATGTCGTAGAGCGTGAGCGCGGCCGTGGTCGCGGCGACCATCGCCTCCATCTCGACGCCCGTTCGGTCGCGGGCCTCGGCGCTCGCGTCGATGATGGCGACCCCGCCGTCGAGCGTGATGTTCACCTCCACGCGCGTGAGCATCACGAGGTGACACAGCGGGATGAGCTCGCTCGTTCGCTTCGCCGCCTGGATGCCCGCGATGCGGGCCGCCGCGAGGACGTCGCCCTTCGGCGTGTCGCCGGTGACGAGGCGCATGAACGTCTCGTGGCCCATGCGGACGCGGGCGCGCGCGACGGCCCGACGTGACGTGACGTCCTTCGCGCCGACGTCGACCATGTGTGCGTGACCGTCAGACGTGAGATGGCTCAGCGATTCGTTTGGCTTCTTCGGGGCCATCGGGGTCTCGATCCTAACCGCACAGATCCGACAAGAGGAGGACGTCGACCTCGTCGCCCGCGCCCACCCCGGCCGCAGCCTCGGGGATGCACACGAGCGCGTCCGCTTGCGCCATCGTGGTCGCTGCACCGCTCGCCTGGTTTCCGAGCGTCGTCACCAGGAGGCCCGCGTCGGCGTGGGAGATGACGCCGCGAGCCAGCTCCAGGCGACCCGGGTCGTGCGCGTGAGCTCGCGTCATGCGAGCGCGTGTGAAGGCGGGGAACGGCTTCGTGTCACCCTGCATCGCGCGCAGGAGGGGGATGCCGAAGACCGCGAACGTGATCATCGCGCTGGCAGGGTTGCCGGGCAGGCC
>JAYSXP010000649.1:0-7979 GCA_043717125.1 Polyangiaceae bacterium | reverse complement strand
GTTCGGCGCCGTAGTTGAGGACGAGGCCCATGTAGCCCTTGGCGAACTCCGCCTTGTCCTCCGTGTCCGAGCCCTCACCGAACTGGATTTCCTGGAGCCCGGCCTCCTTGGCCTTCTTCTTCTGCTCCTCGTCCTTCGCCTCGATGATGACGTAGTCGAACTTGCCCTTGCTGGCCTCCTTGTACTGCTGGAGCAGATCGCGGAGATCGCGCACGAAGGCGTCGAGCTTGGGGAGGCCCTTCGTGACGTAGGCCTCGACCTTCATGTCACCCTTCATCGACTGCAGGAGGCGACCGGAGCCGCCGGAGAGCGTGTAGCGCTCGGCGTTGGTCGTGTCCTTGCGGACGTACATGAAGTAGCTGAGCGCGTTCACGCCCACGAGGATGAGCGCGATGACGAGGACGAGAGCTCCGCTCTCGGCCGACGCCTTCTTCTTTCGTTCCATGGCCATTTTGGTGTGCCTTCGGAAATTCTTAGGAGGTGCTCAGGACCACTTCCGGCTCTCGAGAGAGCGGAAGGCGACCGCGAGGCCGAGGGTCGTGAGCGAAAGGAAGTAGATGATCGCGCGCGAGTCGAGCAGACCGCGCGAGAAGGGCTCGAACCGGCTCTGGAGGCTGATGAACGAGATCGCGTCGCCAGGCCAGCCCTGGAGGAACTCTACGATGGTCACCGAGCCGACCGCGTAGAGCGCGATGAGCGTGAGGGCGGTCGCGAAGAACGAGAGGATCTGGCTCTCGGTGAACGACGACCACATGACGCCAATGGCAGTGCCGGCGGCGGAGAGCAGGAACAGGCCCAGAATACCGACCCAGAACGGGCTCCAATCGAGCTCACCGAGGTGCCAGAACGGCGCGCGGGTGAACATGACGAGCGGGTAGGCCGCGAGCAGGAGCACCGCGATGGTGACGACCGCGAGCGAGCCGAAGAACTTTCCGAGGATGACCTCGCTGTCCTTTACCGGCATCGTGATGAGGAGCTCGATCGTTCCGACGCGCTTCTCGTCCGAGAGCGAGCGCATCGTGAAGAGCGCAATCAGGAGGCAAAGCGCCGGCGGGATCGTGTCGAACATGCGCGCCATCGTGGCGCGGTCGACCTGCCAAAAGCCGCCCTTGTAGAAGAAGAAGTAGAGGCCGAAGACGACCATCGTGACGGCGATGACGATGTACGTGATCGCCGAGCTCATGTAGGCGCTGATCTCGCGCTTCGTCAGCGTCCAGATCATCCGCGCAGAGCTCGGGCGGTTCAGGATCGCCTTCTCGCCGGCGGGGGTGGTGGGCGAGCCCGAGCTGAGAGAGGACTTGGAGGAGCCGTTCGACTCCTCTTCATCCTCTTCCTCGTCGTCCGACTCTTCCTCGTCGTCCTGCGACGCCGAGCGGTTCTTCTCCGCGGCTTGCTCGGCAGCGAGAAGCTTCTTCTTGCTGTCCTTCTCGAGGGTCTCGTCTCGCGTCTCGCTGCTCATCGCTTGCCCCGCTTTGCTGCCGGCTCTTCGTCCGAGTCGTCGTCGTCCGACTCGTCGTCCTCGTCCTCTTCTTCCTCGTCGTCCTCATCCTCCGAGGCGCTGTGGCTCTCGGTGACGGGTCCGATCTGGCGGTTGCGACGCTCGTCGCCGATGGTGAGCTGGCGGAACACGTCCTCGAGGGTCTGCGTGTCGCGGTGCAGCTCGAGGAGGACCCAGCCCTTGTCCGCGACGAGGCGAAAGATGTCGGCGCGGATGTCCTGGCCGTCATCGCCGTCGATCGCGTACGCATGCGCGCGCTCGTCGGTGGGGAGCTCGGCGACCTTCTTCACACCGGACAGACGGCTGAGGGCAGCCTCGACCTCGGACTGCTTCGGAAGCGGGCCGTTGCCGCGGTACGGCGAAGAGCCGACCGACTCCTGAACGGACACGACGTAACGAACGCGGCCGCTCTTGGCGCGGATCTCGTCGAGCGCGCCGTCGGCGACCACGCGACCACGCGACACGATGATGGCGCGGGCGCAGGCGCTCTCGACTTCTTTGAGGTTGTGCGTCGAGAGGAGGACCGTGCGGTCCTTGCCGATCTGCTTGAGATAGTTGAGAAACTCCGCCTTCTCGTTCGGGTCGAGGTCGCTCGTCGGCTCGTCGAGAATGAGGATCGGCGGGTCGTGGATGAGCGCCTGTGCAAGCCCGACGCGCTGGCGGTAGCCGTGCGAGAGCTGGCGGATCTCCTTCGAGAGCGACTGGGCGAGCCCGCAGACCTCGACGACGTTACGAGCGCGCTTCTTGAACGTGCTCGCGTCGATGTTGCGGACCTGCGCGGCGAAGCGCAGGTACTCGTAGACGGTCATCTCCAGGTAGAGAGGAGCGCGCTGCGGCAAGTAGCCGAGGCTCGAGCGGACCGCGAGTGTGTCATCGAAGACGTCCTGGCCGCGGACCTTCGCCGTGCCGGAGGTCGGTGCGATGAAGCACGTCAGGATTCGCATGGTGGTCGACTTGCCGGCCCCGTTGGGACCGAGAAAGCCGACGACTTCGCCACGGCGAACCTCGAAGCTCACGTCGTCGAGCGCGCGAAAAGAGCCGTACCGCTTGGTAAGACCGTTCGCGTAGATCATCACGTCGGTGGACATCCAACCTCCGAAGAGCGCAAAAAAGTGGGCAACGATGGGCCCCAAATCCGGCGGATACGTGGACCGGTTACAGGGACCTGTCGCCGCGCGGAACGAGCTACCTACCGGATTTCTTCCCGTGGCCCAAGTCCCGCGCCGTCTCTCGCGTGCGCGTCCCCGATGACAACTCCTCCAGAGAGGCCCGCAGGTGCCATAAACAGGCACGAAACCCTGCTCGTGCGAGGGTCAGGCCCGCGTGGGTCGGTATTTTAATTCCGTCGCTTCTCCTGTCCACCGGGTCGTGAAGGAACGTGCATCCGGGTGTTTGGCCGGTCGGCGGCACGCCGGGGCAGCTCCGGGGCGCGGGCCGTCGAGGTCGCCTTCGAGGACCCTGCGAAAGGACCGTCAGTTCTGAGGTCGGAGCGAGATCGTCGAGAACCGGCGCCCGTCTCGTCGTGCTCGCCGCCATCGTCGGTGCGGGCCTGTATGGCGTGAGCGCCTGCACAACGGCATGCGGCTGTCCGCTGGAGACGCTCACGTCGACGCCGACGGCAGGGCCAGGCTGCTACCTCTTGCCCTTGGGTCTCTTCGGAGCGGGATACTGGGGAGGAAGCGCGGAGGTCGGCGGGCTCGCCCCTCCCGGCGGGCTGGAAGGCGGGAGCGGGGCGGCCGGCGGCGGTGACGACGGAGTGCCCGGCGGTGACGACGGAGTGCCCGGCGGTGACGACGGAGTGCCCGGCGGCGAAGAAGGCGGAAGCGCTCCGGCGTTGGGCGGGCTCGCGGGAGTCGACGATGCATCGCCCACGGGCATGAAGCGCCAGATGTCCGAGGTGCCGGTGCCGTCGGCGGCCGCGGACCAGTCGAAGTAGATCCAGCCGTCCTTGCCCCAGTGCGGACGAAGCGCGGCGCCCTCGCCGTTCGTCAGCTTCGTGAGCCCCGTTCCATCGAGGCCGACGGTGTAGAGGTTCCAGCCCGTGCCCTGACGATTCGACGAGAAGACGACGCGCTTTCCGTCGGGGGAGAATGCGGGGCCGCCATTTCCGCCCTCGTTCGTGATCTGCACGAGCTCGCCGCCCGTCAGCGGGTTCATGAGGAAGAGCTGGTTCTGACCGCTCACGCTGCGCACGAAGCAGATCTTCTTCTCGTCCGGGCTCCACGCGGGCATCGCCCCTTCACCGAGCACCGTGAGGTGCGAGCCGTCGATGCCGACGACGGCGAGGTTCCACGCGGCGCCACGCATCTGCGTGCTGAAGGCAACGTACTTTCCGCTCGGCGACGCGGCGGGCTGCGACGGATTTGCGGCCATCTGGTTTCCGACGACCATCGTGACCGCCGAGCCGGGTGTGTCCGACATCGTTCGCAGGATCGCGAGCGGCCCCATCGAATCGCCTGAGTAGACGAAGCCGTGGCTGTCCGGCATCCAGCTCGGGAAACCGGCGTTCGCGGTCTCCGGCGTGAGCAGGGTCCGCGCGTTCGGGGAGTTTGGGTTCACGCCGACGATCGCACGGCGGACATTCTTACGGCCGCCATACCCCTGGGTCACCGTGTCGACCTCGAAGAGCAGCATGTGCAGGTCGTTCGAGAGCACGGGCCGCCACTCGTCCTCGTTACCCGTCGTGATGCGGGTGAGGGCGCTCCCCGCGCCGGTGACCGTGAGGGAAACCGCAGGCCCCGGCTGAGCGATTTCGTGGTGCTTTCCGCCACACGCCGCAATCGCGCCGAAGAGGGCCGCAGTGAGTACTACCGTCCGAATCGTTCGCATGCTGGCGACGATGCAACCGCCTTCGGCTGCAACTGGCAACGCATTTATCTAGGTGCCGCGCTGCCTCACGACGTCGAGAGCGGCGATCCGGTAGCCCTCCGCCAGCGTCGGGAAGTTGAAGGTGGCCTCGATGAAGACGTCGACGTCGCAGTTGCCGATCATCGCCAGTTGCCCGACGTGAACCAGCTCCGAGGCGCCCTCGCCCACGACCTGCACCCCAACGAGGCGCCGACCGTCGGGGCATGCGACGAGCTTGATGAGCCCTTCGCCCGACGCGCTCACGTGAGCACGCGCAATCTCGGAGTAGTTCGCGCGTCCGATGATCGCGCTTCCGTTCTTGTCGATCGCCTCGGCGCTGGCGAGGCCCACGCTCGCGATCTCCGGGATCGTGTACGCGCAGAAGGGGATCAACGCGATGGCAGACTTGTCCGTCTGCAGACCGAGCGCGTGACGCACTGCACGGCGTCCCTGCTCCATCGCGGACGACGCGAGCGAGGGCGGGCCGATCACGTCCCCGACCGCGTAGATCGAGGGCACGCTCGTGCGGAGGTCAGCGTCGGCCTCGACGAAGCCTCGTGCCGTCGTCTTCACGCCAATGGCCTCGAGGCCGAGACGGTCGACGTTTGCGATGCGACCGAGCGCGCAGAGGACCTTGTCCGCGAAGAGGGTCTCACCATCGTCGAGACGGACCTCACAGCGCGCGACGCCGTCATACCTCGCGCTCAGCACCTTGCGCTTCGGGGTGAAGCGCGAGCCCGTGGCCACGAACGACGAGAGAAAGGAGTCGGTGAGCTCGGGGTCGAGGAACGACATCGGGCGCGCGCCCGGGTCGACCATCGTCACGCGGACGCCGAGGGAGGCGAAGATGGACGCGTACTCACTCGCGATGACACCGGCGCCGAGGATGACGAGCGTGCGCGGCAAGTACGTCATCGAGAGGACGGAGTCGCTGTCGAGGACGTGCTCGTGGTCGATCTCCACGCCAGGCGGCGTGCGCGGGCGGGAGCCGCTCGCGAGCACCGCGTGCTGCGTGCGGAGACGCCGTCGGTCGCCGTTGGGTGCCGAGACCTCCAGCACGCGATCGGTCACGAATCGGGCGTGACCGTGCCAGACCGCGATCTCGTTACGCCGGAGCTGCTCCTCGATGTACGTCTGGTGGGCTCGGACGACGTCGTTGAGGCGCGTCATGAGGCTCGACACCTCGCGACCCTCACCGAGCGAGGCCTCGAGCGCGCCGCCGGTGCGTCGTTCGAGACTACGGAGCGCGAGCGCCGTCTCTCGAAGTGTCTTGCTGGGGATCGTGCCGTGATGGACGCACGCGCCGCCGCTGCGGTGCTCGCGCTCGACGAGCACGACCTTCTTGCCCGCCTTTGCGGCGCAGATCGCGGCCTTCTGGCCGCCCGGCCCGCTGCCGATGACGGCGAAGTCCACCTCCGTCACGTCGACGTCGGTGCTCATGCCAGCGCACGGATCGCGTCGAGTACGGAGGGGGCGCGTGCGAGGAGCAGTTCGATCTCCTCCGCATAGAGACTGAGCGCGATGACCGACGGATGCACCTGGATCCTCTGCTGCGTGATTGCTTCATCCGCGAGGGTGGCGCGCGCGAGCGTGTTCGCGAGCTGGACTGCTACGACGGTCGCGTCGACGGAGGCGCCTGCACCCGTCGCCACGACCGTGCCCTCGGGGAGCACGGAGTGATGTTTTCGTATGGTGTCGACCGTGCGATCGGGCAGTCCCCATCGACGCGCGATGTCGGCGCCGACGTGGTCGTGGAGCCGAGCGACGTCGGCATCGACCGCCGCGGCGTCGTTGGCGATTGCGGAGGCGTTCTCGATGTCGTCGGCGAGCTGCCACAGCGCAGGCATCCCGACATCGCCGAGGAGACCGCTCAGGAAAGCCTCCTCGACGTTGAGGCGGCGCAGGCGCGCGATCTCCTGGGCCCACATCGCGGTGGCCACGGAGTGACGTCGCAGATTCTGCGCTGCGGCCTTGCGGGTCTTGCACGCGAAGGCGCGCGCCTGGCAGGCGACCAGCAAGGCGATCTGCCTCGTCTGGCTCACGCCGAGCCGCGCGAGCGCCTGCGGAAGACTGACGATGGCGGTGCGCGCGCCGAAGACCGAGCTGTTCGCGAGGCGGAGGAAGTGGGCCGCGAGCGCGGGGTCTCGGCGGACGATCGCCGCGAGCTCGCGCATGTCGCAGTCCTCGCGCTTGCAGGCGTCCATCACCTCTCGCGCCGCTTCCGGCAGGACGGGCACGTCCAGGTCACCCGCTGCGACGCGCGTTTCGAGGACCTGTGCGAGGGCTGTCACCTTGACGATAACGGCACCGCAGGGCGCCGCTGAAGACCTGAGCCACAATGCCTGCGCTCGGAGCTGGACGACGCTTGCCGGCACTCGTACTAAGTGGCTGCGAGGTCCTCGTAATCATGTGTGCACGCGAGCTCGAACCGACGATCGTGACCGATCTCCAGAACCGCCTCAGCTACGGGGGGTATCTGCAGCTCGACCGTCTCCTGTCGAGCCAGTCTCCCGTGTCGGCGCGTAACGGAGAGCCAGCCCGCCACGACGAGATGCTCTTCATCATCCAGCACCAGGTCTCGGAGCTGTGGATGAAGCTCATGATCCACGAGCTGTCCGCCGTGGTGCTCGATGTGAGCGTCGACAAGCTGGAACACTCGTTCAAGGGGCTCGCCCGCGTGAAGCTGATCCAGGAGCAGCTCTTTGGACAGTGGGCCGTCCTCGAGACGCTCACGCCCTCCGAATACGAGGAGTTCCGACCCGCACTGGGGACCTCGTCGGGTTTTCAGTCCTCGCAGTACCGCGCGATCGAGTTCCTGCTCGGCAACAAGCAGAAGGCGATGCTCGAGGTGTTTCGCCATGACCCGGTGGCGCTCGACGTGCTCGAGGATCTGCTCCGCGCGCCGTCGCTCTATGACGAGTTCCTGCGCTACCTCGCGCGGCGGGGACTGCCGGTACCCACGTCGTGCCTCGAGCGGGACTTTGCCGAGCCCTACGTCCGGAACCCCGAGCTCGTGCCGGTCTTCAAGACGATCTACGAGGACACCTCGCGTTGGTGGGATGCCTACGAGATGTGCGAGAAGCTCCTCGACATCGAGGAGAGCTTCCAGCTCTGGCGGTTCCGTCACATGAAGACGGTCGAGCGCATCATCGGACACAAGACGGGCACCGGCGGCTCGTCCGGAGTCTCGTTTCTGAAGCGCGCGCTCGATCACGCGTTCTTCCCCGAGCTCATCGACGTGCGAACCGTGATCGGCGTCTGAGCTACTCGACGAGGACCACGCCGGATGGGTGTTGAAGTCCGCAGCGCCCGCGCCGTCGACCGTTCGCCGTGCGAAGACCCCGGCGCTGGCGGGACCCGAGCGAAGCGCAGTATCGATGAGGGATGGAGGGTGAGCTCTACCGATCGCCCGCGTCTCCCCGCCATCCTCTGTATCCGGGTCGTCTTCGCCCTCGTCGTCTTCGCGACAGCGCGCGTCGGGATCGACGATCGACTGTCGAGCTCGAAGCGCTAGAGAACCGACGGGACGGCGAGCTTCGGGGCGCTGACGCCGAGCGCCTTCGCCGGCATCGAGCGGTTTGCATCGGCGATCTGCACGTCCGCACCCGCGGAGTTCTGGACCACGAATTTGAGG
>JAYSXP010000648.1:0-8021 GCA_043717125.1 Polyangiaceae bacterium | reverse complement strand
CTGGGCCCAGGTCCACGATCAGGCCGGCCGCATCGCGAACGCGCTGAAGTCGCTCGGCCTCGCGCGCGGCGATCGCGTCGCGCTCTATCTCGACAACTCGCCCGAGCTCGCGCTCGGGATCTTCGGCACGCTCGCGGCGGACGGCATCTTCGTCGTCGTCAACGCGCAGACGAAGGCCGACAAGCTCGCCTACGTCCTGAACGACTGCCGCGCGCGCGTGCTCATCACCGATCGCGTCCTCGAGCCGTACTACACGCCGGCGCTCCAGGAGGCGAAGCACCTCGAGCACGTCCTGATCGCCGACATGGGCGACGCGCCCAAGAAGATCGCGGCGACCGCCTGTCACGACCTCGCGAAGGTCGTTGGTGACGCGCCGGTCGCGTGGCCCGCGTGCGAGCGCATCCCGTCAGACCTCGCCGCGATCATCTACACCTCGGGCTCCACCGGAGATCCGAAGGGCGTGATGCTCACCCACCACAACATGGTGTCGGCCGCCGAGTCGATCACGACGTATCTCGAGAACCGCGCGGACGACATCGTCCTCTGCGTGCTCCCGCTCTCGTTCGACTACGGCCTCTACCAGTGGCTGATGGTGAACCAGTTCGGCGGGACGCTCGTGCTCGAGCAGTCGTTCAACTACCCCGCCGCCATCCTCAAGGTCATCGAGGAGGAGAAGGTCACCGGCCTTCCCGTCGTTCCGACCATCGCCTCCATTCTGCGGCAGTGGGAGGAGAAGGGCGCGCGCCTCCAGAACATTCGCTACGTCACGAACACCGCGGCGGCGCTGTCGCTCACGCACATCGAGACGTTGAAGCGGCTCTGTCCGAACGCACGGCTCTACTCGATGTACGGCCTCACCGAGTGCAAGCGCGTCTGCTATCTGCCGCCTTCGCTGCTCGACAAGAAGCCTCTCAGCGTCGGGGTGCCGATGCCGAACATGGAAGTGTTCGTCGTCGGACCGGACGGCAAGGAGCTTCCGCCGGGCGAGGTCGGCGAGCTCGTGGTGCGCGGGCCGCACGTCATGCGCGGCTACTGGGAGAAGCCCGAGATCACGTCCGAGTGGCTGAAGCCCTCGCCGCACATCCCGAACGAGATGTGGCTGTGGACGGGCGACCAGTTCAAGCGCGACGAGGACGGCCACCTCTACTTCGTGGGCCGCAAGGACGACATCATCAAGACCCGCGGCGAGAAGGTGTCGCCGAAGGAGGTCGAGAACGCGCTGTACGCGATGCCCGGCGTCCAGGACGCGGCGGTCGTCGGCCAGCGCGACGACATCCTCGGTCAAGCGATCCGCGTGTTCCTCGTGCTCACCGAGGGCACGACCTACACGGCACGCGACGTCATGCAGCACTGCAGCGCGCGGCTCGAGGCCTTCATGGTCCCGAAGTTCGTGACGTTCGTGTCGTCGGTGCCGAAGACGCCCAGCGGGAAGATCACGAAGAAGAACATCTGGGACCACGCCCTCGGCGCCCGCGTCGGCGGCGACGAGCTCTGACCCCGAGCTCTCACGGGGGGCACGTGCGCCCTTGCAGCTGCAGCGGAGATCCTCGACGAGCCGCGGCACCCAAGCTTGATTCGCCGGCGTCTTCCGCACCCCGTCGGGCGCCGCCCATGACGGCAGCGTCGGCATCGCGATCCACCAGCGTCGCCGCGCTCACGCGCTCGTGGGGCCATGGAGGCGGACGCGAGCGGTGGCCATGTAGCGGTCGAAGATGGCCTGCGCCTCGGCGTCGATCGAATCCATCGGAGTGATGCCCGGAGGCCTGGGCCGCAGGCCGAGGTGGTGGGCGAGGAAGGCAGCCAGGCGGGCGGCGTCGTGGCGGCGGCCGTCGTCGGAGGCAATCGGGCCCAGGAGCTCGACGGTTCCGTCGGGGCGCGTGCGCGTGCCTTGCTCCCGAGCGTCGTGGGCGAGGATGTCGAACGTGACCGGCGCGCCGACGCTGCCGATGACGAGGTGGTCGCGGAGGACGCGCTCGTGCTCCGCATACGGGACGGCGCCGGCGACCGCGGCGTGCTCCTCGTGATTCACGTTGCGGACGAGGATGCGCCGGCCCACCGCGCCCACGAGCGCCTCGGCGATCTCGGCCGTCGTCAGAACCGCGAGCGTGCTTCCGACGAAGCTGCCCGGTCCCATGAAGAGGAGGTCGGCGTCGCGGATCGCCGCGAGGGCGTCGTCGCTCGCGTGTTCGGGGCCGTCGACCGTCGCGACGAGGGCGCTCGCGCTCTCTCGTTCGATGTGGGATTCACCGCTCATCGGCCCGAGGACGCGATCGTAGACGTTCAGCGTGCCGGCGACCTCCGCGACGGGCACCACGCGGCCCGAGCACCGGAGGAGCTTGCCGACCCAGTCGACGGCGCGCTGAAAGCTCCCGAGGTCGCGCGTCATCTCGGCGAGAACGAGGTTGCCGACGCAGCGGCCCTCTTCGCCGCCGCGGAGACGACCGCGGTGAGATCGCACTCGAGGCGCACGAGCGCAGAGAGGAGCGCGCCCTGGCCGTGACCGCCGCCGAGGGTCACGACGCGAGGAAGCCCCGGAGAGCCGTGACGGAAAGGAGGCGGAAGGTCGGAGAGGCGGCGCATGTTCTTCGAGCGCGACAAGACGACAGGAGGCGAGGATACCCATGCCGTGACGCTCTGAGCGGGCGCGAGGACCTCATCTCCGCCATACTCAGTCGTCAGGATGGGACATCGATGACACGTCTTCGTGGGGGATGGGCGGAGCTGGGCGCGATCGCCGCTCTCTTGGTCATGGCGGCGACGGCTTGCGGTGACTCGAGCGACGATGCCGCGCCCACGGGTGCGGACGGCGGCGACCGCGGCGACGCGCCCGTCGGCGATCTGGATGCAGCAGCGGGAGACGGGCCGCGACCGATCGACCCGGGCGGAGACGGAGGCCCGCCCGTGACCTCGTGTCCTTCGCTGGAGATGCCGGCAGCGGTCGCGACGGTCTACGTCGATGCAAACGCAGCGGGCACCGGGGCTGGGACCCTGGCGGCGCCGTTCAAGACGCTCGCGATGGCGATGCAGAGCGCGGCGTCGAAGGGCGTCCTCTGGGTCGCGGCCGGGACGTACAAGGAGAACGTCGACATCCCGGACAAAGATCTCGTGGTCTATGGCGGATTCGCGCCAGGCTTCGCTTCGCGGACGGATGCGTGCGCGACGGTCGTCGAGGCGGCGAACGTGGCTGAGCCGGTGCTGAAGGCGTCGTCCACGGTGAAGAGCTTCGGGCTCGACGGGCTGACCGTGCAGAAGGGCGCGCGCGGGCTCACGGTCGACGGCGACAACTCCGTGCAGGCCACCTTCACGATCGCGAACGCGGTCTTCGCCGACAACGGCAAGACGGACGTCGAGGGAGGCGGCGCGTCGTTCGACCGCGTCAACGCCAGGATCACGCGCTCCGTGTTCCGGGACAACCGCGCGGCAAAGGGCGCCGCGATCGTCTGCGTCGGGGACGTGAGCGTCACGGTCCACGGCAGCCTCTTCGAGCGGAACATCGGCTATTCGGACCATGGCGGCGCGCTCTACCTGAGCCCGACAGCCGGGACGATCACCCGCAACTTGTTCCGCGGCAACGAGATCGGCAAGGGCGTCGGCTACGGCTGGGGCGGCGCGGTGATCGTATTCAAGGCGGGCGCGGCGCCGGTGGCGATGGATTTTGCGTACAACGTCTTCACGGACAACCTCGCGGGGGTGGGCGGCGCGGTGTTCGTCGATGACGGGGCGACGATCACGATGTCCCACGACATCGTGTACAAGAACCGGTCTTACCTGGAGAACGGTGTCGCGCGCGGCGGGGCGCTGTACGCCGATGGGCTGAGCGGACCGACGACAGGGTCGACGCTGGTCGGCGACCACCTGACCGTCGCGTTCAACACGCTCGACGAGGCTGGGCAGCCGGCGGCGATGACGCGCGGCGGGTCGGTCTTCGTGGAGACCTACTCGAAGGTCACGTTCACGAACTCGATCTTCTGGAAGAACGGCGACGACGCGCTGTTCGGCGATCCGACGACGTCGATCGCCGTGAGCTACTCGGTGGCCTCAGGCAGCTGCGGCGGGGGCGGGGCGTGCACGATCGGCGCGGGCGTGTTCGAGCCACCGGACGTGGCGTTCGTCGACGAGGGAGCAAACGACCTTCACGAGAAGTCGACGGCCGGGCACTTCTCGAAGGGCACGTGGGTCATGGACACCGTGACGAGCCCGGCGATCGACATGGCCGATCCCGCGACGGGCGCGGGCACCGAGCCCGCGCCGAACGGCGGCCGCGCGAATCTAGGCGCGTACGGGCGGACGGCAGAGGCGAGCAAGTCGCCCTGAGGTGAGCGTTGGCTTCACGTCCGCCTTTCCTCGTCCAGGACGACCCGATCCGGCAGACGGGAAGCTGCCTTACGCATCGTTTTCCGGGACGTCGCGATGCGCGCCGCGAAACAGGAAGTGACGCTGCCCACCGCCGTTCAGGAGACCGCGCCAGAGCGCGTGGCTCACCGCGACGTCACGACGGGCGGCGGCGAGAGCACGTGATCGCGGTAGTCGCCCGGGTTCCCGGATTTGCCCTCCATCGCAGCGATCGCGATGTTGAACATCTCGCGCGCCGTCACGTAGTGGAGGATCCAGTTCCGGCCGTCGTTGTAGTTCGTCGTGAGCGTCTCGTGCAGCGCGCGGCCGCCATCCCCGAGCAGCGACTTCGCTTCACGCTCCGGCGCACCGTGCGTATGGAGCTTCGCGAAGATCCACTCCGGCCTACCCTCGACGTGGATGGCCTGCTTGGTCCACGTGCGAACGCGCGCCGGGCTCGCCGGATCGGTCGCCGTGATCGCCGCGCCCTCGATCCGCACGGAGAGCTTGCCCGGACGGCGCGCCAGCGCGAGCGGGCCTTGCACCAGCAAGAGCCGGTCGGTCATCACCTCGCCCACCCGCGCGCGCGTGCCCGTCTCGTAGCAGCGCTTCGCGGCGAGATCGCCCGTGGGCCAGTAGATCTGGTTCACCACGTTCGGCTGGCACTCGTCCGGGGCCGACGGGAACGTGAAGTCCGCGTAGCAACCGAGGCGATGAAGGAGCGGGAGCTCGTCGTCGACGCCGCACCACTTGCCGTCGTCACGCGGATTCGCGAGGGCCCAGTTGCCGTGAATGAACGCCCAGCGGAGCCTCCCGGCGGCGTCGCGCGAGAGGTGACCATGCTGCGCGAAGTCTCGGAGCGTGCGCTCGAGCTTCGGGGCGAGCGTGGCCGCCGTGTCGCCGTCGTGATGCAGGTGCACCTCGACCTCGCCGAGATCCTTCCGCGCAAGATCCGCAAGCGCATCGAGAAAATAGGGTCGGTATTCCTCGCCCGGGAAGAAGAAGCTATGGCGCGGTGGCCGTCCATCGGCATCGCGATAGCCGCTGGTGAGCGTCGGATAGCCCTCGTGCCAGGCCTTCACACGCGCGCTGCCCTGCGCGTCATCGACCTTTCCCCACAAGGGCTCGTAGTGGTCGCAGAGCGCGAAGAGAAGATGGCGCGGCCCGTCGTGCTTCGGGCGCCGGAGCTTGCGCCCGAGGTCGCGGGCGTAGCCGGGAAGCCAGCGATCGAGGTTTCTACGGCGCACCTTCTCCAGCAGTGACGCCATCGCGTGCGATACTACGACGCCGTCGATGTTTGCGATCATCCCGATCCTCCTGGAGGTGATCTTCGTACTCTTGAAGCCTCAGGAGCTCTACGAGGGGCTGACGGCCATCAAGCCGCTCTACACGCTGCCGGCGCTCATCGTGCTCGGGTTCGCGTTCGACGCGGGGCGCTTTGGGCTCGGCGTCAACCGGATGAAGCCGGCGCCCTACCTCCCGTTCGCGGTCGCGTTCTTCGGGTGGTGCATGCTCAGCGTGATGATCCACGCGCCGGCGCAGCTCTCGGCGGAGGCGATCCTCTTCGGCACGTCGATCCTCATGTCGCTCTCCATCGCGCACTGCATGCAGTCATGGAGGCTCTACGAGATCGCCGGCACGACCCTCCTGGCGCTCACGCTGCTCCTCAGCTTCGTCGGTACGCACCAGGCGAACGCCCCGTTTCGGTGCCACTGGATCGATCCCATCGACCGCACCGTCCAGCACTACGACGGGCATCCGTGCAGCGGACCGGAGGCGGAGGCGGAGTGCATCAAGGAGAACGACGATCACGAGAAGACCTGGGCGTGCGAGCACGCGGGTCTCATGGGGACGGCCTCGGTCGCCGGCCGCATCCGCTTCCGCGGCAACCTCGAGGATCCGAACGAGCTCTCGCTGACCGTAGCCATCGGGCTCCCGTTCGCGTTCGCTCTCTTTCAGAAGAAGAAGAACGCGCTACGGCTCCTCCTCGCCGGAGGTTCCCTGGCGCTCGTGGCGTCGTGCATCTTCTTCAGCCAGTCGCGAGGCGGGCAGCTCGTACTTCTGGTCGTCCTCGGCACGTACTTCATTCGTCGGTTCGGCTGGAAGGCGGGTGCCGCCGCAGGTGCGCTGGCGGTGGTACCGCTCCTCATTCTGTCCTCGATGACCGGCCGCTCGAGCTCGGAGGCGGAGGGCTCGTCGGCCGAGCGCATCGAGTGCCTGCAAATAGGTCTCGATCTCGTCAGGCACTCGCCGCTGACGGGCATCGGCAAAGGACAGTTCGGCGAGTATCACTTCCTCACGGCCCACAACTCGTACGTGCTCGCCGCCGCGGAGACGGGCCTGCTCGGCTTCCTCGCGTGGAGCGCTGTCCTCTACCTCGCGGTCAAGATCCCGCTCTCGGCGCTACGCGCGCTCGACAAGCAAGTGGGTCCCGAGGCCGACCAGGCACGCGCATGGGCGACCGCGCTCCTCGCATCGATGCTGGGCGCGGTCGTCGGCAGCTTCTTTCTCTCGTTCTCGTTCCACGCGATTCTCTGGATCTACATCGGGTTCTCGGGCGCGTTCGCCGGTGCCCTGCGCAAGCAGCTGCCCGAGTGGCGCGTGCGCCTCAGCGCCAAGGAGATCGGGGTGATCGCGGCCGCCGATGTCGCGCTGCTCAGCGCGATCTTCGTCTACACGAGGCTCAGGCCCGGAGGATGAAGCGGGCGGTGCTCCTCGCGATGGCGCTCGCGCTCCCACGCGTCGCGACAGCGGCGCCGCTCGTCTGGGCGATCGACGACGGAGAGAAGATCAAGCAGGACGCGAGGCCCGGTCCGCTCGCGCGTGGAAACGGCAATCCCGTCTGGTCGCCGGGAGCGCCGATCCGCCTCTTCGCGATGAAGAACGAGACGGTCGCGTTCCAGATCGTCGTCGCCGCGGACGCGTCGCCGCTCTCGGGCGTGACCGTCGATCTCGAAGCGCTGGCGAGTGACACCTCGAAGATCACGAACGCACCAGCGGCCACCGATCCGACGAGCTACGTGGGACGGCCGATCGAGCGCTTCGTCGAGCACTTCCTCGACGTCCCTCGGCCCTCCGGCGGTAAAGACCCGCGCGAGTCGCTCGGATGGGCTCCCGGCTCCGGTCCGACCGCAAGCAAATGGATCGGCAAGCTCCCCGACGCGCTCATTCCCGTCGAGGTCGCGCCGCCGTGGTCACCGTACCCGATGACGGTCGCGGCGCACACGAACGGGATCGTGTGGATCGACGTGACCGTAGCGAAGGCGCAACCCGCGGACCTCTACAAGGGCACGCTCGTCGTGAAGGCCGGCGGTCAGCTCCTCACGTCGCTCCCCGTCGAGCTCGACGTCGTCGACGTGACGCTCCCCGAGCGTCCCGTGCGCACGATGCTCCACTACGCGCGGAGCGAGCTCACGCGTCGGATGGGCGAAGCCGACGGCCACGTCGCCGAGAAGCACCTCCTCCGCCTGTTGCATCGCCATCGCCTGTCGCCGCTGCACGGCGCGATGACCGCCGCGGAGGCGACGAGCGCGCTCCCCATGCTCGACGGCTCCTTCTACACGGCGCAGAACGGCTACGAAGGCCCGCTCGAAGGCACCGGCGACGGCGTCCTCAGCCTCGGAACGTACGGTGGCTTCGGCGCACCCGACGCGCAGAAGCTCGCGGCGGTCGAGGCGATCGCCGACGTC
>JAYSXP010000647.1:0-22555 GCA_043717125.1 Polyangiaceae bacterium | reverse complement strand
TGCTCTCGCTCACCGGCGGCCACGTCATCGCCAAGCAGACCGAAGCGATGATGAAGGGGGACCTGCAGAAGAGCGGCGTTCTCTCCGGCGTCCTCGCGTCGCTCGTGTTCGTCGCGACGTTCCGTCGTCCGCGGGCGCTCCTCGCCGTGCTCCCGCCGCTCGCCGCGGGTACGCTTTGGACCACGGCGCTCGCCGCGCTGATCTATCCACGGCTCTCGGCGATCGCGACAGCCTTCGCGGCGGTGGTCATCGGCGTCGGCGTCGATACCGGCGTGCACGTCTACGGTCGCCTGCTCGCGGCGCGGCGCGAGGGCCGTTCGCCGAGCGAGTCCGCGACGATCGCCCGGAGCGAGACCTGGAAGCCCACGCTCGGCGCGGCGATCGCGGCGGGTGCGGCGTTCGCGTGTCTGGGCCTCAGCGACATCGCGGGCATGCGTCAGCTCGGTGTGCTCTGTGCGTTCGGCGAGGTACTCACGGCGGTGGCCATCCTTCTCGTCGTGCCCGAGGTCGGCGCATGGCTCGAGCGTGGTCCCCCGCCGCGCGAGCTCAGGCTCCCGTTCGTCGCCGCGCTCACGGCAACGCGACCGCGGGCACTCGCCGTGCTCGCGACGGCGGCGTGCACGCTCGCGCTCGCGCTCGCGTTCGGGGCGCCGACCATCGATCACGGCGTCGTCGCACTGGACGCGCGCGTTCTGCCCGCGGCGGGCGTGTACGACGAGATCTACGCGACGTTCGGCGGCACCCGCGGTCAGCTGCTCGTGGTCTCCGCGGATGCCGACGAGTCGCGTGCGCGCGCGCGCTCGGACGCCGTCGCCGAAGTCGCCGAGAAGCTCGCGGCGGACGAGGTGATCGAGGGGTTCGATGCGCTCGGAACGATTGCACCTTCGCTCGCGGCGCAAAGGGCGCGGCTCGATCTTCGCAATGCCCTTGATTTACCGAGTAAACGCGCGCTCCTCGCGAAGTCGCTCGCCGACGAAGGCTTCGCCGTGGACGCGTTCGAGCCGGCCCTCGAGGCGTTTGCGCACCCGAGTGAAGGGACTACCGACGTGGCCGCGAGTGACGACCCCGGGCTCGCATGGGTCAAGCGCAGGCACCTGGGGAGGGACGAGCGCGGCACGCTCGCCGTGACGTTCGTCCGACTCTCGAAGGATCCCGACAAGGCGGCTCAAGCGCGAGCATGGCTCCGCGCCGCCGACCCCGAAGCCGTGCAGACGGGCTTCGCCGACCTGGAGACGTCCCTGAAGGAGACGATGGCGCGCGATCTGCCGCGCGTGCTCGCCGCTGCGATGGGGATGGTCGTGATCGTGCTGGGTGTGTCCTTGCGGCGCGCGAGCGCGATCGCCCTCGCGCTGCTGGTGCTCGTCGTCGAGATCGCCATCGTGCTGCTGGTGTCGCGGGCGCTCGGCGTCCGCTGGCACGTGTACGACGCGCTCGTTCTCCCGGTGCTGCTGGGGATCACGCTGGACGAAGCGCTCTTCCTCCTCGAGGCGGCACGACGCAAGGCGTCGGTGGATGATGCACTCGCCGAGCAAGCGCCCCTGGCGGCTACGACCGCGCTGACCACCGCCGCGGGTTTTGGTGCGCTGATCGTGTGCCGCTTCGGAGGGCTGGTCGACGTCGGTAAGGTCGGCGCACTCGGCTCGGCGGCCGGTCTCGTCTGCGCTCTGCTCGTGATCCCGGCGGGCTTCAGGCTCTGGACCCCGCGCTCGCCAAAAGAGTAGACGCGCCTGTGTCGGTACAGCGGATAGCCACGGTCGCGCTAGCGTTAGGCCCTCGCCGCCCTCGCATGCCATTCGCGGGTTGCGACCGGGAGACGCTCCGCACTAGAAGAGGTGCGTGACCGATCTCCATCTCGCAGCGGCACTTCCGTCGGTGCTGCCGCCCGAGGGGGTGGTCGTCGCGCGCCTCTCCGAGATCGCCGCGCGTGCCGAGAACTGCCCGCGTCTCGACGTGGCCGGAGTGCGGGGCTGTGCGGACGCCGTCGTGATTGCCGAGCTCGTGCGCGCCGGGCGTGCGACGGTCGTCGCCGTGACCTCGGACGGCGATGCCGCTCGCGCGCTCGCCAAGGACGTGCAGTTCCTCCTCGGGCCGGGCGACGACGGCGACGACGAGATGAGCGACGGCGACCGCGTGCTCGTGCTCGCGACCTCCGAGTCGTCTCCCTACGCCGACGTCAACCCCGACCGCCGCTCCGCGCTGAGTCGGATGGCCACCCTCGGGCACCTCGCGCGACAGCGCCCGTTCCGTGTTCTCGTCGTGCCTGCCGCGGGTCTCACACGCAAGCTCGTCCCACGCGGAGTCGTGCGCGAGCACACGCACCGCGTCCAGGTCGATGCTGACCTCGATCGCGAGCACCTCGTCCGTGCGCTCGCCGAGTCGGGCTACCTGCGCGTGCCGGTGGTCGAGGACCCGGGCTCGTTCGCGGTTCGCGGCTCGCTCCTCGATATCTGGCCCCCCGGGCAGGGCGACCCTGCGCGCATCGAGCTCTACGGCGACGCCGTTCTCTCCATCAAGTCGTTCGACGCGACCTCGCAGACGACGCGCCCAGAAGGCGCTCGCAAGGAGCTCTGGCTGCCGCCCGCACGCGACACGATCCTCGCGAAGGAATACGTCGAGCGCGCCCGCATGCGCGTCGCGCAGCTCGCCGACATGATCGACTGGCCGACGATGAAGACGCGCGTCCTCGTCGACGACGTCGCGACCGGCCGCGCGTTCTTCGGCGCCGATGGCTACCTCGCCGCCTACTACGACGCGCTCGTCCCCCTCAGCGACTACCTCCCTGCCGACGCTCGCTACGTCCTCACCGATCCGCGGGAGATCACGCGAACGGTGCTCGACGAGCTCGGTCGCGCCACGCAGGACGCCGCCGCCAAGGCGAGCGAGCCGCAGTTCCTTCCCGAATCGTTCTTTCGCTCCGAGAGCGACATCGTCAGCGACCTCGCGGCGCACCGCGTGGTCGTACTCCACGGCGCCGCCGTCGCAGGCGAGGCTGAGGGCCTCGCGGCCTACGAGGTCACCCGCGACGCACTCCATCTCGCGGCCTCGGACAACGACGAACTCACGCGCGCGGTGAAGGCCGCGCGGTCGACCAAGGGGCGTTCGGGAACGCTCGCACCGGTCGCGCAGCACATCGCACATTTTCGCGACAACGGTCTGCGCGTGTTCCTCACCGCGCGCGCGCAGACGCAGGCGGAGCGCCTCGCCGGGCTCCTCCGTCACCAGGACATCCGCTGCCGTATTCGCGGCGCATCGTTCGATCCCGCGTGGCTGCACGAGCGTGCCGCTCGCGCCGGCCACGGCGAGGAGGACGACGACGCGCAGATCATCGTCGGCCCCCTCGACCGCGGTGTCATGCTTCCCGGCGAAGGCTTCGTCATCGTCACCGAGGCGGAGATCTTCGGAGGCCGTGCGAACCGCGTCCGCGAGCGCAAGTCGCGCCGCGACAACGCACGTCCGTTCGTCGAGGATCTTCGCTCGCTCAGCGTCGGCGACTACGTCGTGCACGTCGATCACGGCATCGGCAAGTACATGGGCCTCGTCCACCGCAACGTCGGCGGACTGACCGTCGACCTGCTCGTCGTCGAGTACGCGTCGGGCGACAAGCTCTACCTCCCCGTTTATCGCCTCAATCAAATACAGAAGTTCGCCGGCGCCGAGGCCGGCGAGCCCAAGATCGATCGTCTCGGCGGCGCGACGTTCTCGAAGACGAAATCGCGCGTCGAGAAGGCCGTCAAGCAGATGGCCGACGAGCTGCTCCGCCTGTACGCCGAGCGTCAATCGCAACCCGGTGACGCGATCGAGCCCGCGGACGACGACTACCGCGCGTTCGAGGCCACCTTCCCGTTCGACGAGACCGACGATCAGGCGCGGGCGATCGATGACGTGAACAAGGACCTCGAGACCGCACGCCCGATGGATCGCCTCGTCTGCGGCGACGTCGGCTTCGGAAAGACCGAGATCGCGATTCGCGCCGCGTTCCGCGTGGCGATGGCCGGCAAGCAGGTCGCGGTGCTCTGCCCGACCACCGTCCTCGCGCAGCAGCACTTCCGCACCTTCGAGGCGCGGATGGCCGACTACCCCATCACGCTCCGCGCGCTCTCGCGCTTCCAGGGGAAGAAGGAGTCTGACGAGACGCTCGCGCGCCTCAAGGACGGCAAGGTCGACGTCGTCATCGGAACGCACCGTCTCCTCTCCAAGGACATCCACTTCAAGAACCTCGGGCTCCTGGTCGTCGACGAGGAGCAGCGCTTCGGTGTGACGCACAAGGAGCGCATCAAGGCCATCCGTACGCAGGTCGACGTGCTCACGCTCTCCGCCACGCCGATCCCTCGTACGCTGCAGATGGCCGTGAGCGGGCTCCGTGACCTCTCGCTGATCACGACGCCGCCGGTCGATCGTCGCGCGGTGCGTACGTTCGTGACGGCGTTCGACGATCAGGTCCTCAAGGAGGCGATCGGGCGGGAGCTGTCGCGTGGCGGTCAGATCTTCTACGTCTACAACCGCATCGAGGGCATCTACGAGAAGGCGCAGCGGCTCCAGCAGCTCTTCCCCGACGCGCGCATCGCGGTCGCGCACGGGCAGATGGCCGGCAAGGGGAGCTCGGCGGCGGCGCAAGGCGGCGAGACCGTCCTAGAGAAGACGATGCTCGACTTCGTGGAGGGTCGCTACGACATTCTTTGCGCGACCGCGATCATCGAGAGCGGCCTCGACATCCCGCGTGCGAACACGATCATCATCGACCGTGCAGACCTCTTCGGGCTCGCGCAGCTCTACCAGCTGCGCGGTCGCGTCGGTCGTTCGAAGGAACGCGCATACTGCTACCTCATCGTTCCACCGCCCAACAAGATGACCGACGACGCGCGAGCCCGCATCGAAGCCCTCGAGCGACACACCGAGCTCGGTAGCGGTTTCAAGATCGCGAGCCTCGACCTGGAGCTTCGCGGCGCCGGTGACCTGCTTGGCGCCGAGCAGTCGGGTAACGTGGCGAGCGTCGGCCTCGACATGTTCTGCTCGATGCTCGACGAAGCGGTGCACGAGCTCCGCGGAGAGCCGGTGGTCCACGACGTCGACCCCGAGCTGTCGTTCGACGTGACGGCGCTGCTCCCCGAGGACTACGTGTCGGACGTCGGCGTGCGCCTTTCGCTCTACAAGCGCCTTGCTAGCGCGATCGACGAGGCTCACGTGGGCGAGATCGCGACGGAGATGGAGGACCGCTTCGGCCCGCCGCCTCCCGACGCCCGCTGCCTCGTGCGGCTGATGACGATGAAGTGCGAGCTGCGCAAGCTGCGCGTCCTCGGCTGCGAGGCGACCGCGCGCAGCGTGACTTTCCACTTGCGCGACGACACGCCCCTCGACCCGAAGAAGATCCTCGAGCTCGTCAAGCTTCCGCGCAGCCTCTACAAGCTGACGCCCGACCGGCTCACGCGCCGCTTCGAGAACGGCACCGACGGGCTCGCCAACGCGGAGACGGTGCTCGTCGAGCTGTCGCGCTGCTGGCGTGACTGAACCCTATCGCTTTCGCGGCGCACGGTTGCGTCGACCACTGTGGGCACGCCGAGGGCGCGGCCGAGCCGCATCGCGGCCGCTCGTGCTTCCAGGCAGACACGCGCAAGGGATCAAGCAGCCGTCGAGGACGGAAGCTATGTCTCGGCCCGCCGGCCCGGCGACGCCTACCGCTTCTCGAAGAAGATCATCGGGCGGCTCGGCTGAGGCCAAGCGCGAGCTACATCACGCCGCCGGCGGCGATGCAGCGCTGCTCGAGCGCTGCCGCCGTCGGAGCGTTGCGCTGCTTCGAGCTGCGCGCCATCGCGCAGATGGGCGGATCGACGAACTTGGGCTTGGCGACCGGGCGCGGCGCTACCGCGGTCGCGAGCGGTGCGACAGCAGCATCCGCCACCGCGACCGCTGCATCGGCGACCGCCGCGGCGTCCGCAGCGACCACGGCGGTGGGCGTGTCCGCTTCGGCCGCAGCGTCGGTGGCTGCACCCTTTTCGTCCTTCTTGCTGCAGCCGGCGAATGCAACACACGCAACGGCAAGTGTGGCGGCGAGGAGAAGGCTACGGCAAGCAGCGCGAAGCGCCGGAGAGTTACGATGCGTCATCCCCGGAGGATACACAGGCCAGCGTGAAATCGAAGTTCCCAACGATCGCCGCCACCGCTGCCTCTCCGTAGAGGCTTGCTGGGATCGCTAGGGTATACCGCCCTGGTCCCGGCACAGTTGCTCGAGTCTGGTCGCGGTCGGCCGACCCGCCGCTCGGGCCGCGCGCGCGCTCACGCACGACGCGGGATCTCCGGCCGGACGCGGTGGCACGGGCGTCGGTGCGGGCGTCGGTACGGGTGTCGGTACAGGCGTCGGTGCAGGTGTCGGCGGCTTCGGCGTCGGTCCAGGTGCAGGTGCAGGCGGAGTCGTCCCTGGCGGCGTCGGTCCAGGGGGAGTCGTCCCCGGCGGCCTGGGCGTGGGCGCGGGTGTTGGGCTGGACGCAGTCGGCTTGGTCGTCGCCCTCGGAGGCGCCGACGGCGGGAGGATCGCCGGGTTGAGAGGAGGCGCGACCGTCGCGGGCGAGGGAGGTGTAACGGGTTCCGGCGCCGGAGGCGTCACCACCACGGGCGCCGACGTACCGAGATCGAGCGGCGGGACCACAGGCGTGGGCGTGCGAGACCCGAACGCGCCCGCACCCCACGCGACCAGCCCGATGCTGAGCACGGCGACCAAGCCGAGGACTCCCAGGAGCGGACCTCGGCTGCTCCGATTCTCACCGTCGTCGCCACGACCGCGATTCGCAGGGACCGAGGCTTGTGGCGCATTGTATGCGGCCGGCGCGTTGATGGGCGGACCGTTCGCGGTGCCGCCAGCAGCCGCGTAAGCCGGCGCGGCGGGGCTCGCGGTGAACGGCGGCTCGCCCGGAGGAAACGCGAGCGGCTCGCCCATCTGTGTCTTGCCCCTGAGCGGCTCGGCGCTCGCGGCGACCGGCATCGCTGGCGCCGACGGAGCCAGGAACGGAGCGGCGACCGGAACTGCGGGCGCGGATGAAGCCACGAACGGAGCGGCGACCACGGAGGCCGCGGCAACGGCAGGAGCGTCGTGCCCGGGAGCGCCGACCATGCCTGCCGTTCCCGCACGCATCGGCGACGCGACGGACTTGTGGTTCGCCGTCACGAGCCTCTGCGCAGCCTCGGCAGGCGGCGCCGCCGCGATGCCGGCGAAGCGATCGTGGAACTCGGTGACCGAGTCGAAGCGCTGCTCCTTGTTCTTCGCGAGCGCGCGCATGATCGCGCCGCGCATCGACTCCGGGAGCGCCGCGCCGTTCGGCGATACCTCGATCGGCTTCGGCGCTGCGGTCATGTGAAGAGTCGCCCATTCATAGGCGTTCTTGGCGTCGAACGGCAAGACGCCGGTGAGCATCTCGTAGGCCATCACGGCAAGCGAGTAGATGTCACTGCGGGCGTCGAGCAGCTGCCCCGTGAACTGCTCGGGGCTCATGTACGGAGGCGTGCCGAGCACCATGCCCTGCTGCGTGAGCTTGGCCTCGTTGCGATCGGCCTCCCCGCTCCGCTTCGCGATGCCGAAGTCGAGCACCTTCACGAACTCCTTCTGACCGGCGCGCTCGGTGAGGATGATGTTGTCCGGCTTGAGATCGCGGTGAATGATTCCCTTGCCGTGGGCCTCCGCGAGCGAGCCGCAGATCTGCGCGACGATCTTCTCCACGCGATCGGCCTTCATCGGCCCGTCCTTCGTCAGGACGTCGGCGATGCTCCGCCCGAGCACGAACTCCATGATGATGTAGAGGACGCCGTCCTCGGTCGTTCCGAAGTCGTAGACCTGGACCGTGTTCGGGTGCTCGAGCGTGGCGAGCGTCCCGACCTCACGCTGGAAGCGCTCGCGGATCTTCGCGTCACGCGACAGGTGCTGGTGGAGCGTCTTGATCGCGACCTTGCGTGAGTGCTGGCCGAGCGCTTGCTCGCCCAAATACACCGCACCCATGCCGCCTTCGCCGATCAGCTTGGTGATCTTGAACTTGCCGCCGAGCGTCCGGCCGAGCAGCGGGTCCGGCCCGGCCGCGTTCGGAATCGGCGCGCCACACAGCGCGCAGAATGGCGGATGACCTTCGACGTCTTTATGGCACGACGGACATTGCATCGCAGAGCGGCCTTCGGGAGCTCCTGTCGTGTGAGTTACACGGCCGGAGCGCCGCTGAGACTAGCAAGCTTGGCGGGCCGGGGTTGGACGGACGTGCGGGCCCGTCGATCCAATGTTCCTGCGGCGCTACGGCCGAACGCGCGTCAGAGAGTCCCGCCTGCGATCCGGCAGCGGTTGGCGAGCTCTGCGGCGGTCGGGCGTTTGGCCTGGGCGGCGGCTCGCGCCGTCACGCAGATCGGCGGGTCGACCTTGATCGTCGGTGTCGGCACCGGCTTCGCGCTCGTCGGGGGCTTCGGTGCCGTACCACCCGAGGTGCCGGTCCCGGTCTTCGCGCCGACGGCGGTGGTCACCACCACGCCGCCGAGCGGCGCCGTTCCGGCGACGGATGCGTCCGCGTCGTCGGTCGTGGCGACCGCCGCGCTCTCGACCGGCGCAGCGCCCGCGCTGGCACTCGCGCTGAGGCCCGCGAGAGCGCTCAGGTCGCCCGTCGGAACGGGCTTCGGCTTGCTCCGCAGCGCATAGGCGAGACCGCCGCCGCCGATGAGGAGCACGGCGACCGCGGCGAGGCCGACGACGAGCCCGCTACCGCTTTTGTGCGCAGGCTGGTGCGTGGGTCCCGCAGGAACGACCGCGGGGCCGGCTCCGACGGGCGGAGGTCCACCGGAAGGACCGCCGTATGGCGGCGTCATTACGCCCGCGGGCGGCCCGGCGCCCATCGCGACGGGTGCGCCCATCTCGGTCTTCGCGCGATTGCCCGCGGGCATCGCTTCGGCGACGTGCGGCTCGTGCGCCGGCGCCTCGTTCATCACCGATGTCTGGGCAGGCATCGCGGCGCCGCCGGTCAACGCCTCGTAGAACTCGGTCACGGAGTTGAAGCGATCGTCCTTGTTCTTCTCGAGCGCACGCTTGATCGCATCGCGCATCTTCGCGGGCACGTGCTGGCCGAGCGCCTGCGTCTCGATCGGACGGGGCGCCTCGGTCATGTGCTTCGACGCCCACTCCCAGGCCGTGTTCGCCTCGAACGGGTACTTTCCGACGAGCATCTCGTACGTCATGACGCCGAGCGCGTAGATGTCGCTGCGAAGGTCGACCGGCTGACCGGTGAATTGCTCCGGACTCATGTACGGCGGCGTGCCGAGGACCATGCCCTGCTGCGTTAGCTTCGCCTCGTTCGGGTCGTGCTCGCTCGAGCGCTTGGCGATACCGAAGTCGAGGACCTCGACCCAGTCCTTCTGCCCGGCGCGCTCGCAGAGCACGACGTTGTCGGGCTTGAGGTCGCGGTGCACGATGCCGTGGCCGTGCGCCTCCGCGAGCGAGCCGCAGACCTGGCGCAAAATGTTCTCCACGCGTGCGGGCGGCATCGGGCCGTCCTTCTCGAGGATGTCGGCGACGCTGCGCCCTTGCACGAACTCCATGACGAGATAGAGGGTGCCGTCTTCCATCGCGCCGAAGTCGTAGACCTGGATCGTGTTGGGGTGCTCGAGCGCCGCCACGGTGCCGGCCTCGCGATCGAACCGAGCCTTGATCGCCGGGTCGTGCGAGAGGTGCTTGTGGAGGGTCTTCAGCGCGACCTTGCGCGTCGTCGAGCCGAGCTGCTGCTCGGCGAGGTAGACGCACCCCATGCCGCCCTCGCCGAGCTGCTTGACGATACGGTACTTGCCCGCGACAACGATGCCGACGAGGGGATCGACGGCCTGCTCTTCGCCCTGAGTCATCGGCAGAAGGGTCGCACAAATGGTGAGTTCTTGCCGAGGATCCTGGGCAAGAAGGGCAGAACGCGTGGACATCTACGGCCTTCTACGGCCCAGGTCCGGAAGCGATCTGGCGGGCCTTTACGGACGAGCTCGCACGGGAACAGAGACCGCCGAATACGCCCAAGCGAGCGATCGGCAGCTCGACCGGGGGTCTCCCCTCCTCGCGGTCCGTCGAACGACCGAGACATGTGTGCTCTGACTGCGGGCGGGGCGGCATAGCCGGAGCAGATCGCGCTTGGCGGGGAACTCGCCACGCGCGATCCACGGCTCGCAGTCGTCGTGAGACACCCACGTCGGCGTATCGATGAGCGTGCTGCTCGCGACCGGAACGCGTTCGGGGACACTGAACGGCGTGCTCCGGTCCGCGCGATGCGCCCGCCAGACGTCGAAGTTGCCTCCGTCGCGGTTGCTCGTGAAATAGTCGATCGTCTCGTCCGCGGTGAGGATCGGCTGTGTCTCTCGAAGCTCGACGTGTTGAGCTCCGCGATCGCGGCGGGCGCGCCGAACGAAGTGTCGACATTACGCGCGGACATGTAGATGTCCTGGTTCAGCGCGGCGGCATCGGCGTTGTCTTGCCCGAGGTACAGCCTCTCACCGTCGGGAGAGATGAACGGGTCGAGCTGGTGCCCGGCCGCCACCGGGATACCGACGACGAGAGCCGGAGCGGAGAATTATCCCCGCGTCGACGCTGGCGCGGGCGAGAGAGACGGTGAGTGAGGCATGCGCCGAACGACACCGGGATCACGAAGAGAAGGCGGCGTCGCGTGCTCGTCCGGGGATGACCGATGCACCAGGAGGTTGAAAGACTAGCGGCCTCGCGCTACGGCGCGCCCGCGTCGGCGGGACCTTCCTTCGGCGGCCACGGTAGCGGCATCCGTACGTCGCGGGCGCGGTCCCAGAGCTCGAGACGCGTACCTCGCTTGGTGGCCGGAAAGAGAACACCGATGCGCGTTCGGAGCTTCGGCTCGAAGCGTGGGGCAGTCCGCATCCCGGCGTCCGGTCCCTCGGGGGCGCCGAGCATCGGGAAGTCGAAGCGCACTCGCTCGATCAGCGTGGGTCCCTCGAAGAGCTCGAGGGCGAAGCGACCCATCACGCGAGGCGTGACGTGCAGCGCTCCCATGTCGATCTTGTGGACCTCGAGGAGGTAAACGTCGCCACGATCCCAACGCAGATCGAAGACCCACTGCTCGCGCTCGGAGAGCGGAGGCGGGTCGGGAGGGATCTTCGAGATCAGGCTGCCCGACTCCGGCGTGCCCGCGTCTCGCGAACCGGCGCCGGAGTCGCGCGACGTGCCCGCGTCGCGCGCGTCGGGAGTCTCGGCTGCGGCTTCGGCTCCGAAAGCAGTCGCGAGACCGACGGCGACGCAGAGGCCCAGGGCGGCGGGCAGCGCCCGCAGCGGGCTCCACCCGGATCTACGATTCATGGTCAAAGCTCGCACGACACGGCTCTATCCCACGCTTCGGCAGCGCCGCCAAGGTCCGACCAGACGCGCGTGAGCTCCGGCGGAACGGGTGCGGACGCGATGAGCGGCTCGCCACCGGACCCGGGCACGGTGACGCGCGCGGCGTGCAGCGCGATGCGCGTGAGCGCGACGATGCGGCCGTTCGGTAGCGTGACCCGCGACGGGCCGCCGTAGTCGCGGTCGCCGACGAGCGGCGCTCCCGCGTGGCTCGCGTGCGCGCGGATCTGGTGGGTGCGTCCCGTCTGCGGCTCGACGGCCAGCATCGCGAAGCTGCCGGCGCGCGCGACGATCGTCCAGCGCGTCTGGGCGGGCTTCGCATCACGCCCGCCTGCGGCACGATGCAGCGGATCCTTGCCAGCGCCGATCGGCGCGTCCCACACCTGCGTGCGAGCGGCATGCGAGGTGTCGCCGAGCCGGTCGGCCTCGGCAGCGATCGCGACGTAACGGCGTGCGTAGCGGCCCTCCTCGCGGGCGCGCCGCAGTCGTTCCTCGGCGTCGTGATCGGTTGCGAACACGACGACGCCGCTGACCTCGCGATCGAGACGCGACGTGACGAACAGCTCCTCGGTCTTGCGCCGCATGGAGCGCGCCGCGAGCGCGACGAGAGAGTGCGACGCGCCTCGATGGTCGGGCACCGTCGGGATGCCCGCGGGCTTCGCGCACGCGATCAGGCCGTCCTGCTCCCAGATGACGAGCGCGGGCTCGCCGGAGGCTGCGCTCCCGATCTTCACCTCGTCTCCGGGCTTCACGCGCTCGCTGCCGCTCTTCACGCGCGCGCGCCCCAGGAACACGCGTCCTTCGTCGACGGCGCTCTCGGGCTCGCCGGCGCGCCTCACGATGTCCGCGACCGTCGCGCCGTCGCCTTCGCGTACCACCCAGCGCTTCTCGCGACCGCCTTTCGGCCTCATGTCTTCGCGGGAAGTCGCTCGACAACGCCACGGTCGCCGTCGACGCGCACGCGGTCGCCCGTCTTCAGGGCGCGCGTCACGCCGTCGACGTTGACGACGCTCGGAACGGCGAGCTCGCGCGCGACGACGGCCGCATGGCTGAGCGGCCCACCAAGCTCGGTCACGACGCCTGCGGCGATGCAGAAGAGCGGCGTCCAGCCGACGTCCGTGGTGTGGACGACGAGGATTTCGCCGGGCTCGAGCTCGCTCATCTGCGACGCCGACAGGAGAACGCGCGCTGTGCCCTCGACCACGCCGGAGCTCGCACCCGTTCCTCGCATGACGTCGCCCCCTGCGGGAGGCAGCTGCACGGAAGGCGGCGCACCGATGAACGTGACCGGCGGATCAGGGCGAGCCTGATCGCGCATGTACTCGGCACGGCGCGCGCGCACGAGCGGAGCGAGGTCGGTACGCGACGCCCTCAGCGCGTTCACGACCTCGTCGACCGTGAGGAAGAACACGGTGTGAATGGCGCTCAGGCCGTGTGACTCCTTGGCACGCAGCTCAGCCCAGTCGCGCGCGAGCTCGGGCACGAGCCGGAGGAGACGTCGGTCGGCGTCGAGCGCGACGTCGCGAAGCATGCCGAGCACGCGCGTCACCTGCGTGCGCATCTGCTCGCGACGACGAGCGGCCTTCTGCGCGCGCGTGATGAGGTGACGCACGAGCGTCTGCTCGGCGAACCGGAGGCGCGGAACGAGCCGCTGCATCTCGGCGTCGGCCTCGGCCTTCGCGCGCGCGAGCTGCGGCTCGACGTCTCGTGCCTCGCCACGCAGCGCGACGCGGATCATCGCGAGGACGGGTCGAGGGTCCTCCTTCCAGCGCGGGGTCGACAGCTCGGCCTCGCGCACGGCACGGTCGCCGTAGAGTTCGAGGAAACTCACCAACGCACGCTTGGCCGGGCCCTCGGGGAGCGAGCTCACCGTCGCGCCATCCTGCACGAGCATGGCCCGCGCCTCGGAGTCACGACGCGCGAGATCCACGATGCGCATGATGCCGATGGCAGGCCGTGCGCTCTCGAGGTCGCGAATGCCGCGTGTGAGGTCGTGCGCGAGCTTCTCGGCGGCGTCAGGCTCGACGCGCGAGAGGACGCCCTTGAGAATGATGTGCGTACCGAGCGCGCTCGAGGCGCACGTGAGCATGACGTCACCGGTTCGCTCGAGCAGCGCTTGGACGTCTCGGATCTTCCGAGCGACGCCGTCGTCCGGCAGGATCGCAAGGTCGAGCGCGTTGTGCAGGCGGGACGAGTGCTCGGCCTCCTGCTCGAACTTCGAGACGTGGTCGTCGAGGAGAAGCTGCTCGCGGAGCAGGCGCGTCAGGGTGAGGGGCAGCCGTGCGAAGAACCCCTTGTGAGAGACCTCAGCGACCTGGCTCGCGAGCTCGTCTCCGCCCGAGCCGCCGCCTAGCTCGACGAGCGTGCGCGGGTCGAGCCACGGGACCTGCGCGGCGATGCGCATGAACTCGGTGAGGTTCAGGTAGAAGCGGCTGTGCACGTTGCCGACGAGCCGAGCGTGCTTTGGTACCGAGCAGCCGAGCGTGCCGAACGCCTTGCGGAAGCCGGACTCGCTGTAGTCACCGGCAACGGACCAGGTGAAGGGCGTCGCCACCCCGGGTAGGGCCTCACCCACGTTGCAGCTGCTCCATACGGTCGTCGCATCGCCTCCCTCGGGGAAGCCGCGACCGGTGACGTGGCGCGCCTGCACGATCCAGACGTGCTCGCCCTCGCAGGCGAACTCGATGTCCCACGGAACGTCCTCGATCTGCTCGAGGCGCTTCGCGACCGACGCGAGCTCGGTGATCCGCGCGCTCGTGAGGGCGGGGGCGTCGGGATGCTCGACGGCGATCTCCATGACGCCGGCCTCACCGACGACCGCCGCGCGCAGCTTGCGTGCGATCGTGCTTTCGAGCACCTGACCGTCCTCCCGAACGCGCAGCATGTCGGGCGTCGTGACACCGTCGACGACGGGCGAGCCGAGCCCGAAGCCCGCATTGATGATGCGCTCGCGCGGTCCGCCGTGCTTGCGGGTGAACATCACGCCCGCCGCAGACGCGCGCACGATCGGCTGGAGCACGACGGCCATGCCGACGTCGCGAATGCCGTGCGTGGCGAGGTAGCCGAGCGCGCGGCCCGAGGCGATCGACGCCCAGACGCGGCGTACGGCGTCGACGAGCGCCGGCGCCCCTCGCACGCCGAGCACCGACTCGGCGAGCCCCGCCATCGAGACGAGCGCGCCGTCCTCACACGTTGCGCTCGATCGAACCGCGAAGCCCCACGGCGCGCTCGCGCCGTGCACGGCCCAGAGCGCCTCGAGCTCCTCCTCGAGGTGCGGAGGCAGCTTCGCCGAGAGGATCTCCTGACGCGCCTCGGCTGCGCGCGAATAGACCGCACGCCCGCTTGCGGCACGAAGCAGCGAGCGCGGCTCGCAAGCGGGCGAGAGCTCGCGCAGCGCGGCGACGAACGCCTTCTGCGGGATCACCCAGGTCTCGGGGACGAGGAAACCGTGACGCCGCAGCCACACGAGGCGCGCGGCCTTTCCGCCGACGTTCTTGCGATCGGAGAGCGCTTCGTCGCGCACGAGGGCGTCGAACCCCAGGATCCAGTGCGTTCCCTGGGTCTTCTTCCTCGTGGGCTCGAGACCCTTCGTCGCCGTCGCGTCTGCCATCGGCGGCGATCCTAGCGGACCTTCGGGACGCTGTGTCGTGTGCGCTGCACACGACCTAGCGCGTCATCCGTGCGCGAGCATGCGATCGTGCCAGATCAGCATCTCTATCGCGCCCGGTCCTCGATTGAACGGATAGTCGTGAGGGCCGGGAACGTCGGCGTAGTCGTGATCGATGCCCGCCGCCTTCCAGGATGCCGACGTGTGCGCGATCGCGCCGCGGAAGTAGTCGTCCTTGCTCGTGAGGAGGCGCAGCTTGAGCGACGCGTTCTTCGCGCGCGCGGATTTCGCGAGCTCGGTGAATTCCGCGACCTGATCCTCCCCCAGCGCAGCCTGCAGGGTCCCGACTGCGCCAAAGACGTCGGGGTTACCGAGGCCGACGCGGAGAGCGACGGCGCCTCCGAGTGACACGCCGTCGATGCCCGTCGCGGCAGGTGACGAGGACACGGGAAGCTCGGCACGAACGCGAGGAAGCACGGTCTCGAGCAGGTAGCGCCCGTACTCCTTCATGGGCGCGGCCTTGCGAAGGTCGACGTCGGGCAGATACGGGCACACGACGACGAGGCCCTTGAAGGGATTCGCCGCGAGCCCGGTGTTCAGATCGGCGAGTCGCTTCGGGTCCACGAAGCCTTCGAGGTCCGCGCTCGTGATCGGCGGAGCACACACGCGCTCGATCGCGCGAAGCAGCGCGTAGTCGCGCGGCCATCCCATTACGCCCTCCACGGGGCCCTTGTTGGCCTCGCCGCGTCCGTGCAGGGCGATCAGCACGGGGAGCTTCTCGTCGGGCTTTCTCCACGAAGGGACGATCACGACCGCACGACCGCCGTTGTCGAAGGTCCAGGTCTGCGTGCCGACCTGACCTCGAGGGAGCGCTTCTGCGTCGGGCGGCAGCATCTCGGGCAGCCTGGTTGGCACCGGCGCAGGGTTGCCCGCCGCGGCGCGCGGCGTGTCACGACGAGAGCATGCCGCGAGCGCGAGCTGAGCACCGATGCCGAGGAAGATCCGACGACCGATCACCTTGCGGACGGTACCTCAGCTCGTGTGAAATCACACGGCACGAGCTCTCTGTGCCCGCCCCGCGTCGCTCAGTCCTCGGGCGGCGTCGGCATCTTCCCCGTCGCAGTGCGGACGAGATCCGCAAGACCGGGGTCGCTCTTCATCTGATCGCGGAGCACGCTCTTGATCTCGTCGAGCTCCGCGGGCGTCATGCCCTTCAGAGCCGAGGTGGCCTCGTCGACCTTGAGGTCGACGTAGCCGTGCACGTCGACTTCACCGGCGCGCAGGCGGCCGAGAGGCGACGTCGCGGACTCGACGTTGCCGGCCCGCTGCGCAGCGCTGGCGGAGTCGGTGCGATCGACCTTGAACGGAGCGTCGACGGAGGCCGCGCCGCCGGTTGGCTTCACCTCTGCTGCGGATGGAATCCCGCCGGGAAGCCCCGCGCCTTTGCCGATGCGATCGATCGCCATGGGACTCTCCTAGTCTAGCGGATGTTGCCGATGGCCGTCTTCACGGTGTCGTGCTCAGCCTTGAGCACGTTCGAAAGCGCAGTGAACGAGCGGTTCTGAGCGTTCACGGCCTCCTGAATCTGGAGGTAATAGAGGTTCATCTCCTGGCTCTGCTGGAGCGACGATTCGAGCCCGCCCCCCTCGGCGCCGGCCGCCGCAGTCCCGCCGGGCGCAGCTCCACCGGTTGCACTCGCGAGCGCCGCGCCACCCACACTCTGGACGGCGCCGCCGAGGGCCCCGGCGCGCGTGGCGGCTCCGCCTGGCCCCTCGGGCGCACCACCGCCACTCCGAAGGGGCGAGCCCGTTCCCGTCATCGGAACACCGAACGCGCCGCCGGGCCCGCCGCCGCCGCGGACGGCCAAGGCCATCAGCGGCCCGCCGGGCAGCACCTTCATGGCGGTCTCGGCGCCTCGCACGAGCGACTGCGTGAGGACCTTCTTGAAGGCGCCGCGGTCCGGCGTGGGGGTGACGCGAGGCGCCGTGGTGGCGACCGTGACGTCGGGACGTGACGAGATCGTGGGGGAATCCATGGACGCTCCTGCGAGGGTGAAAGAGAGGCGGTGGCACCGGGCCTACGCCAGGCATGGTCCCTCTCGGCCGGAGCGTGACCTAGTTGCGTACCCGTCTTCGAAATCGAAGGTTGCTCAGCGCGACCAGGCGATGTGAGCCCGCCGGGCCCGCTTGTCTGCGGGAGCAGGGCCGTCGTCGTTGAAATAGAGGGTGCCGCCTTCGAGGACGAGAGCGACGTCGAGCGAGGGAGGCCCGTCGAGCGTAAGCAGCGGGAAAGCGTGCGGCTCGGGAGCCATCAGGTCGACACCGTCGATCGCGATCGCGTCGGCCATGCTGCGCGCGATGACCGCGCGGAGAGTGCCCGCATTTGCCTCGAGCGCGACGGACGTCGCGGCGCCTTCGCCTCCGAGGGGCAGCTTGAACGGCTTCGCGACCTTGCCGCTCGCGGTGACGGTGGCCCACATGGCGCCGTACCCGCTCGAGTCGGGCGACTCCACGCCCAGCGGCGCCTCCTCGATCCACGCGACGTTGACGCCCCCCTCGGCCCCTGCCGTGAGCTGCGGCGTGCGCGAGTGCGCGGCGGTCGCGAGGACACGCTGCTCTTCGACATCACGCTGCGCGTCCTTGGTGCGGATGGCGGCCACGAAGATGTCGGCCATGCCGTCCTTCGGGCTCTCGCGCGGGTCAGCCCATGCGAGCCAGACGCGATCGCCGCGCGTGAAGGCAACGAGGTCGCTCGCGTCTCCAGGCGCATTCGTGATGCGAATGCCGTTGCCGCGGGAGAGGTCGGTGCCGACGCGCGTCGCATAGACCTCGCCGTTGCCGTCACGGCCGTCGACCCACGCGACGACCCATCCGCCACCTGCCCACGCAATCGCAACGTCGCTGGCGTCGCCCTTGATCGTGGTGAGCTGCAGGTCGTTCACCTTCTTGCCCTTCTTGTCGAGCTTGGTGACGTGGACCTCCGGATCACCGTTGTCTCGCGCGACCCACGCGACCGCCGCGCCGTCCTCGGGCTTTTCGGCGGGGGCGATCGCTACGCCGCCGACGGCGAGCGCGCGGGTCGTGATGACGGCGGGCGCCGACACGTTGCCGGCGGCATCGATGATGCGCGTGGAGAGCGTCATCGGCGCGTTGCGTGCGTCCTCGGCGGCGACATGAGCCTTCACGCCGATGGTTTCAGCCTTGGTCGCCAGCGTGACGAGCAGCGTCGCGTCGCCGAGGTGGGTCACCGCAATGTCGCTCACGCTCTCGCCGGTCGCGATCGCGCTCACATCCGTGACCCTGGGCCCGCCGTTGCCGACGAGCACCGTGGCCGCCACGGGCGCCTTCACGTTCGTCCGCGACCGGACCTCGGCCGCACGCACGCGCGCCGGCGACGAGCCCGAGGCGGCGAGCGCGAGGCAGACCTCCTTCTCGCACCCGACTCCCCAGGCCATCGAGGCCGGGTCGGTGCCGAAGCCGAAAGGCTCGCGCTGGATCGGGACGAGCTGCGCGTCCGTGCGAAGGAGGGTGGGAACGATGGCGGCGTCGGGGCAACGCGGGGAGCCCACCTCGCAATCGCGCAGCGGCGCGAGGATGGCAAAGCCCACGTCGGTCGCGACGATCTCGGGCGCGGCTCGACCGACCATCTCGAGCGAGGACGGGCGACCGTCGACCCCGAGGCTCGCGCCTATACGTGCAGTATACACGCGACGCGTCTCGCTCATGCGGCGGACGGGCGCCTCCCACATCATCGCGGTCCCCGCAGGGCCTGCCGCGAGGCCGAGCAAAGCCGCGCCGCCGCGCGCCTCGACGGCCTTGTGCGGGGCCTCGACTCTGCCGTCGTCGCCAAGGGCGGCGGCGACGACCGACGGATCGTCGGTCGTGCGGTCGGTCCACGCGAAGACGAGGCGCCCGGCACCGCGCACGACCTCGACGTCACCGCTGACGACCGGCGTAGCGACGACGGGCACCGGTGCGCCGCTCGGGTGACCGTCGGCGTCGAGCCGCAGGAACGAGAGCGAGCCGCCCTTCGCGCCCTTCGCGGTGACGATGGTCGAGACGCCGACCCCGTTGGGAAGCGGCAGCGCGTGCCACCCGGCCACGCCGTGGGCGATGCGGGCCGGAACGCCGCGCACCTTCCCGTCGACATCGAGCGAGGCCGCGAGGACGTTGGCGTCCGCGCCCCGGGTCTCTTCGGCCCAGACGACGACGGAGCCGACGTCGGTGGCGACGATGTCGACCCACACGACGTCGTCGCTGGTCCGCGCGAGCTCGACGGCCTTGCCGCGCGGCACGCCGTCCTCGCCGACGACCAGCGCGTAGAGCGCCTCGCCGCGGTCGGTGAGCACGGTCCACGCGACGGCCACCCCGGCGACCGAACCGCGTGTCGGGCGGACGACGAGCATGGTCGTGTCGACACCGACGTTCGCGAGCGTCTTCGCCGCACCGCGCGGCTCACCAACGGCGGTGATCGGAACGGCGACGATCCGTCGTGCGCTGCCCTCCGCGGGAGTGACCCATGCGACGAGCCCCCCCTGCCCCGGAATGCGCGCGAGGAACGGGCCGATGGTCCGCTCGGCGATCGAGCCGAGCATGTGACCGACGACGGCCTGCGGATTCGCGGGGACGATCGGCTTCTTCGCGACCGTCGGGTCACCGCCGACGAGCGGCTGCGGCGTGCTCGCTCCGCAGGCCGCGAGCGCGGCGAGGACGAGCAGAGCCGCGAGCGCGATCGTCACCTGCCGAACGGGCACCCGCCGCGCGCCGGCGACGCGCGGCGCTACCCTCACTGCGAGATCTCCTCGTAGGTCTTCGTGATCGAGATGACGCCGGCGTGACTCCGCGGGAACGGCGCATTCCCGAGCGCCGCCTGCACGCATGAGGAGAGCACCTCGTCCGTCTTGCCCTTGGGAAGCGATGCGCCGAGCAGTCGCCCCTCTTGATCGATGCCCATCGAGATGGTGACGCGCTCGTGAGGCATATTCTTCCGCGCGCGGTACTCGGTGACGCATTTCTGGACCTTGTCCCCGCCCTTGTCGACGGCGGCTCCGATGAGCTGCGTGGCCTCGGCGGCCGACCCGGCAAAGGGCCTCGGCGGGGGGCTTGCATCGGCGCCCACAAATGCACCGGCGTCTCCCGCGGTGCTCGCCGAGGGGCGAGCGGACGCGTTTGCCGCATCGGGAGCCTTCCCTGAGCCGCAGCCAAACGCGACGAGCGCGACGAGCGCGACAAGCGCGACGAGGACAAAGGCGAACAAAGGTCGTGAGCGCAAGGCGGCTACCTCCTCGCGACGCGCGGCGGCGTAGCGCGCCGAGAGGCTACCACACGGGGCGAGCCCCGGAACCGCTAGGAGCTTCGCAGAAGGCGCGTGATGTGGCGGCACTCCCACTCGAGAGCGCGCCCGTACTTGCGGAACAGCTGTTCGCGCGCGAGGAACTCCGGCGGGTGGAGAACGCGCCGCGAGGGCTGCCCCTTTGCCGATGCGAGCGCGAGGCTCGCACGACTGCCCGTATGCATGCTCCCGCGGGCCGACGGGATCATGTGGTGGAGCATCTCGTGGTAGACGACGTACGCGACGAAGTACCGCGGGACCCACTTGCGATCGAGCGAAGGGTGGATGCGGATGAGGCGCTCGAGGTTGGAGTAGCTCCCGAGCCGGATCGCCTTTCGAGGCGGCGGTCCACCCAGACGTTGATCGCTTCGGCGAGGCTGCTTCCTGCCCCACGTGATCAGCGCGTGACAGGCGCCGCCAAAATAACGCTCGTTCAGCTCGCCGAAGATCGCGAGCAGGTCGTGGTGGTTCCCCTTCGCGAAAAGGGGGATCGCGCGCGCCCGACGGCGCGCGAGGCGACCGCTGTTCGCCTCGATGTAGTTGCCGACGAGCGTGCTCGCGCGCTTGTCGCCGTGGATGACGTAACGGACGAGCGCATTGGCGACGCGCGCAGGAGCATCGAGGAACATGTGGTGGATGCGCGCGTGGAGGACGCCTAGGCGCATCGAGTGCGAGATGATCGAGTTGCGATTGTCGGTGATCGACAGGAGCACCACCTTGCCCGGGCTCGCGGCCTTCAGCTTCCGCTCGAGCGCCTGCCGGGCGCCCTCGTGGATGAAGAGCTGCGGCGAGGCGGTCGGGAAGACGAGCGCGAGCTGGGCGCTGAGGCGGTCCGGGATGCGGATCGCCGCGGCGGAGAGCGACGGGCGGGCGAGCACGCCGGCTTCGTGGACCGCGCGCGACGAAGCCGCCGACGACGCGGACGAGAGCCGCGGGGCCAGCCAAGCTTCGATGTTCAACCCGGTTCGAGCGCTCATTGGAGGGACGTCTCTCTTGGGGGTAAGGGACAGGCGTTCGGCTGTCAAGGAAGCGACTTTTTAACAGTAATTTCGGACGTTTGCATGCGTGGGCAAACACCCCCAGAACCATGTAATCCGGTGTCGTTATTCGAAAATAAATGACCCTACGCGGCAGTCCTTGACCCCGAGGCATCCCGCCCCTCGCACGAAGGACCTTCGGGGGCACCTCGGACCGCGCCCGTCCGTCCGTCGATGGTCAGTCGAGGTCAGTCGATGGTCAGTCGCGCTGCCAGCTGAGCGACTTCGGCTCGAGCACGAACCGGAGCGAAGACCGGAACTCGAGCCCCGCAACCCCCGGGTCCGGCGTCAGCTTGACGGCGACGACCATTCCCTTGGCCATTCCAGACTCGAGCTCCTTGCCGACGAGGGACATGACGAGCATCGACAGGTCCGGCTCGTGGCCGACGATCATCACGCGCTTGCGGCCTGCGCGCACGAGCTCGGCGAGGAGGCCGAGCTTCTCCGTCCCCATTCCGAGCTCCCTGCGGATCTCGATCTCGCCGGTTGCGCCCGCGCGCTTGGCCTTCGCATCCTCACGAGCGCGACGCGACAAGTGGGTCACTTCCGCGATGATTTCGGCCGTCTCGAGCGCGCGGACGAGCGGGCTCGAGAGGATCGAGAAGGGCGCTTCGCCCGCCTCCACGAGCGCCTTCGCGACCGCGGCCACGCGCTCGCGACCCGACACGGTCAGCGCCCGGTCGGCGTCCCGGCCCGATGGCGAGTCGTCGTGGGCCGGACCGTGGCGCATGACGTAGAGCTTCATGGGGCCGCCGACCTTACTCGAAGAGGGCGCCGCGCCGGAGCCCTAGTTCGCGGGCTTGGTCGCGGCGCGCTTCGGATCTTCCGCGGCCGTACCGATCTTCGGCGGCGCAGCTGCGGCTGGAATGCGCACGACGGGCTTCCCGTCCGGGGCGACGTCGGGCTTTGCCTCGGCCTTGGCAGGCGCGGGCGTCTTGCCCGTCGCAGTGCCGTTGTTGCCGTTGGCCGACGCGTCCTCGGCGGTTGCGCCGGCGCCGCCACGCTTGATGCTGTGCTTCGCGAGGATCTGGCTTTCCAGCCTTTCCATGAGCTCGGGATGCGCATCGAGGTACGCCTTCGCGTTCTCGCGCCCCTGCCCGATGCGCTCGGTCCCGCACGAGAACCATGCGCCGCTCTTCTCGACGAGGCCGAGGTCGGTCGCGAGGTCGATGATGTCGCCCGAGCGGCTGATGCCCTGGCCGTAGAGGATGTCGAACTCGACCTCGCGGA
>JAYSXP010000646.1:0-57859 GCA_043717125.1 Polyangiaceae bacterium | reverse complement strand
GTGACATCAACGCGTACAATACGTACGCAAACAACCACATCACCGAGTTCGACATCGCCGGCTGCACGCCGCCCCTGAACACCAAGCCGCGCGTGTTCGTCGGTCAGCGCGCCGAGGGCTTCGCCGGCAACATCGGCGTGATCTTCGACCTTCTCCAGACCGGCAGCACGGGCTTCTTCAAGACGATCACGCAGAGCAACGGCACCGACCCGCCGACCTTCACGGACTCGCTGGCGGGGCGCGGGCGTAACGTGGGCAACGTGTTCGACACGGGTCTTCTGAACGGCAAGAACGTCACTTCGATCGCGATCGAAGTGCCGCAATCATGCCTCGTCGCGGCTGGGCAGACCGTCCTCGGCCTGTGGACGAGCGCGAGCATGCGTCAGGCACGCGTGCTCAACCCGGCCGCCACGTACGACCTTCCCGCGAAGGAAGGCGGCGCGTGGGTGCAGGTCTCGCGTCTCGGCATGCCGCTCGTCAACGAGGTCGTCATCGGCCTCAAGGACAAGGACAAGTTCGGCGGCTCGGCGCCGAAGGACACGGCGCAGTTCGCCGACTACGTCACGCACCCGACGCTCCCGAGGCTCATCGAGATCCTCCACGGAACGCTCGGTGCCGTGGCTCCGAAGAGGGTTCGCGACGACCTCGTCGCGACGTTCGGCCAGGGCCTGCAGGTGGCGGTCGACGTTCCCGCGGCTCTCGGGCAGTCGTTCGCGTTCACGAAGAACACGTCGACCGGCGTGTTCGAGTACCTTCGCCTCAACACGAACGCCGCGCTTGGCGGCGCGACGACGCGCGCCAACCAGCTGACCAAGGGCGTGGCTCAGGGGCTCGGTGCGCTCGGCTGCTTCAAGGCCGATCGCCACGTCGACGCAACTCTGGCCACCTGTGACCTCCAGGGGTTCCCGAACGGCCGTCGTCCCGGCGACGACGTCGTCGACATCACGCTGCGCGTCGCGATGGGTGCGCTCAATCCGTCGTCCGCGGACGCCCCGAACAACAACATCCCGTTCACCGACGCGAACTTCAACGGCCCCGAGCAGTTTGGTGACGCGTTCCCTTACCTGAACGTCCCCCACGCCGGCAACGGCGCGTACTGAGAGGCCGCCCATGCGAAAACGCCATTGGAGCCTGATACTCGCGACGAGCATCGCATTCGCCGGCCTGTCCGTCGCGTGCGGTGACGACGAAGAAACCCCCGCGAACCCGGTCGACGGGGGCCACGAGACGACCGCCCCCAACCCCAACCCCAACCCCGAGGGCGGACCGAACCCCGAAGGCGGGCCCGACGCCGCCGACGGAGGCTGCAACTTCGCCACCTACGTGAAGGGACTCATCGCTACCCAGACGACCGCGTCGGCACTTCCCGACACGACGCTCGGTGCAGGTTGCGTCGACCACAAGGATCAAGCGGAGTTCAAGCCGCTGTTCCCCTGATGTGAACGCGTCTCTCGAGACGGGAAGAAGCCTCCGGCGCTCGCGCGCTGGGGGCTTTTTTTCGTCACATCGCCTTGAAGAGGTCCTTCGCGCGTGCCGCCTGTGCGGCGGCGCCCGCCGTCTCTCCGGCCTGATGGACGGCACAGGTCGTCGCCTTGTTGCGGAGGACCTCGCGGCGCGCGATGGCGTTCGTCGCGATCTTCTGACCCTTGATGGCCTCGGCCTCGTCCGCGAACTCGCAGACGACGATGTGTACGTCCTTGGTCGAGCGGATCTTGTCGCAGAACTTCGCGCCGACCGGCCAGGCGGCGACCTGGAGCTGCTCTTCGACCTCCACGCCGGCCTTCGTCGTGAGGAGCTCGAAGACGTGGCTCGAGGTGGGCTCGAGGTTGGCTCGGTGATCGCGCTCGGACTGGAGCCGCGCGAAGAGATCCTTGAGAGCCCTCGGATCCGAGAGCGGGGTCGCGCCGGGCTCAGCGTTCGGCAGCGCCACAGGCGCCGGCGTGGTACTCGGCGTCGACGAGGTTTTCGCGGACGCGATCGGCGTCGAGCTCAGGTTCGTCTGGCCGGTCTTGTCGCTTTCGACACGACGGCCGAGGGAGAAAGCCACGAGCGCAAGCGCGATTGCGCCGGCGCCGCCGAGAGCGAGATTGCGCGAAGACGACATGGGCCTGCATCAAAGCGACGACGTCTCGCGAAAGCAAGCCCGGTTTCGCGTTTCAGTCTTCCGCCTGCGCGTGTTCTGGGCGCCATGCTAAGAGCGCGCTCTTCATGGCCGCAGCACCCTCAGCACCCGCGGATGGGCCGGTCGAAAAGCTCGGCTTCTTCGCCACGCTGAGGACGTTCCCTCGCTCCTTCTGGCTGGGATGCGGCGTCGAGATGTGGGAACGCATGGCGTACTACTGCGTCCGCGCCGTCCTTCCGCTTTACATCGCGCAGGCCGACGACCCGGGCGGGCTCCACTTCAGCCAGGCGCAAAAGGGGACCATCTTCGCGGTCTGGGCGCTCGTGCAGTCGATCGTCCCGATGGTGAGCGGCGGCTTCGCCGATCGCTACGGGTACAAGCGCACCATCGCGATTTCGGTGACGCTCGCGTGCACGGGCTACGTCCTCATGGCGAACCTGCGGAGCTATCCCGGGTTCTTCTTCGGTTGTCTCGTCCTCGCGCTGGGCACCGCGATCTTCAAGCCGGGCATCCAGGGCACGCTCGCGCAGTCGATGTCGAAGAAGAACTCCAGCGTCGGCTGGGGCCTCTTCTACTGGCTCGTGAACGTCGGTGCCGGCATCGGTCCGCTCGTCGGCACGTTCATGCGCACGACGAGCTGGTCGCTCGTCTTCTACAGCTCGGCGACGTTCATGGCGCTGAACTACCTGATGATCTTCACTTACAAGGAGGTGGAGTCCGGGGCGGACAAGAAGAAGAGCGCCGCGCGCGTGCTCGTCGACACGTTCAAGAACATCCTCGATCTGAGGCTCGCGACGGTCATCCTGCTCTTCAGCGGCTTCTGGATGATGCTCTACCAACTGTGGGATTTGATGCCGAACTTCTACGCGGACTGGGTGAGCTCCACCCCGTTCGTCGAGGCGAACGCGTGGCTTCCCAAGCAATGGCTCGTCGCCGACCCGCGTGGCATGCAGCTGAAGCAGGAGGTCGCGCTCAACCTCAACGCCACGATGGTCGTCTGCTTCGTCATCGGGATCTCCTATCTCGTCGCGCGCCTCCGCGTGATGACGGCGATCGCGATTGGCGTGACGATCGCCACGATCGGCACGGTCGTCTACGGCACCTCGCCCAGCGTGTACGTTCTCTTCTTCGGCATCGTTCTCTTCTCTCTCGGTGAGATGCTCACCGGTCCGAAGAAGACGGAGTACTTCTCGCTCATCGCGCCGAAGGGAAAAAAGGCGCTCTATCTCGGGTACGTGAACATTCCCGTGGCGCTCGGGCAGGCGCTCGGCGCGAAGCTCGCGGGCTGGCAGTACGGACGCAACGGCGAGAAGGCGACGCTCGCGCTGAAGTACCTCGCCGAGAAGACCGACCACCACGGAGCGGGCACGTGGGACGGCGACATCGAGCATCTCGCCGCGTTCGTCGGCGTGAAGCGCACCGCCGCGTTCGAGACGCTCACCACCGTGCTCGGCACGGACGCGAACGCGGTGAACGCCGTCCTCTGGGAGACCTACAAGCCGTATCAGGTCTGGTACTGGTTCTCGGCGGTCGGCTTTGCTTCGCTCGTGGGCATCCTGATCTTCTCGCACGTGAGCAAGCGCTGGAAGGATCTCGACGTGTGAAGGCTCATTGCTGCAGGTCCTTGCAGCAGCGCGCGCCCGCCTCTCTCGAGCAGGTTGCGGTCGAAACGCACGAGAGGCATGAGAGGAGGAGGCCGCATCGAGATCCGGCTCCGACCCGTGCGGTGGCCATGGACGATGCGAGCACCACCATCGCGGCGCGGGATCCACGGTCTCGCGATCGGTAAAATGCTGTAAACACTGCACACACACCCTTGCCTACCTCGGCACGGATGATGCTCCCTCCGTTGGCATCATGCGCTTCTCTCCGTCCGCGGCGCTGCTCTTCCTCGGTGCCATGGTGACCAGCAGCCTCGCACTGGCGGGCTGTAGCGCATCGTCCGACGCGTCGCAGGCCGACGACCAGGCGGCGCTCGGCGACGACGAGCTCAATGCCGCGAACAACAGGATGGGGCTCAGGCTCGTCTACGACGCGCCTTCGAACCACGTCCGCGCAACGCTCAAGGCGAAGCTCCGGCCCAGCGAGAAGCTGATGCTCCGCGTGCGTCGCGGGCGGATCGCGGTCAACGCCATGAACGACCTCGACTGCAGTCAGCTCACGATCGCGACTCCGCTCGTCGCGTCGACGTACGTCACGCGCAACACCGTGTACGTCGGTCCGGAGATGGACCCCACGCTGCTCGTCAACGTCTACAAGCAAGAGTGGATCGATCAGAACATCGACGGGCCGGCGCTCGATCGCCTGACGCGCGACGGTGCGGACGCGATCGTCGACGCCTGCATCGTCACCGACCGAGGGATCCGAGCCCGCCTCCAGACCAGCCTCGCGTACGCGTGGGACGCCGCTGACCCGAACGCCAGCGCGCAGATCGAGAACCTGCGCTAACAAAAAAAGCCCATCGTCGTCTGGGAGATCGCCGAGGTCCTCGAGGCGCCGAAGCCCTCCGCGTACCGTCGAGCAGACGACGATCCTCGGACCGGTCGGGCCCCTCCTTTTACGTGCTCTACGCCCTCACGCACGTCGGAGGCGACGTCGGCCAGCGGCAAGCGCGAAGGCGAGGCCGAGGAGCGCACCGAGGCCCATGCTGCGCGAGTGCTCGCGTGTCAGGCTGCAGCCGCTGCTGCCACCGTCGCCCGAAGCCGGGGAGGACGCTGACGGATGGTTCGGGTCGCTCGGGTTTGCGGGATCGCCTACCGTCGAGCCGCCGTCGGGCGTCGCCCCGGGCGTGACGGAGATCACCACCGGCGGCACGTCGAACGGAGCGGTCCGCGTGCGACCCTTGAAGAACGCCCACATGAGCGCGGTCGCGTCCGGACCGCGCGGGTCGGCGTAGGACTCGCCCATCTTGCCGCCGGGCCACGCGTGGCCGAGGCCGTCGACGACGTAGTACTCGATGACCGACGCGCCGTTCGCCTTGCTGCGGTGCACGTTGCGCGTGAACGGATAGCCCGCCGTGCCGGTCGCGCTGACCACGGGATCGATCGCGCCCTCACCGAGCACGAGGGTGTTCGTCCGTCGCCACTGGTCGGCCACCTGGTCGCCGTTGATCGGCGCGACGACGCCGTCGGACGTCCCGTGGATGACGAACGTAGGCACCGGCCGCGCATGCGTGCCCATCGCCGCGAACGCGAGGTCACCCTGAGCGTCCGCGCCAGGGCCGCCGTTCTGCGAGACGGAGAGGCCGCCCGCGAGCGTGGTCGCGCGCTTGTATTCGACGCCGGCAATGACGCCGATCGCGACGAAGCGATCCGGATACGTCGCGCCGAGGATCACGCTCATCGCCGCGCCGGCTGAGATCCCGCCGACGTAGACGCGCTCTTCATCGACCCCGTGGCCCTTCGCGACGGCAAGCGCGGCGTCCGCGAGCTCCTTCGGCTCACCGGCGTCGCGTGCCTGATGCGCGGGCTCCCACCACTGAAAGCAGCGCGTCGAGATCGTGGCGGTCGACTGCTCGGGATAGGCGACGACGAAGCCCTCCTTCTCGGCGAGCGCGTCCATCTGCGTCGCGCCCGCGAAGTCGTCGGCGGACTGCGTGCAGCCGTGGAGCATCACGACGAGCGGAGTGGGGGACGCGGGCTTCGTCGGAACGAACACGCGGACGTTGCGCCCGCTCTGCGGCTCGACGGTGACCGTCCCGGCAGCAGCCGTCGCGCTCGCGCCGGCGACCACGAGCGCGACGACGAACGCTGCCGGAAGGCGCGGCGTCATCGACCGCCCGATCGCGAGGACGTCTTGCTGCGCGCCGCCTTCTTGGCGGCGGGCTCGGCGTGTCCGTTGGCACTCCCGTTCACCCGCACCTGAGGCGTCGCTTCGGGCTTCGCTTCGACGCGCGTCTTCACGTCCGCGTCGCGGGAAGCCCAGAACGCGCTCATCTTCGGCCAGAGCGATTTCTGCGCCGAGCGCGAGACGACCGCGCCAACGTGACCTCCGGGGAGCTCGAGGAGCACCTTGTCGGTCGACGAGATCGTGTCGACGAGCACGGACGCGTTCTTGAGCGGGACGATGTTGTCGTGCTGAAAGACGATGCACATCGTGGGCACGGTGATCTTCTCGAGAAGCACGGGCTTACCCGAGAGCGTGAACGTGCGACCCATGAGCGCGTCCTTGCGATAGAGCTCCTCGATGTAGCGGACGTAGCAGGCGCCGGGGAACGACACGTTGTCGTTGCCCCACGCCTCGAGGGCGCGGAAGCCCTCGGAGAACTCGTCCCACTTGTTCGCATTGATCGGGTCCGACGCGATCGCCTTGTCGATGACGTGCACGGCCTTCGACATGCCGAGCGTCGGACGCAGCATCGTGAATGCGCTCTGCATGAGCTGCCACGGCACGTTGCCGAAGGCCTCGACGATGTCGCTCACCTTGAAGGTGGACAGGCGCGTCCACGTCTCGAGCATGCCGACCTCACCAGAGAAAGAGACCGGCGCGGCGAGGACCAGCAGCGAGGCGATGTGCTCCTGGTGCACCGCCGCGTGGATCGTCGCCATCGTTCCGCCGAGGCAGTAGCCGAGGACGTGGGTCTTTCCGCGTGGCGAGGTCTTTGCGACCTTGCGGATCGCGCGACCGAGGTAGCGATCGACGACGTCGTCGAAGGTGAGGAAACGATCCTCGTCGCCGGGCGTGCCCCAGTCGAGCACGTAGACGTCGTGACCGGCCTTCACGAGATCTTCCGCCATGCTCTTGCCGGGCATGAGATCCATCACGTAGTGCCGGTTGATGAGCGACGGCACCAGCAGCACGGGCGTCTCGAACTTGGGACCTTTACCTCCCTGCTCAAGGCTGCCGGCGGGTCGATAGCGCAGCAGGCGCCACTTGTTCTCGCGATGGACCACGTCCGCCGGAGTCGAGCCCACCTCGGGCTTCGGCTTCGTGATCATCGACGTGAGCCTCGCGAGCGGATTCACGCCTGCGCCTCGCCCGTCGACTTGCGCGCGCCGTCGGGCGGCGGGCCGTCGTAGAGGGCCTCGAAGTCGTCCTTGAAGCGCTCGTACACCTTCTTGCGGCGCACCTTGAGCGACGCTGTGAGGAGCTCGTTCTCCACCGTCAGCGCCTCGCTGAGGATGACGAATTTCTTCAGCGACTCGTAGCTCGCGAGCTCCGCGTTTGCCTGGTCGATGCGCTTCTGGACGAGAGCGTGGCGCGCCGCGTCGCGAGCCGCAGGGGCGACGTCGCCGAGATGGGCGGCGACCGCCTCCTCGTTGAGCCACACGCCGCAGACGAGGAACTTCTTCGCTTCGCCGTAGACGACGACGTTCGCGATGAACGGATCGTCGCGAAAGCGGAGCTCGATGTTCGCGGGGGGAACGTTCTTACCGCCCGCCGTCACCAGGATGTCCTTTTTGCGGTCGATGATCTGGAGAAAACCGTCATCGGTGAAGCGACCGACGTCGCCCGTCTTGAACCAGCCGTCGGACGTGAAGGCCTCCTTGGTCGCCTCGAGATCCTTGTGGTAGCCGCCGAAGACGCTCGGGCCGCGGGCGAGGATCTCGCCGTCCTCGGCGAGCTTCACCTCGACGGAGGGGACGACCTTGCCGACGGTGTCGAAGCGGAAGGCGTCCGGGCGGTTCAAGGTCAGCGTCGGCGACGTCTCGGTGAGGCCGTAGCCCTCGATGATGAGGACGCAACACGAGTAGAAGAAGTCCTTCACCTCGCGCTTGAGGCCGGCGCCACCGGAGAGGCAGAACTTGAGGTTGCCGCCGCTCACGGCCTTGAACTTCGCGAGGCGGGCCTCGGGCGTCGGCTCGTGCATCGCCTGGATGGCGAGCTTCTCCCAGTGGGAGGGGACGCTGAAGAACACCGTGGGCTTCACGTCCTGGAGGCGCGTGAGACAGCTCGCCGGATCCGCGAGATACGAGACGTAGCCGAGCGTGTTGCCCAGGCACATCTCGCCGAAGCCGAAGATGTGGCTCATCGGGAGCCAGAGGATGTCGATGCCGTTTTCGTGGAGGATCGGCGCGTTGCACGTCAGCCAGTCGCGACCGTTCACCGCGACGTTGCGGTGCGTGAGCGGAACGCCCTTCGGGTTGCCCGAGGTGCCGCTCGTGTAGAGCATGACCGAATTCTGATCGAGCGAGATGCCGTCCATCGTGCGCTCGAAGGCGAGGGGATCCTCGCGGTCGCGGTCTGCGCCGATCGCGCGGGCGCGTCCGATCGAGATGAGCTTGGTGTCGACCTCCTCGAACGGCGGGACGCTGACGCCCTTCGCGCGCAGCGACTCGTGCACGCGAGCGGCGTCGACGCTGTCGTCGAGGAGCACGATGCGCTCGACGGGGCCGAGCGAGCTCCACGTCGTGAGGAGGCGCGAGAGCAGCGCCGCGGTGTCGACGAAGATCACCTTCGCGTCGCTGTGCGAGGCGACGTAGCCGACCTGATCTGGGGTCGAGGCAGGGTAGATCGGGACCATCACGCCGCCCGCCGCCTGGATGGCCAGCGCAGCGCTCGCCCACTCCACGCGGTTGGGCGCGTAGATCGCGCCGCGGTCGCCGCTCTTGAGGACGGTTCCGAGGAAGAGCGCGAGCTCGCGGATCTCGGCCGCGAATGTTCCCCAGGTCACTGCGCGCCATTCGCCGGGCTTTGCGGCGTCGGGCACCATGAAGCGGACGCGGGTCTGGCGTTCAGCGAGCGCGTCGAAGACGGCGCGCGGGGCGATGCGGAGGTCGAGAAAGGGCGTGATGTCCATGAGCGTGTCCCCTGTGGAGTTGCCGGCTGGTGGATCGATCCAGCGGGCTACGGCGGCGCTATTCGGCGGCGCGGTCCTTCTTGTTCGTGGAAACTTCGGCGAGGCGCTCCTCGAGGTCGAGGAGGCGGCTCTCCAGCTGATTGAGGGCGTGGAGCGAGCGCTCCTGATCTCTCTTGGTGGCCATTCCGAGAGAGCCTACCCACTGCGACGCGGCCTTGTCGTAGGCGGCCTTCGCCTTCATGACGCCGCCGAGCATCGCGCCGGTCGGGCCGAGGACGAGCGGGCTCTTCATCACGTGCTCCATGTACTTCGCCGTGGCGCTTTCCCAGGCGTCGAAACCCTTCTTCCAGCTCTCCCAGATCATCGGCGTTCTCCTTGGTATTTCCCCGCAAAGCTCTCGAATCGAGCGCGCATCATGGCGCCAGCCCGAGGCGGCGCACTTCGCTCGCGACCGTGAAGTTCTCGTTCGGCTCGTTCAGGTTGCTCGTCGCGCGAGCGGCCTCGCCGAGGCACTCGAAGATGAAGCCGACCTGGCGCTGCGTCGTCGTCTGTCCTGCCGAGGGGACGATCGAGACGTTGGTGCGGACGCGAAGGGCCTGGGTGAGGATGAAGTCGGGCAGGGCGAGCTCGCCGGTGCCGTCGACCTTGACCTCGTACGTGTCCTTGCTCGCGAAGGGGAGCCCGCGCAAGGTGCCGTTCTTGACCTCGCCGATGCTCGTCCACGCGGCGCCCGCGACGAGCGGGAACCGGTAGAGCATGACGGGCGTGGTGTAGACGAGGAGCGTCTTGCCCTCGGGGGCGTCGGGCGCGACGGACGCGACGCCGTGCAGGAAGAAGCCTTGCTCGTCCTGCGTGTAGACACCCTCGGTGCGGCCGCCGAGATCGATGGCGACGACGACCGGGTTCACGACTGCGGCGAAGTTGCCGGCGTACCACTTGCCGTCGATCTTCTGCGCTACGATTCGTGCGACCTGATCGTCGGCGAAGTCTGCGCCGAAGGCCCACGCGAGCTTGCCCTGCGCGTTCGTCTGACCGACGACGTCGACCGTGCGCGTCTTGCCGGCGGGCGAGACGAGGTACGTCGCCGGGATGCCGACCTGCGGCACGAGCTCCTTCGACTCGATCTTCCCGTCGAGGTTCGGCACGCAAGGGAGTGCAGTGCCGACGCCGCCGTCGTACGCGGCGTGCTGCGGAGGCGGCGTCTCGTTGTCGCCGCACGACGCACACGTGACGAGGGCGGCGACGAGGAACGGGCTGGTGAGGATAGGCTTCATGGTGGCTAGAACAGGTAGTTGAGGCGGAGGCGGACGAGCTGCGCAGGCTTGCCGCTCTGCCCTGTGGGGATGTTGTCGAAGCCAGCGAGCGGGAAGAGGATCGCGTAGTCGAGCGCCGCGAGGAACGCGTGCGTCTGGAAGATGAGGGACGGATCGATCTCGACGCCGAGCGGCGCCTTGCCCGAGAGCGTAGAGCTCGCCTCGACGGCGCGCGAGCCGATGATGTCGGTCGTAGCGCTGAGCTCTGCGCTCTTGGTCCGCGTGAGCCGGAGACGCGCGTGGGGGCGCGCGTACATGGCGTCCGTGACCGCGCCGATGATCTCGCGGAAGAGGATGCGGTCGATGCGGTAGTCGGAGTGAAACTTGAAGTTGTCGACGCGGTTGTCGCGGCGGGGGTTCGCCTGCGGGCCGTCGAGGTCGCCGTTCTGTGGCGCCTTGGCGTTCGGGTTGACGACCACACCGAAGCCCGGAGCCGGGTCGCCGCTGGCGTAACCGGCGTCGAGGCCGGCCGTGAACATCGAGTCGATCGGCCCGAAATCCGTCTGGAGGACGGCGCCGATTTGCTTGCTCTTCGCGGGATCGCGGAGGAGAAGGCCGGGGAGCAGCGACGGCTGATCGACCGTCGCGGTGATGAACGCGCCCTCGGCCTCCACGCGCGCCCATGGGAACGTCAGGCGGAGCCAGCCGTCGAACGCGGTGGCGCGAAAGCCGCGCGCCGTCACGCCCGAGCCGCCGTTCGCGAAGGAGTCGACGGCCTGCGCGGTGGAGAGATAGGCCGCAGGAACGTCGTCCGACTGCCAGCGGTGCGTGATGTAGCTGCCGTACTCGACCGTGGTCTTGCCGGCGCGGCGACGGCGCAGGCGCGTCTCGTCGTCCTTCCAGCGGAGCCAGGCGAACGTCGCGGTGCGCACGTCGGTGCTCGGCTCGAAGCCGACAGAGCGGTTCTGGTTCGGACGCACGGCCTGCGGGCCGGTCGCACTGAAGTCGTACGCGAGCGCGAAGACGTGGCCGAAGAGCGGCGTGATGAACGCGACGCGGTCGGCGGCGTCCGCGCTGTCGCAGTCGAGGCAATCTCCGCCGTTGGCGACCATGCCGAGGCCCCAGCTCGTGCCCATGCGCCCGGCCGCGATGAAGCCGAACGGGAGGAGAAGCTCTCCATAGGCGCGACGAACGCGGACGACGTCGGCGGGCGAGCGCTGCGTGCGGCTCGCGGACGGGATGCCCTCGGGGAGGCTACCGAGCGCGACGTTGTCGAGCATGTCGATGCGCGCCTTCACGGCGACCATCGAGCCCGGCGCGTAGACGTTCACGTCGGTTCGCCAGCGCATGTCCCAGTGCGTGAGCGTCTGGGCCTTCGGATCCGACTGCGACACCGGGAAGATCGGCTGACCGTTCGACTGGAGGCCGCGGTCGAGATCGAGGTTGTAGAGAGCCTCTCCACGCGTGCGGAAGTAGCCGGAGAGATCGACCTCGGTCTTGTCGCGCGGGACGAAGTCCTGCCCGTACTCGTGGAAACCCGTCGCACCGGCGGACGAGCTGACGAGAAGGGCTGCGAAGAGCGCTGCGAAGAACGTGGTGCGGTTCACGGTGCCGATCCCTCGTTCAGGAACTGCACGAGGTCGCGGTTCGAAGCCGCGAGCGCCTCGATCATCGGGAAGTGGCCGCAGCGCGGATAGACGACGAGCTTCGACTGCGGCAGATCGCGCGTGAGGCGCTCGCCGTACTTGAGCGGCGTGACGATGTCCTCGCGGCCCCACATGAGGAGCGTCGGCTTGTCGATCTTGCCGTAGCGACGCTGGGCGTCGGTGTAGTCCTGACCGCGGACGGCGGCGAGCGCGGCGGCGAGCGTGCCGGGGCGATCGAGGGCCTCCTCGACGCTCTCGACGAGCTTCTCCGAGACGTACTTCTTGTCGAAGAACGCGAGCGCCATTCGCTCGTCGGCGCGCTCCTTGTAGTAGAGGCCGAAGAGAGCCTCGCCGACGCCTTCGGCGCGAGCCCAGTGAAAGAACGTCGGGAGCTGCTCCTCGTAGACCCACGCGTCGTAGAGGGCGATGCGCGTCACGCGCTCGGGCGCTTGGAGGGACGCGGCGAGCGCGACGGAGCTGCCCCATGAATGGGCGACGATCGCGGAGCTCTTCACACCACGCTGATCGAGGAGATGCCACACGAGCTTCGCCTGCGCGTCGGGCGAGTAGTCCCCCGCGGGGCGGTCGGTCCAGCCGAAGCCCTTGAGGTCGAGCGCGATCACGCGATGGGTCTTGGTGAGCGCGGGGACGACGCCACCCCAGGCCTCGATGGCGGAGGCGAAGCCGTGGACGAGCACGACGGTCGGCTTGGTGCTCGACGAGGACGAGGACGCGGATGCCGACGTAGACGCGGGCTTCGGCGATTCGGTGGGCTCACCGTTCGCGTCGGTCTTGGGCTTCGCTTCGAACACGACGGGAGTCTCGGGCTCGCCGGTGTCGATGTAACGAACACGCACGCCGTCGACGTCCGCGAAGCGTGCGTTCGTCGGCTCACCGGGCATGGGCCCCTTGTGGAACGAGAGGCAGCCGACGAAGAGAGGAGCGAGCAAGAAGAGCGCGAGGAGCTCGCGCATCACGGCGAGATCCTCCGGATCTCTTTGGTCGTGGTGAACTCCTCGTTCGGCTCGTTGTCCGTGGCGGTGACCGTCGCGACGGTGCCGTAGCACTCGGTCACGAACGCGAAGCTGCGGACGATCGTGGTCGTGTACACGCCGAAGGCGAGCACTTTGCGGGTCAGGAGGATATTGACGCGCAGCACATCGAAGGCGCCGAGCGGAGTCTTGAGCTCACCCGCGGCGTCGACTTTGGACTCGTACTTCTCGGTCGTCGGGGCGAAGGCGAGATCCACACCCTTGGCCGTGCCGCTCGCTGTTGCGTCGGTGGTCCAAGCGCTGCCCACGGCGAGTGGGAACTTGAGGACCGCCACAGCGGGGGTGTACGTGAGCTTCGTGCCGGTGGTGCCGCCCTCGGTGGGCGACACGACGCCGCGAAGGAGGAGCGCGCCGGGCGAGGTCTCGAAGATGCCGAGCAAGTCGGCGCTGACGGAGAGCTTCGACGCGTACGTCGCGCCGGGGTACTTGGTCTCGTACCACTTGCCCGTGAGCGACTGCGTCTCGACGATGACCGTCTGGTCGCTGTTGAGCATCGCGCTGAAGTCCCACGTGCGCTTGCCGCCCGCGTCGCCGGTGGTGTCGCCGGCGGTCGAAACGTTCTCGTTCGTGCCGATCTTGTACGTCGCGTGGAGGCCGGCTGCGACCGGCACCTCGGCCGCGGTGATCGTACCGTCCTTGTTCGGAACGCAGCCCTGGATCGACGAGTCGCCCGTGGGGCCGTCGGTCGTCGCGTCGCTGGACGACGGGCCATCCGCGGTCACGCCCGAGTCGAGCCCCGAGGTCCCCTCGCGCACGCACTGCCCGTCGTCTCCACAGACGCCGGTGGCGCAGTCGGCGCCGACGCGGCACTCGCGGGTGGGGGTCTCGGCGCACGCCGGCGCGAAGGCGCTCACGGCACAAGCGAGTGCAACACTGCCGAGCCCGAACATCTGGATCCCACGGTTCTTCAAGGACATGACGGGGACCTCAGAGGATTCGTGGTGTGACACCGCAACCCAGGTGGAGCAAGGAGCGCTCCGGATGAGCTGCACTCGATTGTTGCACTGCACAACCGGCGCGACGGATACCTACGTCGCGCCTTGCCCTTCGTCAAGGCGAATGTTGCAGTGCACAATGCAGGCGCAATCGAATACTCTCGGCGGCGATGCTGGTCGTGAAGAAGTATCCAAATCGCCGACTCTACGACACGGCGGAGAGCCGCTACATCACGCTCGAGGACCTCGCGGCGCGCATCAAGAAGGGCTCGGACGTCCTCGTTCAGGACGCGACCAGCGGCGCCGATCTCACGCAGGCGACGCTCACGCAGATCATTCTCGAGAGCCGCGGCGGCGCGAAGCTTCTCCCGGTTCCGCTGCTGCTTCGGCTGATCCGCCTCGGTGACGAGGCGCTCGCCGAGTTCTTCGGCCGCTACGTCTCCTGGGCGCTCGAGATGTACCTCCAGGCGCAGCACGGCGCGCGCGCGCTCATGCCGATCAACCCGCTCGCGAATGCGCCGTTTGCAGCGACGAATGCGCTCGCGCGCCTCGTCCTCGGGGCCGCGAACAAGTGGGGAACGCCGGCGAGCGGCGCGGCGCCGTCACCGATGCCGCCGGTCTCGCCGGTCGGCCCGAGCGCGTCACCGGATACGTATGGCGGTCCCATCCCCGAGCCTCCGCCCAGCGATCCGCAGGCTTTTGTTGCACCGCACATGCCCACGGGCGCAGAGGTCGCCGCCGCGATCGAGGCCGAGACCGCGCAGGTCCACGGCGAGGTCTCGGGTGTGGTCGACGACGTCGCCCGCCTTCGCCTGGAAATCGAGGCCTTGAAGCGCTCCATGGCCGGCGTAGGCCGCGCCCCGAAGGCCGCCCGCGCCTCCAAACCTGCGCGCAAATCCACGCCGAAGAAGCGCTGATCCGTCGAGGAGGAAATCCCGAAGTCTTTCCATCGGGTGCGCGCCAATATGCTGCACTGCAACAAAATGGGGTTGACGATCCCGGGGTCGGTCTCTAGGTTGCGGCTCGTGGCGATGTTGCGCCGCAACATGAAAGGACCTCCCCGATGAATTTCGATCCGTTCGCTGGCATGACGAAGGCTTTCGAGCAGTGGCAGAAGATGACCGAAGAGAGCATCGCTCGCGCGACTGCCTTCTACGGCGAAGTCGACAAGCTCGAGGCGAAGAGCATCGAGCGCACCACCGTCGCGATCGACGAGGTTGCCGTGAACTTCAAGGAGACGCTCGCGTATGGCGCGCAGCTCGGCGCCGAGTGGCGTCGCCTCTCGATGGACGCCGTCAAGAAGGCGTCCACCGCGTTCGTTCCCGCCGCGAAGGCCGTCTGAGAGAGGATCACGGATGATGGCCCAAGCGTGCAATGCGCCGACGCCCAGGGACACGCTGTACCGCGACGGTCGCGGCAGCGTGTTCCGCTTCCGTCCCCCCGCTACGACGGGGTGGGAAGAGGAGGGCGGGCGTGGGAACGCCGGGGTCGACCGACCGACGAGCCACGTCCCCGTGCTGCTCGTGCCGTCGATGTTGCACCAGTGGTACGTCCTCGATCTCTGCGAGGGGGGCAGCGTCGCAGCGGCGCTCTCCAACGGCACGCCCTGGGACACGTACTGTTTCGACTGGGGCGTGCCTGAAGACGAGGATCGCTACGTCGGGTGGGACGACATCGTCCACCGCCTCGACCGCGCCATTCGCTTCGTTCAGCGAAGCACGGGCTCGAAGAAGGTCGCTCTCGTCGGCTACTCGATGGGCGCGACGCTCGCCGCGATCCACGCGGCGCTTCGCCCCGACGGTGTCGCGGCGCTGGTGAACATCGCGGGGCCGATCGACTTCTCGCAGTCGGGGAAGCTCGGCGCGATGATCGACCCGCGCTGGTTCGACGCCGAGGCGATGGCCTCCGCCGGAAACATCAGCGCGCAGCAGATGCAGGCAGGCTTCCTCGCGCTGCGCCCCAACCATGCGATCTCGAGCTGGGTCCGCGCGATGGATGAGCTCCACGACGCGGACGCGCGCGCCGCCACCGCGGCGCTCGAGGCCTGGGCCAACGACACCATCCCGTTCCCGGCTGCGGCGTACGTCACGTACATCAAGGAGCTCTACCAGCAGAACCGTCTCATTCGTGGCGAGCACTACGTACGCGGCGAACGCGTCGACCTCGCACGCATCACCTGCCCGCATCTCTGTGTCGTCGCCGATCGCGACGGCGTCTGCCCCGCGGCGTCCACCACGGCGATGAACACGTTCACCCGTTCCGAAGTGAAGGACGTGCTCACCATTCCGGGTGGTCACGTCGGCGCGGTCACCGGCGCTGAAGCCGCGACCGAGCTGTACCCGCGTCTCGTGGCCTGGCTCGCCCGGCACGCGACGCGCTCCCTCACCCAGAGCCCCCAATGAATCTCGTCAAGTCCATGAAGCTCGGCATCTGAACGATCTCCTGATCCGCGCCCGCCCTTTTTCCCCGAGGAACCAACGATGAAGCTCGAAGACCTGAAGATCATGATCACCGGCGGCGCGTCCGGTATGGGCGCCCACTTCGCACGCCGCCTCCACGAGGCTGGTGCGAAGGTGGCCGTCGGCGACGTCAACGAGGCAATGATGACCGAGCTCCCCGCGGGCATCGCTCGCCGCAAGCTCGACGTCTCCAAGGAAGACGACGTCTGCTCGTTCGTGGAATGGGCCGCCAAGGAGATGGGCAGCGTCAACTCGCTCGTCAACAACGCGGGCATCCTGCGTGACGGCCTGCTCGTGAAGCAGGACCGCGAGACGAAGGCGATCAAGAAGCTCTCGATCGAGGACTGGAACGCCGTCATCGGCGTCAACCTCACGGGCGCCACGCTCATGGTCCGAGAGCTCGCTGCGGCGATGGTCACCGCGGGCACGCGCCCCGGCGTCATCGTGAACATGTCGTCGATCTCGCGCCACGGTAACCGCGGCCAGTCGAACTACGTCGCGGCGAAGGCCGCGCTCGCCTCGAACACGCTCACGTGGGCCCGCGAGTTCGCGCAGTTCGGTATCCGCGTCACGGCGATCGCGCCGGGCATGATCGAGACGCCGATGACCAAGGGCATGAACCAGAAGGCCCGCGACGCGGTCGTCGCGAACATCCCGGTCGGCCGCATCGGCACCACCGAGGACATCTGGACGGCCGTGAAGTTCGCCCTCGAGTGCGACTACTTCAACGCGCGCACGATCGACGTCGACGGCGGCCTTTCGTTCTGAGCGACCTCCGGGAGCTCGTGTCGTGTGAGTCGCACGATCTGAACGAGATCGACGACGACACCGCACCGTGCCGGGGGGCCCAGGAGCTGGTCGAACCCGGAGCGATGCGGGGCCGTCTCGACGAAGCTTTCGCTCCGCGGATCCCGCGTCAGGTCGCAGAGCACCACGTCGACGGTCGCAGCCGCATAGGCGACCCGCGAAACCTTCAGGCGTACGCCTGACTCTCGGGGTGCCGGAACGGGGATCGTCGGACGGTCACAGGCGGCGAGCAGCTCATCCAACCCCTCGTGGTCGGTCGTTTCCCGCTCCCCTTCAAAATCAAGAGCGTGCATATCGCCGTCGCGTGCAATCTCGGTGCCCGAACGTCGCGCCTTGCAACGTGGCCGAGAAAACTGCGATCCGCCGGACGAATCCTGCCGCGCGACCGCGACACCACGGTGTGCCATGGCACGGTTCGTCCGTCACCGTTCACGATTCGATCGTAACTGTCGTAACGATCCGAGCGCAGTGTGACGCTCGCGCGCCCCGCGTACGACGCCGGCCCCTTTGGAGCGCCTTCGCCTGGCGCTGAATGCCGCGAACGCGGCGAGCAACGAGAGCCCGCCGAGCCCGAACCGACCTGCCCCCGTGGTGCTCACGGAACACCCGCTCGCGTCCCCGGTCGGTGGCTGCACGCAGCGGCCGCCGTAGTCACAGACGAAGCCCGCGGCGCAGTCGTCGACGGACCCGCACTGCGCGCGGCATGCATCGGCGATACACCTGAAGGGCGCGCAGCTCGTCTGCTTGCCCGTGAGATCCTTCAGCGTCTCGGCGTCGGCGCAGATGACGCGCGACACGCAGGTCTTCGTGGCCGGGTCGCACGACGCATTCGATGCGCAGTCGTCGTCCGCCTCGCACTTGGTCGGGCACTCGATCGCGCCCTTGCACTTGTAGCCGGGGCACGTCGTCGACTCACTACCGGCCGGGCTTGGAGTGCAGGTACCCGGGGTCGTGTTGCACACGCCGCAGCCGCCGCACTCGGTCGCGCAGCAGACGGTGTCGACGCACGCCCGAGTCGCGCAGTCCTCGTTCTTGGCGCACGCGGCTGCGATGGGCGCACCCGACCGCACCGCGCGCGCGCGCAGGCGATAGCTGCCGTACCCCGAGCGTGGGTCGAGCCGTTCGTACGCGAGCAAGAGCTGGCCAGGCGCAAACCCAGCGAGGGCGGGCGCCTCCTCGTCCCCTGCCTCGGCGGAAAGCAGGTAGCCCGTCGGGTCGTGGTTCTTGCCCGTGAGCGAGATCCACGCGCCGTAGATGTCGTAGGTCTGCTTGCTGCGGAGATCGCGCCACGCGACGACCCAGTTCGAGTCGTCGCCGGCGTGTGCAACGTGCGGACGCGACTCGTCGTGCGTTCCGGTGGCGATCTTCATCCCGCCCGTCCCGTCGAGGTTTGCTCCTGTCGGGCTGATGCGCGCGCCGTACACATCCGCGGCCTCGAGCGCAGTGCGGAAGTCCTCCCACGCGACGAAGAAGCCGCCGCGCTTTCGATCCCCTGCGACGCGCGGTGCGCGCTGGAGGAGAAACGCATCGCAGACGACCGTCTCGCCGTCGAGGGCGATGCCCTCCTTCGAAACGCGCGTGCCGTACACGTGGCTGACCTGGATCGCGCTCGCCGTGTAGCGAGACGTGGTCCACGTGACGAAGTAGTTGGTGCCGTCGAACGCGATCGCGGGGCTCGAGCGCTGTTCGTCGAACGAGACCGCGGAGAGCCGCAGCGCCTCCTTGTCGGTCGGCACTGCAGCGAGCTTCGGGAGGCGCACGCCCGCGATGCCGCGTCCGTCGTTGGTGCGTTGCTGCCAGACGACGAGGTAGTTGGCACCGTCGAACGCGACGTCGGGCTCGCCGTACTCGAAGATGCTCGGATTCACCGGCGTGAGCTCGAAGAGGCCTCCGCTCGGTACGCCGGCCGCGTCGATGCGGAGGCCCTCGACCGCGGCGTGCGCCAGGGTCGAGTCGTAGGCGGAGAAGACGGCGAGATAGCCGGTACCGTCGCTCGCGATTCGCGCCCGAGAGAGCTGCGTGTATCGCGGATCGGAGACGAGCTTGGTCGGAAGCTGGGGCTGCGCATTCGTGTCGAGGCGCGCGCCCCACAGACCGGGTTGCGGATCACGCGAGTCCGTCCAGACCGTGAAGAGGTTCGTGGCTCCGGCGGCGACCGAGGGCTCGGTCTCCGAGTTGGCCGCCTTCGAGACGACGACGGCCGTGACGTTCGGCACCGGCGGTTTCGCGATCTTCACGGACTTGACGTCGTAACCGGCGATGCCCGTGTACTCGCCGTTGACGACGAGAGAGCCCACGCCGTCGCTCGCCACGGCGAAGTCGTTGAAGGTCCCGGTGCCCGCAGCGAGCGTGAGCGGCGCGTCGAGGAGCGCCCCGTTGCCGTTCACGCGCAGTCCGCCGAGTAGGCCGCCGCGCGTCCACGTGACGAGGAAATCGGTGCCGTCGTGGACGATGCGTGGGCGGTCGTCGTAGGTCGGGTCGTTCGTGACGAGGATGTCGGCGGCATCGAGCGGCGCTCCGGCCTTGTTGAAGCGACGCGCGCGGATGTCCTGGTTCAAGCCGTCGTACGTGCTCCACGCGACGAGGTGGCGTGTACCGTCGAACGCGGCGTGAAAGTTGTAGAGCGAGCTCGTAGCCGAGGTCACGAGCGTCAGCCGAGCGCCCTGGGTCTTGCCGTCCGTGCCGACCTTTCGAGCGTAGACGCTCGCGTACGAACGCCACGTGATGAAGTAGTCGGCGCCGTCGAACGCGACGACGGTAGAGAACTCCGACTCTATTTCCTTCGAGACTTCGATCGGAGTTGCGTCGAGCACGCCGCCCGTCTTGCCGAGGCGTGCAGCGTTGATGTCGTAGCCGGTCGTACCGCCCGCGTAGCGATGCCATGCGAGGAGCCAGTTGGTGCCATCGAAGGCGGCCGACGGCGACTGGATGTTCGCCTGGTTCGCGACGACCTTGACGGGCTCGGCGTCGAGCAGGCTCCCGTTCGCGTCGAGCCGGACCGCGTACACCCCGGGCTGTTGATAGATGTCGACATAGGAGACGGCCCAGACGACGACGAATCCGCCGCCGTTCGCGGACGCGATGAACGGCTGGTTGTAACCTACGCTCGTGGCGATCGGGATTCCGGTGTCGTCGAGCACCTTGCCGTCGGTGGCGATGCGCGCGCCGTAGATGGCGGGGCGAACTCCGCGCCGGTCGTACCAGACGGCGAAGTAGCCCTTTCCGGGTCCCTGCGAGACGACCGAGGGTGCGTTCTGATCGCCTCCCGCGGTGCTTCCCGCGAGCGGTTTGTCGACTTCCTGCTCGGGGGTGAGCGTCGGGTCGAGCACCGCCGGGTACTGCGATGCGGCGAGGACCGCGTCGGGAACGGTCATGACGATCTCGCCGGTCTCCACCACGAACTGCGGCGTCACGACGGTACGCTTGCCGTTCGCGTCGACCCACGTGGCGGTGCCGTAGCGGAGGCCGGGCCCGCTTGCCCCCGCGAAGTGCAGGCCATGCTCGCTCGTCGCCGCGTAGCGCTCCCCGCTGGCGCGGACGCGCACGACGAGGTCGCCCTGGCCGGAGGGGACATGCTCGAACTTCCAGCTCTGCTCCACCCCGGCGTCGTCGCTCTCGAGCCGCTCTCTGACCTCACCACGAAGGACCGTGACGGCGCCATCATGCTCGAGGATGGGCGACGACGGACGGGTCCCGTCCGCGAGCACGTGCGAACCGCGTGTGACGAGCGATGTCTCGAGCGATAGAGGCGAACCACGGCCGTCCGCGAGGGGAGGGTGGGCCACGGCCGCCACGGCGTCTGCGCGCCGAGGCGTGAGCTGGAGCGAGGCGCCCGTGACCTTCGCTTCGAACGCCGCTCCGGCCGCAGCGAAAGAGCCGTGCTCGGCGCGGAACGCGAAGGCGGTGCGCCGCATCACCGATTGAAGATCGAACGAAGGTCCGACGCGCGCACCGGGCGCGAAGGGTGCCGTCGACGTCGTCGTGCCCTCCACCCGTGGGCGGTCGCGCTCCGGGTCGCTCGAGCAGGACGCCGTGAGCACGAGACCTACCGCAAGCGGCACCCACGAGCGCGGGTCGCGCAACGATCTCGACATCGGAAAAGGGTACACCCCGCGCAGGGCGTTCAGAAGTCGAACCGCGCTCCCACACCTGGATTCACGAGGAAAAGGGTGGTGCCCAGCAGCGACTGGCTCTCGTAACCCGCCAGGCCCTGGTTTCCGAGGACCACCCCGCTCGTCGAGTCCCAGCGCGCTTCCTTCAGCGCCACGAGGACCATCACCTCGACGCCCGCCGAGATCTCGATTCGCTCGCCGAGGCGGTATCCCACACGCGCCTCCGGGGCGATGTAGATGTGCGGGACGTCGACCGACGTCTTCGCGGCGTCGACGTGGACCGGCAGCGGCATCCCGCCCGGCGCGAAGTCGCCGGAGCGTCGATCGGTCACGCTGCCGAGCAGCGCGCCGACGCCGATGCGGAGGAGGAGCGGCACCTTCGGGCCGAACGTGCTCCGGTGGAGCTGGGCGGAGCCGCCGACGAGCACGCCCTTCAGCGAGAGCTTGTCGCTCGCGGTGCCAGGCGCCGCGGGTTTGCCGACCGGCGTGATCGACGTCTGCCGGCCATCGACATCGCGTGCAATATACAAGTATCCGGCGGCGAGGCCGAAGCCGAGGCCGCTCGGAAGCTCGTACCCGACGTGCGCGCGTGCAGCGATGCCGAGCGGAAACGAAGCCGAGCCGCTTTCCGAGACGCCGCCGCCGAGGAGCAGCGCGAGCGGAAAGGCTCCGTCTAGCTCCGCGAAGATGACGGACTTCTTCTGCGCCTGCCAGAGCGGCGAATCCGGATCGCGTTCGAGCTGGACGGCAATGCGCTCGTGAGCCGCCGCCGGAAGATCGAGCGGACGTTGCTGGGGAAGAAACCCGGCCTGGGCCACCTCGATCTTGTGCCGGCCCTTGCGGAGGCGTCCGTCCCAGAGACCGTTGCCGACGACGACGCCGTCCACCGCGACCGAGGCGCCGCTCGGCGTGGGCTCCACGCGAAGCGTGCAGTCGAGCGGCTCGAGCGCGAGGACGATCGGGGTGACCTGGTTGATGCGGACGGTCGCGTTCGCGGGCTGCGTCCCGAGGTTGCCCTCGCCGCGAAGGAACACCACGTGCTCCCCGGTGGCGACGAGGCCCTGCCAGGGCGTCTTTCCGACAATGACGTTGTCGACGAGGACCGCGGCGCCCTTGCCGCCGTCCTCTGTCACGGACAGGCGGCCCGACTGCGACAGCGGCTCGAGCTTCGCGTCGACGGCGACCGTCTCTGTGCCCGCCACCGCGACGCGCTTCTCCACGGGGGCGAAACCGTCCTTGTAGACGCGGAGCACGTGCGTTCCGGCGGCGACGCGGAGGCTCGCCGCGGGGGTCGTTCCTCGCTCGCGGCCGTCGATCGTGATCTGCGCGCCGGTCTCCTGCGTGCGGATGTCGATGGCACCGACGAGCTGCTGGAGCTCGCTGATCTCCTTGTCGACCGCGCTGCGGTCGGTCGGCGAGAGGGAAGGAAACTCCTTCACGAGCGCCTCGAACATGTCGAGCGCCTCGTCGAAGCGGTTCAGGTTGCGCAGGCAGATGGCCGCGTTCTGCGTGTTGGAGCGCGTCGGAAACGCCGCGCGCGACGCAAGGAACTCGACGAGCGCAGCGTCCCAGACCTTCCTGTCGAAGAGCGTCATTCCGCGCTCGAAGCGGGCCTTGGCCTCGTCCTTCTTCGCGTCGGAGCTGGGTCCAGGCGCGGGCGCGGGCGCGGGCGCAGCAGCAGCGGGCGCCAGAGCAGCAGGCGCAGTTGCCGGCGGCGGAGTGGGAGCGGGCTTCGCGTGGCGCTGCGCAGTCGCTGGCGTCGCAGGGGCGAGCACCGCGAGCAGAACGAGGAAAAACGTGAAGCGTCCTCTACCAGTCACCGCAGCCAGTCATACTCCATTCGCGCTACTCGAAGTTGCGCTGCGCGTTCAGTGTCGTGCCGCTCGGCGCCGGCTTGCCCGTCAGCGGCGGCTTGATGATGGGGCGCGAGACCACCGGAGTCGCTGCTGCTGGTGCGGTCGTCGTCGTCGTCGGGAGGACTGCGAGCTTCGGTGGAATCGCACCGCCTTCGCTGATGGCGACCGACTGCGTCGTTTCGCTGCCGTTCGCGCTGGCGTGCACCGTGAACACCGCGCCGAGGGGCCCTTTCAGCTCCACGACGCCATCGGCGACCTCGCGCTTCACTCCCTCGACCTCGACGACGGCGTTCGGGGGGGCAATGACGAGCGTGACCGTTCGCTCCGCCGGGCTGGCCGTCGCCGTGCTGCTCGGGATCGCCGTGCCCGTCGTCGGGTCGACGGGCGTGAGCGCGCTCGCGGCAACGGACGCATTCGGACCCGCGCTCGCCGCGGTGCGCGGCCTCTTCGCCATCATGGCTGCGCCGATCCCCGCGACACCGATCAGACCGAGCACGCCCGCCGCGACCATCGCGACGACGAACCACGAGCTCTTCGCGGGCTGCGCGAGCGTCGATTGGGTCATGCCGTGGTGCGTTCCGTTCGTCGGCACATCGGAGCGGAGCCCGGTAGACGCAGGTAGCGCGATACGCACGCGCTGGTCGGCCGAGAGCGGCTGGATGTCGACGCGCCGGAACGGCGTCGCGCCGCGGAGCACGCCCTGGAGCGCGGTGTACATCTCGTAGGCCGACTGGAATCGCTGGCCTGGATCGGGCTGCAGCGCACGATGGACGATCCGCGCGACCTCCGGCGGCACCCACGGAGCCAGCTCTTGAACCGCGCGCGCGGGCTGCGAGCAGATCGCCAGGATGACCTGGCCGAGGGTCTGCAGATGCGCATGGGGCGTCTGCCCCGTGAGCATCTTGAAGAGCACGACGCCAAGCGACCAGATGTCCGATCGCTGGTCGATCGTCCGCAGCCCCTGCGCTTGCTCGGGCGACATGTAGTGTGGCGAGCCGAGCATGCTGCCGGTCCGGGTCAGGCCGCCCTCCTCCGAGCGCTGCATCACGTCCATCAGCACCTTCGCGATGCCGAAATCGAGGATCTTCAGGACGACCTCGCCCTGCTCGCCGTCATGCAGAAAGAGGTTCGCAGGCTTGATGTCACGGTGGACGACGCCCGACTCGTGCGCCTTCGCGAGCCCCAGGGCGGCCTGAGCGACGAGCGCGCAGCTCATCGTCGGCGAGAGCGGCCCGGTGCGGCGCATCAGCTGCGAGAGGTCCTCGCCGAAGAGCCGCTCCATGACCATGTACGGGCTTCCCGACACGTCGTCGGTTCCCATGTCGAAGACGCGCACGATGTGGCGCGAATCGATGGTGCCGGCCGCGCGTGCCTCGCGCTGGAACCGGACGAACACCTCTTCTTTGATGTCCTTCGAGACGATCAGCTTGATCGCCACGCGCGAGCCCGTCCCGCTGTGAACGGCTTCGAAGACCGTCCCCATGCCACCTTGGCCGATGAGCTCGGTGATGCGGTACTTGCCGCCGATGACGTGGTCGATGAGCACGCGAGAGTAGGATGGTACGGGGTGCACTAGGGCGGTCAAGAGCAGCCCTGTACGAGCTACGAGCTACAGGTCGCGACGTGTAGCCTGTAGCCTTGGCCGCTAGGAGCTTTGCTCCTTCTCTTCACCATGCCCGCCCTCACCGACGTACCCCGTAGCTCCGACGAGTGGCGCGCATTTTTGCAGTCGCGCGTCGCCGGCTTCGGTCGGACGCTCGCCGCGTTCGTGCTCGGGTTCTACGTGTTCGCCAACGCGGCGGCGATGCTCCATCCACTCGCCGCGTGGCGCGACTGGGTCTCGCCGCTGAACATCCTCGTCCTCGCGGCCAGCGGAATCTGCGCGGGAGTCTGGGGCGCGTGCAAGGTGCGCAAGCGATCGACGACCGAGCTCGAGACCATCGACGCCATCGCCACCATCGCCACCGGCTCGTGCATGGGCCTCTCGTCGATCTACGGCCCGGCGGTCCAGCGCCCCGAGCTCTCGGCGATCATGGGCGTCCTCATCTTCCTCATCCTGCGCGCGATCGTCATTCCGAGCGAAGGCACCCGCACCGCCATCTTGAGCGGCATCACGGTGCTGCCCGCGATCTACGGGGCCTACGAGTGTCACAGGCGCGAGCTGCCCGCGCCCTACACGTTGCCGCTTCCGCTCTACCCCGCGCTGACGGCCGTATGGGCCGGGCTCGGCGTCGTCGCCGCGGCGCTCGCCTCGCGTACGATCTTCGGCCTCCGAAAAAAGGCGAGCGAGGCGCAGAAGCTCGGCCAGTACACGCTCGGCGCGAAGATCGGCGAGGGCGGCATGGGCGCCGTCTATCGGGCGAGCCACGCGATGATGAAGCGTGACGTCGCCATCAAGCTGCTCCCCGCGGATCGCGCCGGAAAGGACGGCCTCGTCCGGTTCGAGCGCGAGGTGCAGCTCACGAGCCGTCTCAACTCGCCGAACACGATCGCCATCTACGACTACGGACGGACGCCCGACGGCGTCTTCTACTACGTGATGGAGTACATCGACGGCTTCAGCCTCGAGGATCTCGTCACGCGGTTCGGCCCGCTTCCGCCGGGCCGCGTCGTTCACCTCGCGAAGCAGATCTGTGCCGCGCTCTCCGAGGCGCACTCGATCGGCCTCATCCATCGCGACATCAAGCCCGCGAACGTCGCGCTCTGCGAGCGGGCCGGCGTCTTCGACGTGGTCAAGGTCCTGGATTTTGGGCTCGTGAAGGAGCTCGGGACGGACAGCGCGTCGACCACGACTGCGTCGCTCACAGGCACGCCGCTCTATCTCTCGCCCGAGTCGATCACCGCGCCAGACACCGTCGACGGTCGGAGCGATCTCTACGCCGTGGGTGGCGTCGCCTACTGGCTCCTCACCGGTACGCATGTGTTCGCAGGCACCACCGTCGTCGAGGTCTGTAGCCACCACTTGCATACGAAGCCCGAGTCGCCGAGCGCTCGGCTCGGCGAGCCGCTCCCGGCCGATCTCGAGGTCGTGATCCTGCGGTGCCTCGAGAAGGAACCCGCGAAGCGGTACGCGAATGCCGATGCCCTCGCCCACGCGCTCGACGCGTGCGAGAGCATCGACGAATGGTCGGCCGACCTCGCGGCCGCGTGGTGGCAGGTGCACAAGCTCGAGGCCGACGAGGCTCGCCCCAAGATCTCCCGTCCGAGCCGCCTCCCGGGCCCCGTCGCCATCGATCTCCATGGGCGCGACGGAGATGAGCCCGCATGAGCGGCGACGACCGAGGAGACTCCGCCGCCGACGGCGCGATCGATCTCATCAATTTCTTCCGTGGCCTCGGCCCCGAGGCCCGCCGCGAGTACGAGGCGCTCGCCGGCAAGGATCGCGAATTCGGCGAGGACGTGGGCGCCGAGCGCAAGGCGAGGGCGCTGCCCACATGATCCCCGACCCCGAGGCCGTCGCTCGCGCGTATGCGGTGATCGCTTCCGAGCTGGGCGTTTCCAAGCGCTCGAGCGAGGTGGCGATTCGGGTCGCGCTTCGCGAAGCCGACCACCTCGCCAACGATGTCTACGACGTTCCCGCTGCGATCCTTTATGCGCTGGGCCACCATTCGCGCTGTTTCGCAGGGTTCCGAGCGATGAGCGTGCTCGTGGTCGAATGGCACACCAAGTCGCTCGGCTTCAAGCTCACCGCGACCAAGGCCGAGCTCGCGGACGTGCTCACCAGGGTCGCTTTGCAGGAGCTTACGCACGAAGAAGTCCGCGGCTGGGTCGTCGAGCGGTTGCTTCCGTTCGGCGGCTAGAGATTTTGGTACCCTGGCCCCGATGCGGACCTCGGTACATGCATGCCGCCTCCTCGGCGGACTCGGCCTCCTCTTTTTCGCGAGTGGGTGCGGCGCTCCCACGCGCCGCTTCGCTCTGAAGGCTCCGCTCGCTCGCGACACCGATCTCGATCCTGTCTACGTCCCCTGCCACGAAGAGGACGATGACAAGGACAAGACGAAGAAGAAGACGATCTGCACGCCCGAGCCGTACGAGTCGCCGTTCGCGTGGGACGGCGCGAACCAGATCGCTTTCCGCCCGCTGGCGCGCATCTTTGCCGTCGACCCGGCGGGCGAGTCCGCGAACGTCAACGCGTTCGACGAGGTCGCCGACTCCGCGTGGTTCACCAATCGCATGGGCGCCGCGCCGTACGGCGTCGAGGACGTCACGCGCGGCTTTTGCGAGAAGGAGCTCGACACGGAGTCTGCACAGGACGGCTCGTGGCCGATCGATCAGGGCAAGCCGAACGGCGCGAACCCCGGCTTCCGCGTGAACGTCCCCGGTCCGGGCAAGTTCATGCTGAAGACGGACCCGGCCGGTGAGGGCGAGCGCGCGACCGGCGCGACGTCCGTCGCGTCGCGTATGTACTACGCGCTCGGCTGGTGGGCTCCGTGCGACTCCGTCGTCTATTTGAAGCCGAGCTTCCTCAAGCTGAAGCCGGGACTCAAGGTGACGGACAACAGCGGCGTCACCAAGAACTTCGACGAGGCCGCGCTCAAGAAGATCCTCGACGGCGCGCAGCACCGCGGCGACCTCGTTCGCATGGTCGCCTCCAAGTGGCTACCCGGTCGGACGCTCGGCCCTTTCACCTACAGCGGCAAGCGCAGCGACGACCCGAACGACGTCGTCTACCACGAGGATCGGAGAGACCTCCGCGGCGCCAAGGTGATCGCCGCGTGGCTCAATCACTTCGACTCGCGCGAGCAGAACTCGATGGACACGTGGATGTCCGTCGACCCGAAGAACGCCGACGCCGCGCCCGGGTACGTGCGCCACTGGTACATCGACCTCGGCGACTGCTTCGGTAGCCAGTGGGCCGAGGACCAGATCTCGCGCCGTCTCGGCTTCTCGTACTACCTCGATCTCAAGCACGTCGGACAGGACTTCACCACGTTCGGCGCGATCGAGCGCCCCTGGGAGCGCGCGGTCCGGAAGGGCACGTTCGGCTACTTCTCGACGCGCGACTTCGAGCCCGAGGTCTGGAAGGGCGGCTACCCGAACCCCGCGTTCGATCGGATGAGCGAGCGAGACGGCGCGTGGGGCGCGCGGAAGATCGCGCGCTTCCGCAACGAGCACGTGGCCGCGGCCGTTCGCGTCGGCAAGTTCACCGAGCCCGAGGACACCGAATATCTGACCAAGACGCTCATCGCGCGTCGCGACACGGTCCTCCGTCGCTGGTTCCAGAAGCTCTCGCCGATCGGCGAGCTGAAGGTCAGCGCCGGCGGCGAGCTGTGCGGGACCGATCTCGCCCGCTACTCCCACGTCTACGACGACGGCTCGTTCAAGTACGGCGCCAAGGTCTTCACCGGCGCGCAGTTCGCAGCCTCCGGCGAGGCGTCCGTGCGCGCCGAGGCCGACGGCAACCTCTGCGTGACCCTTTCGCACCGCGCGACCGACGGCGGGGCTCCCGACGGAGACGCTTCGCGTTACGTCGTCGTCGACGTCGCGAACGGCCAAGCGCCCGGCGTGCTACGGGCCCATCTCTATGATCTCGGGCCGAAGAAGGGCTTCACGCTCGTCGGCATCGAGCGCCCCTACGGCAACGCGCCACCCGGGTGAGCGAGCCGCGATCCATGGGTGTGCGCTGACGGTGACTTGCGTAGCGAGTCGCTTCCAGCAATCCTGAGGAAGATGTTCTCTTCCTTGAAGCGCTCGCCTCTCTTCGTGCTCGTCGCAATCGCCACCGGCGCGCTCTGGATGGGGTGCGCGACGGCAAACGGCGACCCCGCGGCGGACGACCCGGTAACGCCCGGAACGCAAGGGGGCGGCACGACCAAGGCCGACGCGAGCCCGCGCCCCGATTTCGAGGCGGGCTTTGCCGCGGACCCTGACGCCGGTAGCAACGTCGATCCGACGCCCGACGGTGGTGACACGTGCATCGACAACGGTGATCCGGGAGGCGCCGAGAACACCGCGAAGGCGCTACCCGATACCGATGACGCGCAGAACACCGCGATCCACGTGAAGGGCATCCTCAACGGACCGGTCGATATCGATTTCTACAAGCTCCACGTCACGGACAAGAGCTTCCACCTCCTGCAGCCCGAACTGCAGATCGCGACGAGCGGCGTCGAGATGTGCGTCTTCGTCCGATGCGATACGAACGGTCCGTCCAACGTGACGTGCTCGTCGCCCGCCGTCGCGAAGAAGAGCGACATTGGTACCGACGGCTGTTGCGGAACCGGTCCGTCGGCGGTGTCCCCCGGCTGGAACTGCAAATCGACGACGGACTCCGCGGAGCTCTTCATTCGCGTCAAGCAGGCCGGCAACGCTTGCCTCCCGTACTCCTTCTCGTACGCCTTCTGAGGGAGACTTTTCGGGTCGTCCGCGTAAGAGGACGCATAGCTTCTTCGGTCCGCCATGATCCTGAAACGCCGCAATCTCCTGGGTCTTCTGCCGTTCGCGACGCTCGCGTCGGTGCTCGCGTGCTCGGCGACGAACGGCGACGCGATCCCGAGCCAGATCTACGACGCGTCAGCCCTCGACGTGGGATCGAACCCGCGTGAACCCGACGCGGGGGCTCGCCTCGACGGCTCCACCGAGAAGGATGGCGCGACGAAGGACGCTCCCGCCGACGCGCCGGTCGCCAACACCGCGCCGGTGCTGATCAACGAGCTCTTCGTCGACAACGACGGGCTCGGCGATGGCGCCGAGTTCGTCGAGCTGCGTGCCGCGCCGGGCACGCCGGTCGACGACCTGAAGCTCCGCCTCATCTACGCGGACGGCCAGGTGAAGTACGAGGTCAGCGTCGGCGACCCGGGCGCGAAGTTCCCGGCGAGCGGCCTGTGGGTCGTCGGTGGTGGGCAGACGTTCAAGCTCAACGTCCTCGACCACGTCGATCGCATCGTCTCTCTCAGCACCTGGGGCCTCGACAACGCTCACGGCGCCGTCCAGGTCGTTCGCGGGACGACGCTGCTCGACGTGGTGGGTTACGCGAGCACTCTCGATGCCGGCACGCTCCCGCCGCCCGTCTCCGCGCCGAAGGCCACCGTCGAAGGAACTGCCGCGCGCGTCCCGGCTCCGGCGAACGGCATGAACCGGAAGGGGCTCGGGCTCGGGCGGCAGGACGCCGCCGCGGATACGAACGACAACGCTGTCGACTTCTGCAAGATGGAAGCGTCGCCAGGCTACGTGCAGAACGCTTGCCAGTAACGCTACGACGAGCTCATTTCGAGCAGGCGAGCGTGCAGATGAGATGGGCCGAAGCGTCGTAGATGTCCGCGCACTGGCACGACGCGAAGCAGCAGTTCGGGCCGTAGCAGCTGTTCGAGCACGACGAGATGCCGTGGCAAAGTTCGTCGGGGCCACATAGCGCCGCGCCTGTTCCTGTTCCCGCGCTCGGTCCGCCCGCGGGAGGGTCGGCGGAGGGCGCGGAACCCTTCGATGGAGTCGGCGTGCTCGAGGCAGGAGTGCCGGATGCGCCCGACGATCCTGACGTCGGGGCAGCTGGCGTCTGCGACGGATCCGTGCTGCCCTCCGGGCTCGTCCCCGACGGCTGGTCACCGCCTGACTCGGTGGATCCGGAGCATGCGGCGACGAGACAAGCAAAAACCACGAGGCCCACGCGCGTGGGCCCGAAGAGAGCGTTCATGGGTTCGACCTCGGGTAAGGGAAGGGAAGCGACCGACCCGGAGCAAACGGGGTGCCAAGCGAAAGCGCGCGACGAACTGGCGAGTGTGGCGCGCGCACCATGGCGCGCGCGTCGTGAGGGTGTGAGCGCGCGGCTTCAGTGCGCGGAGGCGGCTCAGGGACGGCGACCAGGAGCGGGCAGCGCAGCGCCGCCGCGGACCGCATCGACGATGGCGGTCGCAAAGGCCTTGTCGGCCTTCTCGCACGCCTTCTTCTCGGAAGCGCAGGAGACGGACGTGCACGCCTTGAAGAGCGCCTCGTGCGTGGCCTTCACCTTGGGCGAAGTGAGCAGCGCGTGTCGCGTCGACTCCTCGAGGCGGCTGAACTGGATCTCGGCCGGCTTCGGTGCGGGCGGACGGCGCGTCGTGATCTCGCCCTCCATCACCGACACGCACGAACCGTCCCAGCGGAGGACGTCGTAGCTGGCCTGTGCGCCGGTCATCATGATGCCGCCACCGTTCGCGCCGTGCCTGGCGAGGACGATGATCTCCTCGTCGAACGCGAGCTTCGTGCGGTGCGTGCGGCCGCCCGAGGCGTTCCACGCCTCGACGTCGCCCGCGAGGTAGATGCGCGTCCACGGCGTGCCCTTGCCGAAGAGGCCGAGAGCGACCTCGGGGTAGGTCGCGGTGCAGAGCTTTTTGGCGTACGCGGGCGCGGGCATGCAGAGCTTCGTGTCCCTGAGGGTGGCTTCGGCGCCGCAGGTCGTGGGAAGCGGACCGGGCTCCTCGGCCTTCGCATCGTCGCCGCGAGAGTCCTCGGCGGCGCCGCCGATCCCGAGGGCGAAGGTTGTGCCGTGGCCAGCGGGCGCGGCTGCACACGCGACCGATGTCAGGGCGACGAGACCTGCAACCACCACCAGACCAACGTTCCCCATGACCGCTCTCCTTTGACCCTTTCGGTACGACGTCCACCTTCAGTGAACGACCCTGTCCTACCTACGAATACATTATCGTCAAGACGGAATCGGACGTCCGCACGGTAAGTACGCGGAATCTTGGCTGAGGTAGTGCCCCGACTTCGGTGCCACCCACCCCTCAACATGGAGTTTTCGCAGCGTATTTCGACGCGGCCCGGCGGGCGTTCTACGATCGCTCACCACCATGGCGGCACGCTCGATCGGCTCAGGCACCATCTCGTTCGGGCTCGTCTCGATTCCCATCAAGCTCTTCACCGCCGTCTCGGCGAAGTCGGTCAGCTTCAACATGCTGCACAAGACGTGCGGCGGTCGGCTGAAGCAGCAGCTTCTCTGCCCCGTCGACAACGTGATCGTCGAGCGCTCGGACACGATTCGCGGCTTCGAGTACGCGCGCGACCAGTACGTGAAGTTCAGCGACGAGGAGCTCAAGGCCATGGAGGCCGCGCGCACCGACTCCCTCGAGCTCGTCGAGTTCGTGCCCGCCGACACGGTCGACTTTCTTTACATCGAGAAGACGTACTTCCTCGGTCCCGACAAGGGCGGCGACCGTGCCTACCGGCTCCTCTCCGAGGCGCTCGAGAAGGCGAACCGGCTCGCGGTCGGCCGCTTCGCGCAGCGCGGCAAGGACAACCTCGTCATCATCCGCCCGTACAAGAAGGGGCTGATCCTCCACGAGTGCTACTACGCCGACGAGGTTCGCTCGTTCGACGACGTGGAGACGGGCGGTGCCTTCGAGTTCAAGCCGATCGAGCTCGAGCTCGCGAACAAGCTGATCGAGCAGCTCGACCAGGAAAAATTCGAGCCCGCGCGCTTCCGCGACACGTGGGCCGACAAGGTGAAGGAGGCCGTCGAGAAGAAGGTCGCCGGCGAAGAGGTGCAGGCCGCGCCCGAAGCTCCCAAGGCGCAGATCATCGATCTGCTCGAGGCGCTGAAGCGCAGCATCGCTCAGGTGGGCGAGGGCAAGGCCGCGAACGCGTCGGCAGCGCCCGCCGAGATCGCCGCCTCTCCCGCCGTCTCCGCCAAAGGCGGACCGAAGAAGGCCGAGCCGCGCGAGCCGCGCGAAAAGGCCGAGAAGGCCGAGAAGGCCGCGAAGAAGAGCAAGAGCGCCTAAGCGGAGCGCGCGTCGGGCGCGCTAGCCGGTCTTCCGGCCGCTGCCGTCGCCGGCGCCGGCATCGGCATCGGCGCCGCGCGCGCGCGCAAGACCCGGTCGGACGCTCTCGGGAAGGGCGGGGACGGGGCGGCCTGCGTGAAGATCACGCACCGCGCGCCGCCACTCCTGGGCCTGCTCGATGCACGCGCGCTCGCGCGACCCGCCCGCGGCGCCCTCTTCGTCGCGGTACCGGTGCGCGAACGCGAGCGCGCGCCGTGCCGCCTCGCGGTAGCCCGCGGCGAGCTCGCCCTCGCGGGCACGTTTCTCGATCTCGGCCTCGTCGAGCGGGGCGTCGTCTCGTGTCATCGCCGTCAATTATGGACTGCCCGCGATGCGCGGGCCAAGGGCGCGTGCTACGAGGGGGCCGTGATCGCGCGACAAATCGGCATTTCTGGTGCCCCGGTGCTCCTCGCCCTGGCGCTCGTCGGCGCGGCCGCGGCGTGCGCAAACTCCTCGCGCGACCCGTACGACCCGAACGGCCCGGCGGCCGCGTCGGACGGCGGCAGGTTCGCGATGGAGGCCAGCCGCCCCGACCCGACCGGCGCGGGCGAGGTCTTCGGCCACAGCGACAACACGCTCTACCGCGTCGACACCGTCACGCGCGCCGTGACCGAGGTGGGGACGTTCAACGGTTGCACGAACGTGAACGACATCGCGCTCGACGAGACGTCGTCGATCTACGCGTCGACTGCGACGGAGCTCTTCTACGTCGAGACGAACACCGGCAACTGCACGCGCATCGCGACGGGCACGTTTCCGAACTCGCTCTCGTTCGTCCCCGCCGGCACCCTCGAGGCCGACCGCGAGACGCTCGTGGGGTTCCAGGGCGGCGACTACGTGCGGATCGATCAGAAGACGGGCGTCGTCACGAAGGTCGGCGCGATCGGCATGGGTCTCCAGTCGAGCGGCGACGTCGTCTCCGCCAAGGGCGGCAAGACCTTCGTCACAGTCACCGGCCAGGGCTGCTCCGATTCGGACTGCCTCATCGAGATCGACCCGAAGACCGGTGCGCTCGCCCGCAACTGGGGCCCGATCGGCAAGACGCAGGTGTTCGGTCTCGCCTTCTGGGCGGGCGACCTCTACGCGTTCACGAACGCGGGCGAGCTCGTGCTCGTCACGATCGACACGGGTGTGCTCGTGACGACGCCCATTCCGATCACGAACGCGCCGAAGACGTTTCGCGGCGCGGGCTCGACGACGAGCGCCCCGATCGGGCCTGTTCGGTAGGTTCTCCCTCGAGTTGTGCCACGGCACACTACGCGACCGCGCTGTCCCGGCGCGGGTGGAGGCCCGCGCGCGATCGCCTGAAAAACAGGGCTGGCCCGGGCGTTGCGAAAGCAAACCCCCAAGGAGTCCTACAAATCACCATGCGCTCTTATGCCCTTCTCGCGCTTCCCGCCCTCGTGACCCTGCTCGGTGCCTCCGGCTGTAGCGGCAAACCCTGCGGCAGTAGCGCGTACGACTCGGCGAACGCGGGCGCCCCGCAGAACAGCGCGTCGAGGGCGCCCTCGGCGTCCGAGAACGCGGGCGCCGCGGCGCCGGCCGATGCGAGCCGTGCGGTCAGCGAGGCCGACATCGTCCAGCTCGATCACGAGCAGAACCGCATCTATGCGATGTCGAAGTCGGGCTCGCTCGCGATCGTCGACGCGTCGAAGCCGAACGCCCTCACGCTGATGGGCAAGAGCGCGCTCTCCGGCGAGCCGTTCGAGATGTATCGCCGCGGCGACATCCTCCTCACGATGTCGAACGGCGGCACCGGCGCAGACGGCAAGCCGGTTCCCGTCGTCCTCGACGGCGACGGTACCTTTCCGCCCGCGCCGGACGCGAAGGCGAGCGCGTTGCTCTCCGCCGTGGACGTCAGCGATCCGGCGAAGGCTCACACTGTCGCGACATTCAGCGTGCCCGGCGAGATCGCCGACTCGCGCATCGTCGGCAACGTCCTCTACCTCGCGACCTTCGAGGATGGCCAGTGCTACGGCTGCACCACGAACGTCGCACGCACGCTGGTCACCACGTTCGACATCGCGATCCCGACGACGCCCAAGCAGATCGATCAGATCGTCTTCGCGAACCCCGCCGGTCAGGGCTTCAACTACGCGTGGTCGACGCCGTGGAAGCGGAGCATCGTCGCGACGAACGAGCGCCTCTACGTCGGCGGTCTCGCGTCCAACGCGGACACGACGACGGACGAAGGCGTGATTCAGGTGCTCGACATCACCGATCCCTTAGGGCACCTCACCGTCGGCGCGAAGATCATCACGGCGGGCCCCGTGCTGAGCCGCTGGCAGATGGACGAGAGCAACGGCGTTCTCCGCGTGATCAGCCAGCGTGGCGCCGGTCGCACCTCCAACGGCGAGAGCTTCCCCGACGTCGACACGTTCCGCATCGAGAGCACGCAGTCGCTCGTCCGGCTCGGTCACACGACGCTCACGCTCCCACGCCAGGAAGGCCTCAAGACCGTGCGCTTCGACGGCCCGCGCGCCTACGCGATCACGTTCAACCAGACCGACCCGCTCTTCGCCATCGACCTCTCCGACGCGGCCCATCCCGCGCAGAAGGGCGAGCTCTCGATGCCCGGGTGGATGTACTACCTCGAGCCGCACGGCGACCGCGTCATCGGTCTCGGTCTCGATCGCAACGACAAGGCCGGCAACCTCAACGTCTCGCTCTTCGACGTGTCGAACATGGCGACGCCGACGCTCGTCAAGCGCGTCTCCTTTGGCCCGACCAACATGTACGAGGACTACTCGATCACGAACGGCGTCCTCGCGGAGGATCAGGACCGCATCCAGAAGGCGTTCCGCGTCTTTCCGGACGGCCTCATCGCGATCCCCTTCTCGGGCGCGGGGAGCACGGGGACGGCGTCCAATAACGGGTGCAGTACCCAGGGCAGCGGCATCCAGCTCGTCGACTGGACGAGCACGTCCCTCACGAAGCACGCGATGCTGCCGGTCAGCGGAAACGCGCGCCGCGCGATTCGCCGTGACAGCGCGGTGGCGAAGGAGCTCATCGCGGTGAGCGACTCGAACGTGAGCTCGTTCTCGATCGACCTGAAGGACGCGCCGAAGCAGACCGCCGACGTGGTCATCGGGACCTGCGTGGCGCGCACGACGCCGAACGGCACGGCTGTGGGCGGCGGCGGCGGCGGCGGCGGTCGTGTGGGCGGCGGCGACTACTACCCGGGCGGCGGCGGTAGCTACGGCGGCTCCGACTACGCGTACGGGAGCAGCGGAACGAGCACGAGCAGCAGCCCCTGGCGCGGCGCGCTCTGCAACTGAGTCACCGCTTCGCGGGTGTACCGAGGGCCTTGTCGAGCTTCTGCTGGAGCTCGATGAGGTCGACGAGGTCCTCGACGTAATCGAGCTGGGTGGTGTCGATCTTCACGATCGGTCCTAGATCGTAGCGCTCGAACCAGTCCTCGTAGAGGTTGTGGAGGCGACGCAGGTAGGCGTCGGGGATCGCGGACTCCATCGCGCGGCCCCGGCGCTCGATGCGTTTCTTGGTGGCGCCGAGGCTGCAGGTGAGCGCCACGAGCACGTCGGGCGGGCGCAAGGTCTTCTTGATGCCCTCGTAGAGGCGATCGTAAACCGCCCAGTCGCGCGCCGCGATGTACCGCTGGTTCTTGAGGCTGCGCGCGAAGATCTCCGCGTCCTCGTAGATCGTGCGATCGATCACGGCGGGACGGTTCGCAGCGAGCAGCTCCTGGTGGAGCTTCAGCTTGTGCGAGAGGAAGAATACCTGCGAGTGGAAAGCCCACTTCTTCATGTCTTCGTAGAAGTCGGCGAGATACGGGTTCTCGTCGTTCGGCTCGTAGAACGGCTCGAGCCCATACCGCTTGACGAGCCAGGCAACGAGGGAGGTCTTGCCCGCGCCGATCGTTCCCGCCACCGCGACGTACCGCTTCATGGTCTCTCGTTGTACCGTGCCCCGCATGGCGAAAGCGACGGCGAACGCGACCTTCCTCATCAAGAGCGAACCGTCCGTCTACTCGTTCGACCAGCTCGTCAGTGACGGGTCGACGACGTGGGACGGCGTGCGCAACTACGAGGCGCGCAACAACCTCCGGGCCATGAAGAAAGGCGACACTCTCCTCTACTATCACTCGAACGAAGGCAAGGAGATCGTCGGGCTGGCGCGCGTCGCCAAGGCGGCCTTCCAGGACCCGAAGACCGAGGACGACTGGAGCGCCATCGAGGTCACGCCGATCAAGAAGCTCACGGTGCCCGTGACCCTCGCGCAGGCGAAGGCTCATCCGCTTCTCTCACAGATGGCCCTCGTGAAGAAATCGCGGATCAGCGTGGTCCCGGTGACGGAAGGCGAGCTCGCGGCAGTGCTCGCCCTCGCTAAGACGAGGCTGTGAGCCCCGGAACGGCGCTCTCTCTGGTGGCATCGTAACCTTCCGAACGATGGCTGCGCGTTACCTGACGTTCTTCGCGGTGGCGCTGCTCGTGATGGGAAGCGCGCACTACTACGTGTGGGCGCGGCTCGTTCGCGACTTCGGGCTCCCGAAGCGATGGTCACGCGTCGCGACCGTGACGATCGCGCTTCTGTTCGCGCTCCTCATGAGCGTGTTCATCGTCGTGCGAAACCTCGCGCGCGCGACGGCCGCACCGTTCACGTGGGTCGCGTACACGTGGCTCGGCCTCGTGTTCTTTCTCGTGCTCTCGCTTGGTCTCAGCGATCTCGTCAAGGTGATCACCGTGCGCCGCGACGTGGGCGTTCCCGCCGATCCCGAGCGCAGGCAAGCGATCGCGAGGCTCTTCGGGGGCGCCGCCGCCGTCGTCGGTATCGGAGCCAGCGGCGTCGGTGTCGCGAGCGTGCTCTCGCCGGTCGCGGTGAGCCGCGTGCGAGTCGCGATCGATCGGCTCACCAAGGCGAAGTCCGGCTACCGCATCGTGCAGATCTCGGACATCCATGTAGGGCCGACCATCGGGCACGACTTCATCGAGGAGATCGTCGCGCGCATCAACGGGCTGAACCCCGATCTCATCGCGATCACCGGCGACCTCGTGGACGGATCCGTCGCAGATCTTGCCGAGCACGTCGCACCGCTCGGGAGGCTGCGCGCGCGGGACGGCGTGTTCTTCGTCACCGGAAACCACGAATACTACTCGGGGGCCGACGCCTGGATCGCACACCTCGGTACGAAGCTCGGCGTTCGCGTGCTCCGCAACGAGCACGTCCAGATCGGCGGCGAGGACGGCTTCGACCTCGCGGGGATCGACGACGCATCGGCGCACGGCGACGGGCACGGCTCGGATCTCCTCAAGGCGCTCCATGGTCGCGACCCCTCGCGCGCCTGCGTCCTCCTCGCGCATCAGCCGCGCGGGATCGATCTCGCGGACAGGCTCGGCGTCGATCTCCAGCTCTCTGGTCACACCCACGGCGGCCAGATGGTGCCGTGGAATTTCCTCGTCCGCTTGCAGCAGCCGTTCGTCGCCGGACTGCACAAGCTCGCGCGCGCGCAGATCTACGTCAGCCGCGGAACTGGCTACTGGGGGCCGCCGATGCGTGTCGGAGCGCCCGCCGAGATCACGGAGATCGAGCTCGTCAGCGCGTAAGTCCCGGTAGCGCGAGCGTAGATGCGGCGCAGGAATCCGGTGGCCGCGCAGGAACGTGTGGCGAGCTACGGCGATCGCGACACGCCCGCCACACGAGGGGCTTGTACGCGCGTCGCCCACCTCCTTCGATTCCACCGGCTAACTCACCGACGGACCGCGTGCTCACCTTTCGCGAACCGGGGCACATCGCGTGCACCTGGAGTGTTCGAGAGGTGGAGGAATCAGTCCGTGACGCGTAAAGCAGAGGTCGTCTCGATTGGTCAGCGGCGTTCTCCTGCGCATGGGCCCCGTTCCCCGAGGCTTGCGCGCACGCCGCTCGTGCGCAGCCGTCGTCCTTTCGGCGCGCGGCTGCTACGCGATGACGTTCCGTCGAGCACGCGCGGTGACGCGGACGCGCGCGCATGGCAGCTCATCCACGAAGACCCGTTCGAGCGCGCGAACACGGAAGAAGAGGTCGCGCGCATCGTCAGGTCGTTTGCGGCGCGTGGCCCCGCCCCCTACGTCGAGGTGCTCCGCCGTCTGGTCGGCGTCGACGACATGGACGAGCTCGAGGCCGAGGCGTTCTTCGTTCGCGTCGTCGAGCATCGTCGCGTGATGGCGCGGGCGCTCGGTCGGTCGATTCACATTCGCGTTGCGGCGCTCGACCTGCTCACGACGCGTTCGCCCTCCCCGGGCCAGGGAACGCGTCGCGACAGCCACCCGATCGTCGTCACCCCCTCGCTCCTCGAGAAGGCGTTCGAGGTCGCATCCGCGGACGCCATCACGGGGCTCCCGCAGCGCGCACACTTCATGAACCTGATTCGCCACGAGATGAGGCAGCGCAAGCGCCGCAACCTGTGTGTCGCTTTCATCGATCTCGACGGCTTCAAGCGCGTCAACGACCGTCACGGCCACTCGCGCGGCGACGACGTGCTTCGAGCGCTCGCCCGGTCTGCACGAGGCACGCTCCGCGAAGGCGACGTGCTCGCTCGGATGGGCGGGGATGAGTTCGCCATTCTCCTGCTCGACGCCTCGAGCGCGGAGGCGGAGGCAGCGCTCACCCGGCTGCGCGACCGCTTCGAAGCCCTGACCGCTCCGCTCGGGACGTCCTTCTCGGCAGGCATTGCGTTCGCCGGCGCGAGTGAGCCCGCCGAGCGGGTCATCATGCGCGCCGACCAGGCCATGTATCGACAGAAGCGCGCGCGTGCGGCGCTCTCCGGGTGATATTCTGGTGCACGTGATCGGCTTCCCCTCGCGCTACGTCAACCTCGCTGCGGCACGCCTGCGCTTCGGCGACCGCGTCGACCGTCTCGGAAAATTTCTGTCGGACGTCGACGGGCCCGCCGATCTTGTCGTCGAGGCCATCGAGGCGTTGCCGAAGGGGGAGGGCTGGCGCCTCTTTGAAGAGGGGCTGCGTGGCGGTTCGCGGGCGGTCCCCGGCGCACCCCGCGCCATGGGCGACTTTCTCGACGCGGCCACTGAGGTGCCTGCGTGGGTCGACTGGGCCACCTGCGACCGCGGCGGCGAGATGTTGATGCGCGTCGGCGTGCTCGGCGGCGCCGTGCTCGGCTCGCACTCCCTCGTGCTCGGCTATGCGTCACCTGCCGGCAACAAGCCGCTCGTCCTCTCGGGTCGACTGAAGCAGCAGGCCATGCGAAGGCTGAACGAGACCGCCCGGTTCGTGCAGGCCGTGTGTCGCCCCGGGGGCATGCGTCCGTTTGCCGATGGCTGGCAGATCACTCTCAAGGTGCGCCTCATCCACGCCCAGGTACGGCGGATGATCTTGAAGACGGGTACATGGAACGAGGGCGCGTGGGGCGCGCCGGTCAACCAGCACGACATGGCCGGCACGACGCTCCTCTTCTCAGTCGCGATGATGGACGGGCTCCGAAAGCTGGGTGTTCGCATCGATACGGACGAGGGCGAGCGATACATGCACCTCTGGAGGTGGGTCGGTTACGTGATCGGAGTCGACCCCCAGCTCCTTCCGGCTTCGGAGCCCGATGCGACGCGTCTCGCCGATCTCATCGCGGCGACGATGGGGGCGCCCGACCAGGACTCACGAGACCTCACGAAGGCGCTCTTCGATGCGGCCTTCGAAGGCGCCGTGACGCCCAAGCAGAAACGCGATGCCGCGCGCAGGGTGCTCTTCGGTACGACGCTGTGCCGCGAGCTCGTCGGTGACGAGCTCGCCGACGCACTCCACGTCCCGCGAAACTCCGTGCGCTTCGCGTTGCCTATGGTGCGGCGCCTCGTCGGTGGCGTGGAGCGCTTCACTCGCGCGCTGCCGTTTGCGGAGCGCGGCGCGATCGCCGCCGGCTCGCACTACTGGGACCGTGTCGTCCAGATCGGACTCCAGGGAGCGACGTACGAGTTCGGGCTGCCGAGCGCGCTCGGCTCGCTCGCCGCGTGAGGAGGCCCCCTGCGTTTCTCGGGCGTTCTCGAGATCCGCACCAGCGACCCAAAGACCTGGTCACAATCGGGGTCCTAGCGCCGAAGTCCAGGAGCATGAGAAATCCGCTCGTCCTCGCTGTCACGGCCCTCGCTTTCTCCCTCGCCGGCGCCTGTACGGGTGAACGTCGCTCCCCCGCGCCGGCCACGAGAGCGCCGTCGCCCGACGGTCCCGCGTCGGGCGTGGTCGCCATCGCGAGCCCCGCGTCACCACCGAGCCCGCCGTCGAAGATGAACGACGCCGACGACGCCCGGCGGAGCGCGACCTCGCCGCCCACCGCGCCCGCGGAGCCCGCCTATGACCTCGCAGGAGATCGCGAGCGGCGCGCTCGGATCGCGAAGGACGAGCTCGGCCCGAAGACGATCACCACGATCGTGTCCGACATCTTCGTGGTCGTCGGTCCTCCGGGCTGGCAGGGCGGCGCGTTCGAACGGAGCGTGTCGCTCATGCGCAACTCGATGGCGGGCTACCTGAACAACCGCTTCGGCAAGAAGCCCTCGCAGGCGATCAGCGTCTATCTGTTCCCGGAGAGCCAGACGTACGAGGCCTTCTGCAAGAAGAAGTACGCTGCGGCGTGCATCGCCCATTATGGCTTCTATCAACCCGGTGATCGCTACATGGTGATGAACATCGGGCTCGGCCTCGGCACGCTGACGCACGAGATCGTCCATCCGCTGGTCGAGTCCGACTTCCCCGAGGCGCCGACGTGGCTGAACGAGGGGATCGCGTCGGTGTTCGAGGCGCCGGTCATCACGAAGCCTGGGGAGATCCACGGCGTGAAGAACTGGCGACACCCGCGCCTCAAGCGCGCTCTCACGAGCGCCGAGCGCGAGCAAGCTCGGCTCGACGTGATGTTCGCCATGCGCGACGACCTGTTCCGCTCCGACCACGAGGATCTCCACTACGCGATGGCTCGCTACGTCTGCCAGTGGCTCGACGAACGCGGCAAGCTCTGGGCGTTCTACCAGCGCTGGCGCGACACCGTCGCCACCGACCCGAGCGGCGAAAAGGCGTTCAAGGAGGTCGTCGGGATGACGCCTGCCGAGGCGAACCCCGTGTGGACGAAGTGGACCCTCGCGCTGTGAAGCGTCCTCCGTAGCGGTGGTAGGCTCCCTGCTCGGTGGTGAGTGAGAGGTTCACGTTCGACGTCGCGACGCACGGGAGCACCACCGCCCTCGTGTATCGCGCACGCGAGCCGATCGGCGCGACGCTGATCCTCGCGCACGGTGCCGGCGCCGCGCAGACCCACCCGTTCATGATCGACATGGCGCAGAGGACCGTGAAGCGTGGCATCGACGTCGTGACCTTCAACTTCCTCTACACCGAGCACGGTCGGAAGATGCCCGACCGCAACGATCTTCTCGAGGCCTGCTGGCTGGCGGCGATCGCGAGCGTGCGCGCGCGTGCCGGGCTGCGCACCGAGCGCATGTTCTACGGCGGCAAGTCGATGGGCGGTCGCATCATCTCGAACATCGCAGCCTCGGCGGCCGGCAAGGGGCTCACCGCGAGCGGTCTCGTGTTCCTCGGCTATCCCCTTCATCCTGCGAAGAAACCCGAGGTCCGTCGCGATGCACACCTACCGCGTGTCGCGTTTCCGATGCTCTTCGTCCAGGGATCCCGTGACGCGCTCGGCGACGCCGCCGAGATTCGCAAGGTCGTACGCCGGCTCCCGCGCGGGGCTCTGCACATCGTTCGCGGTGGCGATCATTCGCTCGAGCTCCTCGAGCGCGACGGAGGAGCCACCAAGCGCGAGCCAGCTCTCGAGGGCGTGGCCGATGCGATCGCCGCCTTCGTCCGCAAGTTCGGCGGTACGCTCGGCTGATGTCGGTCATCGACGGCGGCACGATCCTCGTCACCGGAGCATCTTCAGGGATCGGCATGGCGGTCGCGCGCCTCGTCGCGCCGCGTGCAAAGGCGCTCGTACTCGTGGCGCGTCGGGTCGACCGCCTCGAGGAGCTGAAACGCACGCTGACCGACGCGCGCAAGGAACTCCGCGTCGAGGTCATCGGATGCGACCTCGCCTCGAGGGATGAGATCGCGAAGCTCATCGCCGAGGTGGCCGCTCGCGGGCTCGACGTCGACGTGCTCGTGAACAATGCCGGCATCGGAATGATGGGCACGTTCGAGCGCGCAGACGCCGCGAAGACGACCTTCATGATCGATCTCAACGTGACGAGCCTCACGCTGCTCACGCTCGCGTTCCTCCCGGGCATGGTCGAGCGCGACCGAGGTGGTGTGCTCAACGTCAGCTCGGGCTTCGGGCTCGGGATCACGCCGTGGTTTGCCGCGTACATCGGCACGAAGCACTACGTGACGGGCTTCACCGAGGGGCTCTGCGCCGATCTCGCGGGCACGAACGTGGTGGCGACGCAGATCTGTCCGGGGCCGGTCGCAACCGAGTTCGAGCAAACGATGGGAAATGCGACAGGCGCCAAGGTTCCGGCTTTCCTCGAGATCTCGGCCGAGCACTGCGCCCGTACCGCGCTACGTGCCTTCGAGCGCGGCCGTGCGCTCGTGGTCCCGGGCCTGGTGATGAAGCTCGTCATGCTCCTGAACGAGCTTTCGCCACGCTTCATGCGGCGGGCGTTTGCATCGATCCTCGGACGCTACGCGCGGGCGAAAAAACTCGCCTAGGCAGTGCTATAAGAAGAGTGCTTTTCGCTGGCTCGAGCCACCCGCATGAACAACCCCCCCAAGCGACCCGGCGCCTCCCGCCCGCCTCCGCCGATCGTCAGCTCGTCGCAGAGGGCGCCGTCGAACTTGAAGGACGCGCTGGCCGAAGCTCGCGCGATCTCGGGGGGCTCGCTCGGCCGTCCGAGCACCGTGCCGGGCTCGCTCTCGCCCACGGCGGTCAAGGCGCGGAAGGTCGTCATGCTCGTCGACCCCGACGCATCCATGCGTGCGCGCATGCGCGCCGCGATCGAGCCGTACTACGACGTCATCGAGTGCAAGGACGGCATGGAGGCCGTCGAGATGGCGGGGACGATGTCGCCGCCGGCGATGATCGTCAGCGAGAACGTCATGCCTCGCGTCGACGGCTTCACCCTCGCGAAGGTGCTGCGCCAGAACCCCATCATGAAGAGGGTCCCGATCATGTTCTTCTCGGCGAGAAACAGTGCGCAGGACGTGACGCAAGCGCTGGTGCTGGGCGCCTGCCAGTACGTTTTCAAGACTGTCCCGGTGAACGACATCGTGGCGAAGATTCGCAAGATCGTGGCGTAGCGCGGCCGTGTTACTTCGCCTCGGCTCCATTCCGATACGTGTTCGAGGCCTCTTCCTCTTCATGGCGGTCGTCCTCGGGGCGCGGCTGCAAAGACCCGACCTCATCGCGATCTGGGTCGCGATCGTGTTCGTCTCGGTCCTCGTTCACGAGCTCGGGCATGCGTTCGTCGGTCGGATGTTCGGACTCGAGCCGCAGATCGAGCTCCACGGAATGGGCGGCACGACGTCCTGGGTGAACAACCGCGACATCGGGCATGCGCGCGGGATCGCGGTCTCGCTCGCCGGCCCGTTCGCGGGCTTCGGGATCGCCGCAGTCCTCTTCGGTTGCGAGCGACTCGGGCTTCGGCCCCATAGCCCGCTCGCGATCCTCGGGCTGGAGCTTGCCTTCCAGATCAACTTCTGGTGGGGCATCTTCAATCTCGCGCCGATGCTCCCTCTCGACGGCGGCAACGTCTTGCGGGGGACGTTGAACCTGCTCACGAAAGGCCGCGGCGAGAAGCCCGCCCGCGCGATCTCCGTCGTCATGGGCGTCGTTCTGCTCGCGTATGCCGCGCTCGCAGGGGCGCTCTGGCTCGGTGCGCTCGGGGCGTTCTTCACGTGGGCGAACATCCAGGCGTATCGCCAGGCCGACACGCGCTCGGCCGATGTTCCGCTCGCCCTGGCCATCGAGAAGGCCTACGTGGCGCTCGAGCGCGACGACGGCGAGCAAGCCATCGCACTGCTCCGGCCGGTGATCGTGCCGCAGACCTCCGCGGAGCTCCGGGCCACCGGCCTCCGCGTCTACTCGTATGCGCTCCTGATCGAGGGCATGTGGGACGAGCTGCTGCCTATGCTGGAGAAGAACGCCGCGCTCATCGGCGTCGAGGAGCTCACGCGGTACGCGAAGACTGCACGTGAGCTCGGACGCACCGACGAGGCTGACCGCATCGGTGCGCTCGTTCCGCGCCCGCGTCCCGCAAACGATTTCGGCTGAGCGCTACTTCACGTCGGCGCAGCAACGAAAGCCGACCTGCTTCGCGCTGTAGTCCTCGCCGTGGTGCGTCGTTGCGGCGCGACAGCGGTTGCGTCCCGGGAGCCACCAGCCGCCGCGGAGTGACGAGCGATTCGGCGCGGCCATCCCCTCGCGCTCGACCCATTCGTCGACGTTACCGATCATGTCATGCCCGCCGAACGGGCTAACGCACGCGGGGAACGCCGAGAGCGGAGCGCGATGGTCGCGCAGCTTGTCCATCGGTCCACCGAGGTCGGTCCGGTCGTGGTTGCAGAGGCTCGAGTCACGTTTGAAGCCGTAGGGATACGGATTCATGTCGGGACCCTCGCACGCGAACTCCCACTCGCTCTCCCTGCATAGCCGGGCGCCGCGCGTTTCACAGATGCTCTTCGCCTCCGTCCAGCTCTTGTTGACGACGGGAAGCGCGTCCATCGCCTCGCCTCCGGGAGGCGCGGGCTCGCCGTACTCGTCGCGATCGACACAGAAGCGATGATGCTGGCGCGGACCCTTGCACTTTGCAGGTTTCGCGTACTCGCCGCATCGGAGGTTCTGGTACGGCGGCGGGTCGAGCCACTTGAGGCAGGTCTGCTCGGCCTCCGGGCAGTAGTCACCGTCGACGAGCAACATGCCGCTCGCGCAGGGGCCTTGAACGCCATTCGCGGGCGTCGGGTCGGCGCCTTTGGCCTTGCTTGCGCCCGCGGATATGTCCGCTCCGGCGACCGACGCTGCGATCGCCTGGTGCGAAGCCGGGCTCGGCAAGAGCGGGGTGGCGCCGCCCGGTCCGTCGACCGGCGCGAGCGTCATTCCGCAGAAGGTAGCGACCGAAATTGCCTTACTGATCGGGCTCTGGAGTGACAAGACTTCAACCCCCACTTCAAATTGTGACGCTCGGCCCCGGAATCCGCCACCTTTCGGCGGGCTACAGACGGCGCGAGAACGGGCGAGTTGAGGGGAGAAGGGGCGCGCGGCGACGTACAAAGAGGCTCTCGAGCCCCGCTGCCGACCGCGAGATCGGCGTTACATCCGGGAGGATGACGTGAATTCAGCCCCGCCCGCGCCGAAAAATCGCCAGTCCTTTCGGCCACTTTTGTTTGCGCCCCCGCAGGGCGCCGACCTGCTTCCGCCGACGATTCCGCCGCCTCCTCGCGTCCCGGCGCTGACTTCGGACGCTGCCGCGCCGGGCCCTGGATTGACGCTGTCGGCCAACGACTCCCATGTGCGCCTTCGTGCGCAGTCGATCCCGCTCCCGCGCGCTGCGGACATCCAGCACCTCGACGCGCAGGCTCTCCTCGACGAGATCTGCGAGGACCAGCTCACGATGAGCATGAATCTCGCGCGGCTCGAGGAGTCGGTCGCGAGCACTCCGCGTGATGTGTCGGTGACCGCTGCGCTGCAGACGCTCGAGGCGCGCCTCGCGGATCTCGGTGCGCTGCGCGACGCGCTCGCTCGCGTGCAGCTCGCGACGGTCGACACGCAACTCCAGCGGCTCGTCGTTCCCGAGTCACCGCTCGCCGACTATCTGCGCGGCATCTACGCGTGGGGCCACGCCGTCGTGCGCGCGCTCGAACACCTCGCTGCGAGCCTTCGCACGCATCCCGACTGGGCGCTGCTCCGCTGGCAAATCGAGGAGGCGAAGAACTTCCACTTCGACGAGCTCCACGAGCCGATCCGCGCGGACCTCCTCGCGTTCACGATCCTCGCGCAGGGCGGCTCGTTCGGCGGGGACCACCCGCGCATCGAAATCGAAGGCCTCGAGCACGCCGTGGAGCGGCTCATCTCGACGGCCGTCGCCCTCGAAGAGCACCTCGACGAACGCTTCGGTTGATCGCGCGTAGGGACCGAGATCGAGAGAACGCGGAGGCGCGGAGCAACGCGAAGCTGACTTTGCTCGAGACACGCGCATGGAGTCGCGCGTCTCGAGCAAAAGAAACTCCGCGTTGCTTCGCGTCCCCGCGTCTCCGCGTTCTCTCGGCGGATCGAGGGCTACTTCGCGAGGGTGAGCGTTTCGATCGTCGAGGCGTCGTCGCGGAATGCCGTCCACTTCAGCTCGGTCGCGGAGGCGGAGATCACGGCGAAGCCGTGGACGCTTTCGCGCGTCTGGATGTAGGGCTGCGTCGTCTTGAACGGATACAGATCTGCGCCGCCGCCGCCGAACACGAGATAGCGCGTGCCGAGCGCCTCGGTCGTCGCTGTGCCGACGGAGCTGCCGTTGCCTCCGGTCATCGGCTTCGTCGACTCGTAGCTGTGCACGTGACCGTTCAGCACCACGTTCACGTGGTGCTGGTCGTAGAGCGGAGCCCACGCGGCACGCAGGTCGAGCGCCGGCGAGTGCCCGCTCGACGTCGTGTACATCGGCTGATGGTGCATCGCGACGACGAACGGCGTCCGCGCGCGGTCGACCGCGCCCAGCGTGAGGTCGAGGAACGTACGCTCCACGCCCGTGATGACCGAGCTCGACGATACCGTGTCGTTGAGCGTGACGAGACGTAGCGGGCCATACGTCGTCGCGTACCACTCCTCGATGCCGCTCCCACGTCCATTGTCGGGGAGCGCGAACTGCGCAAAGTACGCCTCGTCGAGGCCCTCGTGGTTGCCGTGCGCCCAGAGTCCGGGGAGCTGCGCGAAGAGCTCGGGCGCCCCGTCGAAGAGCGCGTCCCACTGCTCCTGGATGCCGCCGCTCGCGACGGCGTCGCCCGTCATCACCATTGCGGTCGCGCCTTGCGCGATCGCGGTCTTGGCGATGTTAGCCCAGACTGCCGGGTTCGTTCTCGTGTCACCGCCGACGAGGACCTTCACGTCGCTCGCGTCGTCGGGTGCGGTCGTCATCTTGTAGACGGTGCTGCGCCCCTTGGAGCCGCCGGCGTCGTAGTAGTACGTGCGTCCGGACTTCAGCCCGCAGAGGTGCACCTCGTGCTGCCGGCGATCGGTGATGCCGTAGCCGAACGAGAAGCCGTGTGCGATCCGGTCGAGCTGCGTAGGCGACTCGCCGAAGCGCACCTCCGCCGTGTGCGTCGCGTCGTCGGTGCTCCACTGCACGACCACCGACGAGGACGCGTTACCCGCGATCGTGAGATGGAGATTCCTCGGGCTCGGCGCCGGTCCGGACGCGTCTTCGTGGAAGATCGTCGCGGGCTTGCTCGGGCTGACCTGCCGGATCGGATAGCCGCACCGATACGCCGCGTAGGGAAACGTGACGGGGCCACTCACGGCCGGGGGCTCCCAGGGAGCGTTCGGGTCGCCGTCCTTGGCCGGGTCGACCTGCCCCCCAGGGCCCTGATCCACCTCGACCGGCGGGGCAGCGGGCGTGGGGTCCTTGGGCTTCGGCGCATCGCTGCTCGACGAGCACGCGCTTGCCACGCCCACGACGCTCAGCAAACCGAGCCACAACCATGTTCGCTTCTTCAAAGGAGCCTCCGCCGCGTGAGCGAGCTTAGCATTGCCCTGGAAAATGGCTCCACTATGCTCCCGCGCATGGCGACGATGGTGCACGAGGTCCTGGCAGAGACGGTTGCGAAGTACGGTGACCGCGCAGCGCTGCGCATGAAGAGCGGCGGCATCTGGAGGACGACGACGTGGAGCTCGTACGGTCGCGACGTGCGTCGCGCCGCTCGCGCGCTCATCAAGCTCGGTATCGAGCCCGGCAAAGGCGTCAGCTTGATTGGGCAAAATAGTCCCGAATGGCTCATCGCCGACGTCGGCGCGATCCTCGCCGGTGCGATGCCGGCCGGCATCTACACGACGAACAGCCCCGAGCAGGTGCGGTACATCAGCGATCACTGCGAGGCGAAGGTCTCGTTTGCGGACACGGCGGTGCAGGTCGCGAAGTTCGCCGCCGAGAAGGATCACATGCCGCGTCTCGAGGTCGTCGTCCAGATGACCGGAAAGCCCGCCGAAGGTGCGGGCGGCGGCAAGCTCCGCGTGATGAGCTGGGAGGACTTCCTCGCGCTCGCCGAGGACGTCCCCGAGGCCGACCTCGAGGCGCGCATGAAGGCGCAGAAGCCCGACGACGTCTGCACGCTCATCTACACGTCGGGAACGACCGGTGAGCCGAAGGCCGTCATGATCACCCACACGAACATCGTGTGGACGGCGGGATCGCTGCTCCCGACGCTCAAGCTCGGTCCCGAGGACATCACGCTCAGCTACCTCCCGCTCAGCCACATCGCCGAGCAAGTCCTCACGATCCACGGCCCGATGGCCATGGGCTCGCTCGTCTACTTCGCGGAGAGCATCGAGAAGCTCGGCGAGAACCTCGCCGAGGTCCGACCGACGGTCTTCATGGGCGTCCCGCGCGTCTGGGAGAAGATCCAGGCGAAGATGCAGGCGGCCGGCGCGAAGGCGCCGCCGATGCGGAAGAAGCTCGTTGCCTGGGCACGCAAGACGGGCCTCGCCGGCGGCCTCGCCGAGCAGCGAGGCGGGAAGAAGCCGCTCCTCTTCCCGGTCGCGAAGAAGATCGTCTTCGATAAGGTCCGAGAGCGCCTCGGCCTCGATCGCACGCGCCTCTGCGTGACGAGCGCCGCGCCCATCTCGCGCGACACGCTCGAGTTTTTTCTCGCGTTCGGGATTCCGGTGCTCGAGGTCTACGGCATGAGCGAGTGCACGGGCCCCGGCACCTATTCGCCGCCCGAGCGTTATCGCACCGGCAAGTGCGGCATCTGTCTTCCCGGCGCCGAGCTCAAGCTCGCGGAGGACGGCGAGATCTGCATGCGCGGCAAGCACGTCTTCAAGGGCTACCTGAAGGACCCGGAGTCGACCGCCAATGCGCTCGACGCCGAGGGCTGGCTGCATTCCGGTGACATCGGCACGATCGACGCGGAGGGCTTTCTCCAGATCACCGATCGCAAGAAGGACCTGCTCATCACCGCCGGCGGCGAGAACATCGCGCCGCAGGTTCTCGAGGGTCATCTCAAGGGCATCCCGGTCGTCGCGCAGGCGGTGGTCATCGGCGATCGTCGCAAGTACCTCTCGGCGCTCGTGACGCTCGACCCCGAGCGCGTGAAGACCGAAGCCGAGCTCGCGGGCTCGCCGGCGCGAAGCGTCGATGACGCCGCGACGTGCACCGTGTTCCGCCGTCACCTCGAGAAGCAGATCGAGTCGATCAACGACAAGCTCGCGCGCGTGCAGACGATCAAGCGGTTCACGATCATCCCGCGGGAGTTCACGATCGAGGGCGGCGAGCTCACGCCGACCATGAAGGTGAAGCGCAAGATCGTGAACGAGAAGTACAAGGTCGAGATCGAGGCGCTCTACCCCTCCGAGGAAGGCGAAGGCGCGGCCGCGCGGGCCTGAGGCGCATTGGTCGTTGAAGGTGGGACACCCACGGAAGAGATCGATTTCCAGATCGATCGCGGTGGCCGTCCGTTCGACGTTCCGTGACCACGCCCTACCGCCACGAAGTCGACGCCCTCCGTGAACGCAAGGCCTCCCTCGAGGCTGAAATTGCCCGACTTCGTGACCAGACGACGCGCCTCGACGAGCTCCGTGCCCGCGAGGCCGAGCTCGCGACCGAGCTCGCCGGCGTCGACGGTCGCCTCCGCGCGGGCATGCCGAAGCGTGGGCTTCCGCTCCTCGACCGGGTGCGCGTCGCGAGTCCGTGCAAGGCGGACTGGAACGAGATGCTCGGCGACGAGCGCGTCCGGTTCTGTCTGAGCTGCGAGAAGAACGTCTACAACCTCTCGTCGATGGCGAAGGACGACGCCGAAGCGCTCCTCCGCGAGCGGCTCGGTGACGATCTCTGCGTTCGCTTCTACCAGCGCGCCGACGGGACGATCCTCACGGCCGACTGCCCTGTGGGCGTGAAGAAGAAGCGCACGAAGAAGCTCGCGCTCGCCGTTGCTGGCGCAGGCGCGATGGCGGCGGCGGCAGCGACGATGTTCATGCGCGACACGTGCACGACGCAGGCGGCAATCGCGGGCGGCGCGATGTACCGAGGCGACATGACGCCGATGAACGTCGACTCGTCGCCGGTCCCGCCGGTCGCACCGATTGCGCCGACGACGGTGACCGATCCCAACGAGGGCCACTGGATGGCCGGCGGCGCCCGCGCGATGCCGGAGACGCCGACGCCGACCCCGAAGATGGGCAAGCCGATGGTCGGCCGTCGCTGAGCGACCTTCGAGAGCCCTCAGCCACAGGCCGCTCATGTCGTGTGAGTCACACGACCTAAGCGCTACGCGGTGCGGGTCTTCAGGCTGTCGATCGCGTGAACCGGGGCGCCGTCGCCCTTCATCAGATGGGCGATCGCGCCGAGGACCAGACGCTGGCTCTCGAGCATGCTCTTGCCCTCGAACACCGGCGAGACCACGGCCACCGTGAAGTGTCCCCCGCCGGAGCCCGGCGCGACCTGGACGGCAGCGTCCGGGATCTTCTCGAGGATCGCCGCCTTCATCGTCTCTTCGATCGTTTGCGTCGCCATCAGTAGCGCGCGACCTTCGAGTCGACCTTCTGGGACCAGGCCTCGATGCCGCCTTCGAGGTTGGAGACGTTCGTGAAGCCTTCGCGGAGGAAGCGCTCGGCAGCGCTCTTGCTGCGCATCCCGTGGTGGCATTGGAAGACGATGGGCGTCTTCTTGTCGAGCGCGAGCAGGTGCTTCTCGCCGGCGGCGTCGAGCGCGCGGGCGCGATCGATCTTGGCGATGTTGCGCTCGTCCTCACCGCGGACGTCGAACAGCTCGAACGGCTTGCCCTCGTCCATCCACGACTTGAGCTCGGTGACGGTGAGCGACTTCACGCGCGCGGGCTCGTTCGGGTTCTCGATCTTGAAGGCGCCGCCGTCCGGGGTGTCGACCCACTGGATGCGGATGCCGTCGGCGCGCTTGGCGCTCGCCTTGTCGAAGAGCACCTTCAGGCCGCTCGCGACCACCTCGATGTCGCCTGCCTGCGGCGGGCCGAAGTAAAGCTCGTACTGGAACTTTTCGTCGATCTCGAGGCGGAGGTGCTCGCCGTTCCCCTCGTCCGCTTCCTTGATCGCCTTGGCTGCGCGGTCGTCGAGCGTGATCGTCGGAGGCGCGACGGGCTTCTCGACGACGCCGAGCTTCTTCTGGAGATCGCCGGCGGCGTACATCTCCTTGACGATGTCGCAGCCGCCGAGGAACTCGCCGTCGACGTAGAGCTGCGGGATGGTCGGCCAGCTCGAGTACTCCTTGATACCGTCGCGAACGGCGGGATCGGAGAGCACGTTGACGGTCTCGAAGGGAACGCCCGTCTCTTTCAGGATGCCGATGACCTGAGCCGAGAAACCGCACTGGGGAAAATGCTTGTTGCCCTTCATGAAGAGGACGACACGGCTCTTCTTCACGAGGTCGTCGAACTGCTGGCGCTGCTGGTCGGAGAGGGACATCGGGATAGGAATTACGCGGTGGCGGCGGGCCGTCAAGCCCTCCGCGCGTGGTAGCCTGCGGCGCATGTATTTCGACGCCATCAAGCAGATGAAGAAGCACCTCGGCCAGCTCGACAAGTGGCTCGAGACGGCCGCAACCCTTGCCGAGACGAAGAAGTTCGACGCGAAGAACTTCATGGGCCTTCGCCTCTCCGTCGATCAGTTCCCGTTCGGGCGGCAGGTCCAGGTCGTGTGTGACACCGCGAAGACCGTGGCGGCTCGCCTCGCCGGCAAGGAAGCTCCGGCGCACGCCGACACCGAGCAGACGCTCGAGGAGCTCCGTGGACGCATCAAGACGGTCGTCGCGTATCTCGACACCTTCAGCGCCGCCGACTTCGCGAACGCCGCGACGCAGAAGATCACCCAGCCGCGCTGGGAGGGCAAGTGGATGACCGGCGCGGACTACTTCCTCGAGCACGGGCAGCCGAACTTCTACTTCCACCTGACGACGGCGTACGCGATCCTTCGCCACAACGGCGTCGGCATCGGCAAGCGCGACTACCTCGGCGCGCTCACGCAGCACGCGCCGAGCTGAGCGCTCCGCTCTTCGAGATCCTCAGTCGGAGACGAGGCCGCGGCCCCAGTCTCCTGCGCGCGTGAAGACTCGCGCGAGGACAAGAGGCGTGAGGTAGTTTCCCCCGACATAGAGACGCGGGAGCGTGAACGGATCGTCCGCGCCGCGCGCGCGGCCTTCGCGCGTGGTGACGGCCGACGCGAAGCCCGCGGCGCGGACCGCCGCGACGGCTCGTGCGTCGTGGCGTCCGAACGGATAGCTGAAGTGCGAGACCTCGCTTCCGATCACGTCCTCGAGCTCGGCCTTCGAACCTTCGATTTCCTCCTGTCGCTCGCTCGCGTCCGCGCACGAGGTCAGATCGCAGTGCGTCTGCGTGTGGGCGCCGACCTCCATTCCGGCGTCGTGCCACTCGCGGACCTGCGCGCGGCTCATCATGCGTGTGCGTACGCGCAGCAGCTCGGAGTCCCACGCGTTGAACGAGCCGAGGAGGCCGCTCGTCACGTAGCAGGTCGCCGTGAAGCCGTACTCGCGCAGGATCGGAAGAGCCTGCTCGGCGTTGTCGGCGAATCCGTCATCGAACGTGACGCACACGACCTTCTCCGGGCGCTTCGTGCCGGCGTCCGCGAGGCGCCTCATTGCTTCACCCATCGACACACCGCGAAACCCGAGCCGGGAAATGTGACCGAGGTAGGAGCGAAACCGGCGCGGCGAGACGTGAAGACTCGGGGTTCGCGCGCGGGGCGGGGCCACGGAGATGCTGTGAAACATCAAGATGGGGACGCGCGGCGTCATGATGTGCCGAGGCGCTCGTAGAGATCGCCGTACGCGGCGCACATCCGATCGATGCCGTGCTCCGCGACGACGTAGCGCCGCGCGGCGACCCCCATCTCACGCGCGCGCCACGGCGCGTTGATCATCGCTCCCATGGATCTCGCGAGCGCGTCCACCGTGTGCTCCGTCAGCACCTGTCCGGTGAGCCCGTCAATCACGGCCTCGGGCGTGCCACCGACCCCGAACGTGATGACCGGCCGACCCATCGCCTGAGCCTCGAGCAGTGAGAGTCCGAGCGACTCGCTCTTGGACACGCTCACCACGACGTCGACGCTCCGCAGGACGTCGCGCGGGTCCGCCTTGAAGCCGTGAAAGGTCACACGGTCGCCGACGCCGAGCGTCTCGGCGAGCGTGCGCAGCGTCGCGAGCTCCGAGCCGTCGCCGATGACCTCGAGTCGCGCGTGGTCGAGCCGAGCAAGCGCGTGGAGCGCGAGGTGTGCCTGCTTCACGGGCTCGAGTCGGCACAGGATGCCGAAAGCAAACGGTCTTCGCTCACGCTCCTCCGATGAAGGTGCGAAGTAACCGAGGTCGACGCCGTTTCGGATCGTCGTCACCGGACACGTCGAGTCACGGACGTGCATTCGCATGAACCGCTCGACCGCGCTGCTGACGGCGACGGCGGCGTCTGCGCGTCGGAGTGACCACCGTGTGAACGGAGAGCAGCTGGGGTCGACGAAATAGCGAGTGTCGTGCTCGGTTCGCAGGATGCGAGCCCCGACGCGCCGCGCCGCACGCGTTCCGATGACGTGAGACTGAAACGTGTGGAGGTGGGCAATCGACGCATGCTCGCGCCTCATCACCTCCGCCAGCCACGCCACGTCCGAGCGTCCGAGCGAACGCACGAGATAGGCAAGTGGATTCTCCCGCACGCGCCCGCGGTCGTGAATGCGCAGGCCCGCACTCGAGAAGAGACGCGCGAGACGAGCACTCGGCGTCATCAGCGCGATGACGTGACGTACGCGCGTCTGCTGGGGCCGCGACGCGAGCTCGACGAGGAAGCGCTCGGCGCCGCCACACTCGCCCGCGACGACGACGTGAACGACCGTTCGTGCCTCCGCCGCTCGCCGTGCGGCGGTGCCGGGTGGACGGGTGGGGACCCATCTCCGTTCCTCACTGAAGACCATGCATGGCTCCTTCGCCGTCGCGCTTCTGCTTGCCTTTACAATCTGCCGTTCTCAAGCCGGATCTTTGATTAACTTTTCGTTATCGAAACATCCGGCCGTTACCTTTTCGTGATCGACCTCGCGCCCGCCGGACATTGACAGGCGATGAACAGAGCCCGCGTCGCGTTCGGTGTTTCGGTGGCCGTCACGCTCGCGTGCGCCGGTCTCTTCGCCTGCAGCAGCAGCAGCAACGGCACGTCGAGCGGCGACACGGTTCCTACCGCCGTCCCGTCGTCCGCGAAGGACGCAAGCGCTCCCGACACGTACTCGCCGCCCGGGGACTCCAGCGTAACGCCCCAGGACGCCGGCAGCGACTGCGGTACCGCGGCCGTGCTTCACGCGCCGAAGCCCGACGGCGGCGTCTACTGCCCGTTCAGCGCGCCGGTGGGGGGCAAGAACCTCGTCTGCACCGTCACGCAGGAGTGCTGTGAGAACCCGAAGGGCGGGGGTGTCTCGACGTGCGAGACGAAGGGCAGCGCCTGTCCCGTTTCGGGTGCAACGGTCTGGGAGTGTGAAGACCCGTCCGATTGCCCCGGCCAGAAATGCTGTGCGCATGGAACGGCCGGTACCGCGGTGACCATCGGCACCGACACGTGCGGTTCGTACCTGTCGAAGTTCGCGGGCACGAAATGCGCTGCGACGTGCGGGGCGGGCGAGCTCGTCGTCTGCGAGCAGCAGTCCGAGTGCACCACGGGCACATGCACTGCCGTCAAGCCGAAGTTCAACGACATCGGCGTGTGTAAGTGATCCGCGCGGCTCGGGCTCCGGTGCTCGCCGCGTGCCTCGCGGTCGCGGCAGCCTGCGGCGGTGCGTCGACCCCCGCGGGCGGCGTCGACGGGCCCGCGGCCACGGGCGACGATGGAGGCTCGAGCGGTGACCCGGGATCGACGAGCGGTGGACTTCCCGGGGTGACGGACGGCGGCCCCGCGCCCACGGGAATGGACACGGTGTCGATCATCGTCGAGCCGACCGACAAGGCGGGGGCGCTTCTCGCGGCCGTACAGGCCGCGACGACCTCCGTCCACATGACGATGTACCTGCTCGACGACACGCGCTTCATCAGCGCGCTCATTGCTCAGCACACGGCCGGTCGCGACGTGAAGGTCGTGCTCAACAAGGCCTTTCCCGGGGGTGCAGGTACGAACCAGAAGGCGTTCACCGCCCTGCAGAGCGGGGGAGTCTCCGTGGTATGGGCCCCGACGACCTTCACGCTCACCCACGAGAAGTCGGTGCTGATCGACGGCACGAGCGCGTGGATCATGACGATGAACCTCGAGGTCACGAGCCCGCAGAACCGCGAGTTTCTGGCGCTCGACACCCAGCAGGCCGACGTCGTGGAGGCGGAGGCGATCTTCGCCGCGGACTTCGCCGGCACGGCCATCACCCCGATCGGCAACCTTCTCGTCGCGCCCGTCAACGCGCGCGATCGTCTCCTCCAGCTGATCCAGAGCGCGAAGACCTCGGTGGACGTCGAGGCCGAGGAGCTGAGCGACTACAAGATCGTGAACGCGCTCGCCGCCGCTGTCGGCACCGGGGCGAAGGTTCGGGTCGTGCTCGCCAGCAACGCACCGACGCCGGCGCAGAGCGCCGCGGTCACCCAGCTCAAGGCCGCGGGAGTCCACCTCGTGTCGGTCGGCAAGCCTTACATTCACGCGAAGGCCCTCGTCGCCGACGGCGCCCGCGCGTACGTCGGTTCGGAGAACTTCACGACGGGCTCGCTTCAGTACAACCGCGAGCTCGGGCTCATCACGAGCAACGTCGCCTCTGCGACGAAGGTCTCTCAGATCATTGCGCAGGACTTCGCGTCGGGCAGTCCGCTGTGAGCTGCCGAGCTGCCGAGCTGCCGAGCTGCTCGCGAGGAGCGTGGTTGGCACGCGACGAGATGGCGTAGACTCACGATGCGCTCTTGGTTCTACGCCCACGATCCCTCCGTCGCGCCGTCGCCGTGGGCATCGTGTTCCTCGGGGCGCCGACGACGGCTCGTGCGGACGACTTGGTCCCCGTGCAGATCGAGTACGAACCGCGCGCAGGCTGTCCTTCGGCTGACTCCTTCGTCCGCGAATTGCTCGCGCGGGCGCCGCGCGCGAGGCTCGCTCTGCCTGGGGAGCACGCGCGAACGCTGGTGGCGCGCGTACGTCCGGCTCCCGGACGCGGGCTCGAGGGGTCGCTCGTCGTCCGCGAGCCCGCTGCGCCGACGACGGAGCGTGTGGTCCGCGCAGAGAGCTGCGACGAGGTCGTCACGGCGCTCGCGGTGATCGCGGCGGTCGTGATCGACCCTGTCACCGCGAGGACGGGCACGGTCGAGACGACCGCGCCTTCAACAGACGCGAAGCCGTCGGCCGACGACGGTGCGCCGGCTCCAACGCCGGTCGCACCGGCCCGACCACCGCTGGTCCCGACGCCTGAATCGGTCTCGGGGGGACCCGCGGAGCGACGCCGATGGACGATCTCCGCGGGCCTTGGTGGCGGGATCGTCGCCGGTTCGGCCCCGACCGTGCTGCTCAGCGTTCCCGTCTTCGTCGAGGTCTCGCAAGATGGGCGCGACATGGTGAGCCCGTCGGTGAGGCTGAGATTCGAGCGGACGTTCACCTCCTCGAACAGCGAGGGCGGAGCCTTCCTGAGAACCGGTGGCGCGACTGACCTCTGCCCGATCGCCCTCGCCCTCGCCCTCGCCGCTCGGTCGCTCCGTGCGCAGCCCTGCATGCGAGCCGAGCTCGCAGCTCTCTCGGCAAAGGGACGCGGTGTCGACCCCGTTCGTTCCGACGTTCGCCCGTGGTTTGCCGTCGGCGCCGTGGCGCGGGTTCGCATCGAGCTGGCTCCGCCCGTCTTCGTCGAGCTAGAGGCGTCCGCTCTCGTGCCTGCGGTGCGCGATCGCTTCTACGTCGAGCCCTTCGCGGTCGTCTATCGAGCGCCAGCGGTCGGCGGGGCCTCGGCCTTTGCGGTGGGGGCTTCATTTTGATGATCAAGGGCCCCGCCAGTGGACATTCAGCGGAGGACGGAATGATCTCGATGGTCGCACCGAGTGGCACGTACCGCGTGCCCGCATCTGCCGCG
>JAYSXP010000645.1:0-8035 GCA_043717125.1 Polyangiaceae bacterium | reverse complement strand
ACGTCGCTCAGCGGTCGTCGCATCGTCCGAAAGGGCGGTGAGGCGGTCGCGGGACCGGGGCTGTAAAGGCCACCGGATCCTACGAAGGGTCCTTGTCGGTGGAAGACACCTCAGGACGTCACGAGCCATCGGCTTTCACGAGCAGGTGGTCACGGCGACCTTGGCTTCTTCCTCACGCAGACAAAGGCGCGAACGCGACGGCTCGTGAAGAGCTGGAGACGAGCGCCGGAAGGCAGAGCGAAGGCGCTGCCAGTGCTGCGGAAGAGGGAGACGCGACAGAGGTGTCAGAGGCTTGGTCGGAGCAGGCGCCGTGGGAAGAAAACGCCCACGCTCTCACTCAACTCTCCTCCGGGGGGGATGAGAACGAGGCAAAAAAAGGCAGCGCGTGTCTCGCCCCGATCCGCCGAAGCGTTCACGAGTGCCGTGAAGCACTCGGTCCCTCGATCCAGTCGCACGAAGCCCAAGACTTCGTGGCCCGCGCAAGCGGGGCCTCCAAAAGGGGTGACGTCCACGCGGTGAAAGCCGCGGAGTGAGTCGGGAACGCACGAAGTACGGGTGCACGTATCATCGTTCGGGTGGCAGAAGTTGGTCGGACACATCGCGCGTCTTGTCCACCGCAGTTCTCGCAAGAGGTTGTGGTGGGGGTCACAGGGCGCTAGCCGGAAGGAAGCTCGAAGCACCGCTGACGCGGGGCACGAGCCGAGAGAAGGCGAAACGGTGCGCGACGAAGTGCCTTCATTAAAAACGTAGGCGCATGGTCGGCTCGTGAGCTTCGGCTCGCAGGTTCTCGATACGACGGAAGGTGTTCTCGGGCTCTTGCCCGCACGACCCTCACGGAGAGTGCGAAGCAGGGTTCTTTGGTCTGTAGGTGAATCTCAGGCTCGTGAGGTCGGCGAAAGCCGATGCACGAGGCGGATAGCGAATCGGTCGGCACAGAGGCTGATCGGTCGTGCCTACGGGTGACAAGAGAGCATCAGAAGGTCGACGCGGTCTGGTGAAGGCTCCACGAGGTCCGAGAAGGGCACGAGGGGAGTTCGCATCCTCGACGCTGAAAAGGCGTCGGTCTAGCGGTGCGCCGGAATGTGATCGCCCGAAGCTGACGGCAGCGAATAGCTCCGTCGATCCTCCTCCTTTCTGGCCACGCGAATGGCCGGGACGTGAAAATCAAAGAGAGGGCACCTGAACAGATTACGACGATGGCGCAGCTGGGCGACGGCCCACTGACGCAACGTCCAACGAGGCGGCCTAGAGAGCCGGAATCGAGCGCTAAGACGCTCCCTCACGGAAAGCGAACGCCAGCAGGGGCGACCGGGTGACCGGCCGCCCCTACTGCTTTTTGTCCGCCAACATCCCGTGGTAGGGTCGGCGCGAGGTACGCAGGCGCGATGAGCGAGACGAAGGCCGAGAGCACGCGAAATATCCTCGCCCAGATCGAGGGCGAGTGGGACGCGCCCAAGTCGGGCACCGCCAAGGCTGCGATCCCCACCGCGGCGGAGCTCCATGCCGAGCTCGACGCGGCTGCGGAACGCCTGGTCGAGTCGCTCGAGCCGCCGCCGATCTCGGTGCGGAACGTCGAAGAGCTCGACTCGGGCTGGGGTGACAGCGACAACGACGACGGCGACGGCGACAACGACGACGACGACGCGAACGAGCCCGCGCTCCCCGACGAGCAGCTCGACCCCATGGCGTACGCGGAAGCGAAGAAGGCTCGCGACGAGCGAATCGCGGCGCGCCGCGAGCGGCGCCGCGCGAAGGTCGAGGTGACTAAGGCCCGCCGCAAGGCTCGCGTCGACGCGCAAAGGTCGAAGCAGAAGGGCAAGCAGCGCAAGGCTCGGCCCCTGCAGAGGGCGGCGCGTCCCGAGCGCTCCGCCACGCCCCACGTGCGCGAGGGCTCAGTCTCCGACGAGAGCGACGAGAGCGACGAGAGCGAAGTCGTAAAGAGGCGCGCGCCCATGCGTATCCGCGCGAAGGCGCAGTCCTCGCAGTCGTCTTCGAGCGCGGCGCAGAAACCGATGCTCTCGAAGACGAACCAGTGGATGCTCGCGGTCGCGCTGATCGTGTTCATCGCGGCCGCGACGTTCGCGGCCGTGGTCGCGCGCTAACTCGCGCTCAGTGCGCGCAGGCGCCGGAGGTGTGGACCGACGCACCCGCGCGGTTCGCCTCGCAGCCGTTGTTGTACGTCTTCCCGTTGCAGCCGCAGACCGGCATGATGACGGCCGGACAGAACTGGGGTTTCGCGTCGCATTTTCCGGTCTGGTCGCCCATTCCGCACGACGTCGCCGCCGGGTAATCGCAGTACGTGTCCGCGCCGCACGTGCGGCCGAGGAGCCCGCCGCAGGTCGGGTTCGCGGCGAGGTCCTTGATGTCGACGGTGACGGTGAAGAGCGTGCTCGGCGAGTTGCCGAAGCTGCGCGCGTGCTGGAGGACGATGACGTGCTTGCCGACGAGATTCAGCGGCGACTTCGTCGACCACGTGAACTTCTTGAGGCCGGGTGAGCCGGGGCGATGCACGTCGCCGGGGATGTTCGACTCCTTCGGCGCGCCGATCGTCTTGTCGACCGACTTGACGCTCCACACGTAGCCCGTCGAGGCGTTGTCGGAGAGTGCGATGGTGAAGGACCTGCCGAGCGGAACCGAGACGGTCTTGCCGTTCGACGACTCGTCGATGACCGCGGCCTTCACTTCCTCGGCGGCGCCGTCATCGGTCGTCGGGTCTCCGGCCGCGGCCGGCTCGTCGGAGCTGTCACCGGTGCAAGCGACCGAGGCGACGGAGAGCGTGGACAGGGCGATGACCGCGAGGAGGGAAAGGATTCGCATCGCCGCAACCAAGCGAATGCCATGCCATGCTACCTTGTAGGTGTAAGTGCGCGTCCACGCTCGCCGCGGCTTGTTTTGCGGCGGATCCGCGCGCGGGAACTGGTGGATCGCGCGAGACTCGGCCGGCCCTAGAGAGCGGGCGCGGTCGAGGGCTCGGGGAGCGGCTTCGGGTCGCGACGCGCGAGCCACGCGTAGACCGTGGGGATGACGAGGAGCGTAAGCAGCGTCGACGAGACGAGCCCGCCGATCACGACGGTCGCGAGCGGGCGCTGAACCTCGGCGCCCGCGCCGGTCGCGAGCGCCATCGGCAGAAAGCCGAGCGAGGCGACGAGGGCGGTCGTCAGGACAGGACGGAGACGGGCGTCGGCGCCGCGCACGACGGCCTCGGCCGCGCTCGCGCCGGCATCACGAAGACGCTCGATCGAGCTCACGAGCACGAGGCCGTTGAGGACGGCGACACCGAAGAGCGCGATGAACCCGATCGCCGCCGAGACGCTGAGCGGAAGGCCGCGCACCGCGAGCGCGGCGACGCCGCCCGAGATCGCCATCGGCACGTTGACGAAGATGAGGAGCGCTGGACGCATGCGCCCGAACGTCATCACCAGCAGCACCAAGATGAGCGCCAGCGCGATCGGGATGACGATCGCGAGCTGCTTCGCGGCGGACCGGAGCCGCTCGTACTCCCCTGCCCACTCGGTGTAGTAGCCGACGGGTAGCTTCACGTCGCGGTCGAGCGCACCCTTCGCCTCCTCGACGAACGAGCCGATGTCGCGCCCGCGCACGTTGAGCTCGACGGTGATGCGCCTCTGGAGCCGCTCGCGGCTGATCTGGGACGGACCTGGCGCGAGCTCGATCGTCGCGAGCTGGCCGAGCGGCACGAGGTTGCCGAGCTCGTCGCGCACGGGCACTGTTGCGATCGATCGCGCATCGTGGCGCGCCTCCTCCGAGAGGCGCACGCGCACCGGATAGCGGATCGCGCCGTCGACGATCTCACCGACGTCCAGGCCGCCGATCGCGCCGACCGTGTCGGTGACCGCCTTGGCATCGACGCCGGCGCGCGCGATCGCCTGGCGATCGACGGTGACGGTGAGCGTGTTCATGCCGGCGATCTGCTCGGCGCGCACGTCCTTGGCGCCGGGGATGCCGCGTAGCGTGCGTACGATGTGATCGGCGTTCTGGCGGAGCTCGGCGAGGTCGTTGCCGTAAAGGTGGAGGGCGAGGTCCGACGAGATGCCGGCGAGCAGATCGTTCGTGTTCATCTCGATCGGCTGGCTGAACGCGAAGCCCGCGCCGGGGACGTTCTCGCCGAGCGCCTTGGAATACGCCTCGACGAGGCCCTCGCGTGAGTCGGCCGTCTTCCACTCGTTCTTGGGCTTGAGCAGGACGTAGACGTCGCTCATGTTCATGCCCATGGGGTCGACGGCGATCTCGGCGCGGCCCGTGCGGCACACGACGCTCGTGACCTCGGGGAACCCCATGAGCGTCTTCTCGACCTGGCGCGCCTGCTCGGTCGACTGCTCGAGCGACACCGACGGGAGGCGGACCATCGCCACGACCATCGTGCCCTCGTCGAGCTTCGGGAGGAACTCGCGGCCCATCTCCGCGGCGCCGGCGATGCTGCCGGCGAAGGCGAGGAGCGTCACGAGCACGATGAGCTTTGGCCATCGCAGCCCGAGCCGGAGCGCGGGGGTGTAGAGGCGCCTCACCAGCTCGACGACGGGCGAGGGTCGATCGCGGGCGGCGAGCGGAAGGACCGCCGAGGCGACGGCCGGGACGAGCGTGAGCGACAGCACGAAGGCCGTCGCGAGCGCGAAGAGCACGGTCATCGCCATCGGCCGGAACATGCGGCCCTCGATGCTCTGGAGCGCGAGAATCGGGACGTAGACGAGCGCGATGATCAGCTCGCCGAAGGCCGTCGCGCTCCGCACCTCGGACGACGCGGCCATCACGACCTCGCGACGCTCGGCGTCGACGAGCGGTCGACCGAGCTCCTCGCGCCTCTCGGCCATGCGACGGAGGGCGTTCTCGACGATGATGATCGCGCCGTCGACGACGAGACCGAAATCGATCGCGCCGAGGCTGACCAGGTTGCCCGAGACGCCGAACGACCACATGCCGATGAACGCGCCGACGAGCGCGAGCGGGATGGCCATCGCGACGACCGCGCCGGCGCGCAGGTTCACGAGCGTGAGGAAGAGGACCACGAGCACGAGGAGGCTCGCCTCGACGAGGTTCGTCGAGACCGTCTTTACCGTGCGATCGACGAGCTGCGTGCGATCGTAGTAGGCGTCGATGGTGATGCCCGGGGGGAGCGACTTCTGGATGGACTCGACCGTCGTCTTGACGTCGTTCACCACCTGACGCGAGTTGGCGCCGCGCAGCATCATGACGACGCCGACGACCGCTTCTTGCTTGCGCCCGTCGCGCGTGACAGCTCCGTAGCGGACGATGGGCGCTTCCTTGATCTCGCCGAGGTCCTTCACGTAGAGCGGCGTGCGTGCGGCCTTGCGCTCGACGACCACCTCGCCGAGGTCCTTCGCGGAGCGGATGCGGCCCTCGGCGCGCACCGTGACGGTCTCCCGTCCGTCGGCGTAGTAGGCGCCGCCGCTCGCGACGTGGTTGCGCTCGATCGCCGACGACACCTCCGCGACGCCGACGCCCGCCGCGGCCATCTTCCGCGGATCGAGCCCGAGCTCGAGGCTGCGGGCCTCGCCGCCGAACGTGTTCACCTCGACGACGCCCGGCACGAGCTTGAGGCGCGGAGCGATCTGCCAGTCGAGGATCGTGCGACGCTCCATGAGCGATTTCTCGCCCTTCACCTCGAAGTGAAACACCTCGCCGAGGCCGCTCGACACCGGACCGAGCTGCGGCGCGCCGTAGCGCTCCGGAATGTTGCGACGCGCCTCGGCGACGCGCTCACCGACGAGCTGACGCGCGAGGTAGAGCTCCGCGCTGTCGGCGAACGCGAGCGTCACGACCGAGATGCCGGCGCGCGAGATGCTGCGCACCTCTTCGAGGCCGGGCAGCCCCGCCATCGCGCGTTCCACGGGCGTCGTTACGTACGTCTCGACGTCGAGCGGGCCGAGCGCAGGCGCCTGCGTGATGACCTGCACCTGGACGTTCGTGACGTCGGGCACGGCGTCGATCGGGACGCGCGACGCGGCGACCCCGCCCAGGAGGACGAAGACCGCCGTGAGCACGAAGACGACGGCGCGATTCCCGATGCTCCAGGCGATCAGCCGATCGACCATGGCTAGTCGTTCGCGCCCATCTGCGCCTTCAGCGCCTCGCTCTTCAGGATGAACGAGCCGTCGACGACGACGACGTCTTTGGCGTCGAGGCCGCGTAGGATCTCGACGTCGTCATCGAGCTCGGTGCCGCGCTCGACCGGACGCATCTCGTATTTCCCGGGCTCGCGCTGCACGAAGACGAATGGAGAGCCGTCGACGGTCTGGATGGCGTGTCGGGAAACGACGAGCGCGGTGCCGCCGTCGCCCGCCGCCTCGCCGAGGATGCGCGCGGAGGCCGTCATGCCGGGCTTCAGCGCCCCATCTTGATTGGGCAGCACGATGCGCGCGTCGAGGACGTGTCGATCCGGATCGATCACCGAGCCGAGCTGGTCGACCTTGCCTTCGAAGACGCGGCCGGGGAACGCGATCGACGACACGCGGACCTCATCCCCGACGTGGACCTTGCCGACGTCACGCTCGTAGACGTCGACGCCGAGCCACACCTGCTCGGTCTCGCCGACGACGACGAGCGTATCGGTCGGACCGACCGGCTGCCCCATGCGCGCGTTCACCTGGAGCACCGTGCCGGCGATCGGCGCGACGAGCGACACGCTCTGCCCGTTCGCCGACGCGCCGAGCCCGAGGGTGGAGAGGCGATCCTCGGCAGCGCGCAGCTGCGCCTGGGCCTGCACCTGCTCGGTCTGCGCGACGAGCACGGCGCGCTCGGAGGTGGCGCCGCCAGCGAGGAGACGGTTCTCGCGCTCGACCTCGGCCTTCGTCTGCTCGACGCGCGTCTTCGCGGCGAGGTAGTCGCCACGCGCGCGACCGACCTCGACGCTCTCGAGCGTGACGAGCACCGTGCCACGCCCGACCTTCTGTCCAACGACGACGGGGATCGTGCCGACGCGCCCGGCGATCGGCGGACCGACGCGCGCGACGCGGCTCGGGACGAAGTCGACCTTGCCGGCGGCGCTCACGCTCGCGCGGCGTGCGATCGAACGCGGGCTCGCCGTCGAGAGATGTGCGGCCTCGAGCGCCTTCGGCGCGAGCTTCACGTCGACGCCGTCCTCCTTGGGCTCCTTCTGCGGCTCGGGGGGCTTGCCCTTGCAGGCGACCGCGAGCGTCGCGATCAGAATCGGAGAGAGGAACCGCTGGCTCGTCACCTCCCGATGATTCCAGATCCTCGGGATTTTGCCGACTCTTCTGCGGTCGCTTCCCCCCGATCGTTGCAGTTCGCGGCACCCCTGTGAACGGCTGTCGTGGTAGCGTTCCGGCGGTGCACGAAGGTCGTGAACGTCGTCGGAAGAAGCGAAGCTCGAAGAGCCGCATCTTCCAGCTGATCTGCCTCATCGTCGCCATCGGCGTCGGCATCCTCATCATCGGCAAGAAGGTGAGCGCCGACGCCCCCGCGCGCGGGATGTCCGCCCCGGGAGACACCCCGAAGGCCGGCGACCCGGCCGCCCCGAAGCCGAAGCCGAAGCCGAAGCCGAAGGACGCCGGCGTCGACGCCGCCGCTGCCGCGGCTCCCCCTCCCGCTCCCGCCCCCGACCCGAAGGACGCCGGCGTCGACGCCGCCTTCGACCCGGATGCGGGCGGCCTCGACTACGCGGTCGTCCAGACCGAGGACGACTTCCCGAAGGACATGTCCGAGGAGGAGAAGAACAACATCGGCACCGGCAAGGTCCCGATCCACCGCGAGGGCGCTTATAAAAGTCCCCTCGCCCATCCCCGCTTCGGCGGCCCGGCGACGGTCAAGGTGGGCCTCGTCATCCGCGAGATCCGCGATTTCAACATCCAGACGGGCGGGTTCGAGGCGGATTTTTACCTCTCGCTCACGTCCGACAAGGACATGCCGAACCTCGCGCTGGTGTTCACGAACGGCCACGAGGTCACGTTCACGTCGCTCGCGGACACCAACACGTTCAAGCTCATGTCCGTGACCGGCAAGTTCACTACGACCGTCGACCTGCGCCGGTATCCTTACGACA
>JAYSXP010000644.1:0-8045 GCA_043717125.1 Polyangiaceae bacterium | reverse complement strand
CCGCGCTCCTTCGCCGAGCACATGGCGAAGCGCGCGCCGCTCGTCGTGCTCCCGCTCCCGATCGCGATCCAGCCGTTTCGCTTCTCGATCGGCTACAGTCTGGCGCTTCAATCCGACCCGGCGCACGCGTGGTTCCGTGGCGTCCTTCTCGAGGTCGCGAGGTCGGCCCTCGCGCCCTCTCGTCGAAGTGCGCGGGTCGCTCAGTAACCGCCGCTGTTGCCGGCCGGCGTCGCGACGTGAACGCTCAAGCGTCCAAGGAGGCCGTTCGCTTCCTCGTTCGGACCGGCGGTGAACCAGAGCACGTGGTGGGCATCGTTCGCGAGCCCCCAGAGCCCGTCGATCACGAGCGCCTTGCCCGCCGCGTTGCCGAGCGCGCCCTTGAACTTGCCGTGAAAACCGCCGCCGGTGGCATCGCTGAGCTCGAACGCGTTGATCTTGCCGTCTCCGAAGTTGCCGACGAGCAGCGTCTCCTTCGCGATGTTGCCGACCTTCTCCTCGGTGATCGCCATGCCCCAAGGCGAGTTCAGCGGCCCACGCGTGACCAGGCGCTGCTTCAGGTTTCCGTCTGTGTCGAAGACGTTGATGAGCCCGTTGCCTGCGCCCTTGACGTCGTCGTGGGCGTCGGCGTCCGGCTTGGCGTAGCTCACGAAGAGATAGCCTTCGTACTCCCAGACGTTGAAGGGAGCGAAGCCCTGCGGGAGGGAGCTGTCGAGGAAGCCGCCCGAACAGGCCTGGAGCTGGTAGTTGCTGTCGAACATGTCGACGCGACCGGTCTTGAAGTTCGCCGCGTAGAGCTTGTCGCCGGCGATGGCGGCGCCCTTGTAGTTTGCGCTCGAGGAGTGCGCGCGGACCGTCGCGGTGGTGCCGCCCTGCCAGCCCATGACGTTGCCCGACTCGCTCACGGTGATGAACTTGTCGCCGCGAAAACCCGTGCCCGCGTTGAAGATCTGAGCCGTGGGTCCGTCGCCACTCGGCATGGCGACCGAGAGGAGGAGCTTGCCGCCCGCGTCGTACACGGCCGACTTGCCGCCGCCAGCGCTCGAGACCCACGCCGCGCCGTTGGACGGGTTGAACGCGATGCCCCAGGCATTCTTCAGGCTCGCATCGACGTGGGAAGCGCCCGCCGTGTCGGCCACCACACGGGTCACGTCCATCGCCTGGATGATCTTCCCGGAGCGAAGCTCGTCGGAGGAGGCCTGGCTGTCGTCCTGGGCAACGTCGGCGGCGCTGCAGGCCGTGGCGAAGAGCGAGAGGGCGAGGAGGAGCTGGTTACGCATGGGAAAAGGTTCTTTCGGGGAAGGAGGTCGACTGCGGCAAAGCACGCCGCCGGGGGGATGCGCGCGGTCCGCGTCGCCGACATCTCCTGACAGCGTCCTGCTCCCGCGACCAGGCTCCATGCCGCCACGGAGCCTTGCCGGATCGGAAACCCGGGCCTCGTCCTCTCGCAGAACACCTCGATCGGCCCTGACCGTGAACCTCCGACGCAGAGGCCTGATCGCGGGCTCAGCCGGTGTAGACCTCGTCCTGTTCGATCCGCGAGAGCACCCAGTCGTACTCACCGCCGGTGACCTTCACGGCGCAGTACTCGCAGTTGCCGGTCATGCTGATCTTCAGAGGCGCGCCGCAGTTCGGGCACTGGCGCTCGCCCTTGTCGGTCTTCTTCTTCTGCGCGCCGCGGATGAGCGTCCAGTATTCGGAGTACGAGCGCTGAACGCTCTGGCTGCCGGACATCAATCGTCCGTCCTCCGAGATCGTGAAGTCGAGCCCGGTCGCATGGAGGCGCAACGTCACGGCGTCGTAGTACGCATCGGTCGTCGCGTTCGCGAGCTCGAGCCGCATGATCCGCGAGCCGTCCGTCCGGTTGACGCATTTCCCGTGGCGATAGAGATCGATCCAGTAGAGCTGCGACTGGAACAGGTTGTCGCTCACGAACGGGCGTACGCGTGTCGGATCGCGGGAAACCCAGCCCGCGTGGAACTCCTGGAAGATCATCCCGACGCGGTGCTCGACGCTCTGCCACGAGGTGGCGCCGGCGTCCTTCGCCTGGATCTGCGCGAACGTCGCCTGCGCGTTGCGGTCGAAGATCGTCGGGAGGTCCGTGCCCTCCTCGCCGACGCTCGACGAGAGAAGCGGCCCCTTCGGCTCGCGCTCGAGGGTCTGCAGGCTCGAGACGGCCCAGTCCTTGGTGCCCTGCGGGACCGTCGTGTGGCAGAAGCTGCAGGTCGTGCCCCGCATGTTCGAGAGCGGGCCGCCGCAGTTCGGGCAGTTGAGCGTGCGGGCCTTGCCCGGATCGCGTGAACGCGCACCGGGCGCGCGCGTGAGGCGAAGGCGGTCCTTCACGTAGTAGCGCTGCTCGCCTTGGGGCCGGTAGCGCTCCACGTAGTTCGATTCGACGACCACGTCGAGCATCACGCCGCCCTGCGCGTCGACGTCGACGGTCTCGTACGTCATCGACCCGATGATGATGCCGTTGACCTCTCCGATGCGGCCGTCGTTCTGGAGCATCGCGCGTGCGCCGTCCGCGACGTAGGCCGCGAGCGCCTCGCCCGCGCCTGCACCGCGCGCGCGCTGCATCTCCGAGTAGAGGAAGTAGAGGAAATCCTCGAAGACGACGATCGAGAAGCCTGGATCGGTCTCGCGGAGCGCCTCGAGCTTCCCTCGAAGCGGCTCGGGACGCGGAGGCGGCTCGGCGTTGGGCGTCCAGTTCGTCGAGCCGGCGGTCGTCGACCACTCGCTACCCTGCATCGCCGCTCCGAACTTCGCGCGCAGAACGAAGATGACGATGATGATGATGAGGATCGGGATCCCCACGATCGGGTTCTCGATGATGAGGCCGATGAACGCGCCGCCGTCGCCGCCTCCACCGCCTCCTCCGCTGCTGAACGAGCCACCACCGCTGCCACCGCCCTTGAATCCGCCGCCTCCACCGCCGCTCTTGCTCCCACCGGAGAACGACCCGCCGCCGCCGGGGCGCGCCGCGTGAGCGAGCGTCGCCGAGAGGAGGACCGAGGCGACGACGCCCGCGATCGTGACGACCTGCACGAGGTCGCGGTTGCCGACGACGCGAAGAAGGAGTGCCGCGGGAGGGCTGAGGCGGCGGTTGGTGCTGGGGGGTGAGTGGCTCATGCGATCTCGTCCGGGAGCTCGTTCACATCGTCAGCCGAGCGCTGCATCGTCGCGCCGAAGGTCTTGCCGAGCGCCTCGAGCGTCTCGGAGAATGCGCGGATGTCGACGCGCGCGACCGCAGCCTCGAGCGCGGCGCGCGCAGTCTCCGCGGCGGCCCTCGCCTCGGGAGTGATGCCGGCATCGGCCACCACCGCGACGACGTTCTCGAAGAGCGCGACGTACACGAGCACGCCGGTGCGCCCCGTCGTCTTCGATACGCCGAGGTCGTAGAACGCAGCCTTCGCGGCTTGCTCGACGACGCTCCGTCGCTTCCCCTCCGAGAGCGCGAGGCGCTGGAGCGGCGGGAGAGTGCGCGAGAGGACGTTGCCGACGGCGAAGCCGACGAGCGTGTCGACCGGCATCATCGTGGTGCTGAAATCGAGCGGGTAAAAGAGGAGGAACAGCAGCGTCAGCAGGGCGAACACCGCGCCGAAGAGGAGGTGGACCTCGGGATACGCGCGCGCGTGCTTCTTCACGGTGATGACGAGCTCGGCGCAGGTCTCCGCCTCGAAGGCCTTCACGGCCGCGACGGCGCGAGCTTTGGCCTTCGCATCGAGGAACGGAAGACGCGCCGGGAGGTCGGTGCTCATCGGTGAAAGGAAGGTATCAAACTTTCATGTTTGCGAGCGATGTCGAGACCTCGCGAACGGAAGCCCACGGCCCTCGCGTCTCGCAGGCGAATCACGCCGGACAGGTTGCATTCACGGGGAGGGTCGCGAAGCGAGAGGCGGAGTCCCACCAGGATCCTTGCGATACTCGTCGCGCTCGACCTTGCCGTCGCGCAGCGTGATGACGCGCGCCATGCCGGCCGCGAGCGCCGAGTTGTGCGTGACGATCACGATGGTCGTCTTGCGGGTCTCGTTCACCTTGTAAAAAAGCTGGTGCATCTGCTCGCTCGTGCGCGAGTCGAGGTTGCCGGTGGGCTCGTCTGCCAGGAGGAGCTTCGGCTCGAGGATGAGCGCGCGCGCGAGGGCGACGCGCTGCTGCTCGCCGCCGGAGAGCTCGCCGGGCCGATGGAGCATGCGGTCCTTCAGGCCGACCTCCTCGAGGAGTGCCGCCGCGCGCGGCTCCATCTCCTTGCGCGGAAGGCCCTGGATCATTCCCGGCATGAGGATGTTCTCGAGGGCGTTGAACTCGGGCAAGAGGTGGTGGAACTGGAACACGAACCCGATGGTCCGGTTGCGGAGCGCGGCGAGGCGCGTGCCCGACATGGTCGTCAGCTCTTCGCCGGCGACCTTGATCGAGCCGGAGCTCACGATGTCGAGCGTGCCGATGCAGTGCAGGAGCGTCGATTTCCCGGCGCCCGACTGGCCGACGATGCCGATCATCTCGCCTTCATGGATCGTCAGGTCGATGCCGCACAGGACCTCGAGCGTCCGTCCCATGTGCTGGAACGACTTCTTCACGTCTGCGGCGACGACGAGGGGAGTAGGCGCAGTCATCGAGCGACCGGTTTTCTATCACGCCTGGTCATTTGGAGGCGCGTCATGCGTCGCGGAGCCCGTCGACTGGCCTCAGCCTGGAGGCTGCGTAGGCAGGATAGAGAGTCGATAGCGTGCAGATCGTGAGCGCGGCGAGTGCGACGGTGAGGAAATCTCCTGGGTTCACGCTGATGGGCAGGCGGTCGATGTAATAGACCTCCGGGTCGAGCCTGAGGCCGAACCACGAGAGGCCCGTGCATACGGCCAGCCCCGTCACCACGCCGAACACCGTCCCGATGCCTCCTATGATCATGCCTTCGATGATGAAGGTGCGGAGGATCGCGCCGTCACTCGCGCCGATGGCCTTGAGGATGGCGATCTCCTTGCCCTTCTCCGTCACCATCAGGAGCAGCGTGCAGACGATGCAGAAGCTGGCGACCATGATCGCGACCGACAGGATGATGAAGGTCGCGAATCGTTCGAGCTTGAGCGCGCTGAAGAGGTTCTTGTTGATGTCGCGCCAGTCGCGCACACGCAGCTCGTCGCGGGCGACCGCGGCGACGACGAGCGGTGTGATCCGGTCGGCGCGCTCGGCGTCGTCGACCTTCACTTCGATGGCGCTGACCTTCCCGGCGGTCTGGAAGTAGTCCTGAGCGACATCCATCATCGTGTACACGTACGTCGCGTCGTACTCGTACATGCCGCTGTAGAAGATGGCCGCGACGCGGAACCTCTTCGTGCGCGGCATGACGCCCATCGGACCGAGGTCGCCGAGGGGTGAGACGAGCGTCACCTCGTCACCGATGTACACATGGAGCGTCTTGGCGAGCTCGCGACCCAGGATCACGCCTGGTCGATCGGGCTTGTTGAGGATGACCGCGCGTACCGAGGGATCGATGTCGTCGACCAGGCCTGGCAGATCCGCGCCCTTGTAATACTGCTCGCCGCCGGGGCCGATGCCGATGACCTCCTGGGCGGGCAGGCGTGTGAGCCGCTCGGGGTGCTCGAGGTAGTCGAGCTTGCCGACCTCGATGTTGTTCGAAAGCTCGATGACGCTGTGAATCGAGTCTGGGTCGATGCCGGTGACGACGACCCCGGCGAGGTTCGACGCGCTCGAGGCCATGACCTCGCCGTGGACGACGGGGGTGGCGCCGACCACGCCCGGGATCTTCCGGATGCGTTCGAGCGCGGTGTCGTACTCGCCGAACGGAGTGCCGGGCGTCGTGTCGACGACGATGTGGGCGTTGTTGCCGAGGATCTTGCGCTTCAGGTCCTGGCTGAAGCCGCCCATCACGCTGACGACGCTGGAGAGCGCGCACGACGAGATGGCGACGCCGCAGATCGAGAGCACGCTGATGACGGTGAGAAAGCCGCTCTTCTGCGAGCGCACGTGGCGCGCGGCGACGAACGCGGTGAAGCGCCGCCCCTCGAGCTGGTCGAGCATGTACGGGAGGATCAGCGCCATCATCAGGATGATGACGGCAACCCCCGTGACGATCGCCGACGCGCGGATGAATGCGTCGCGGATGTTCCACGCCGAGCCGCGCAGCGTGGGCAGGTTCTCGACCCACATGATGAGCCCGCCGAAGACCGCGGTGAGCGCGAGCAGCGAGATGCGGAGAAAGCTGCGGATCCAGGCGCTGCCGGCCTCCGGCGGAAAATAGGGCATTCCTACACGCCCCGAGAGGCGGACGTACGCGTAGCCGAGGCCCGCGAGGAACATCGGCGTCGTGAGGATCACGCCGATGCCGGTGAGGTTCCCGATGAGAATGAGCGGCAGGAACGCCACGTGATAGAGCCACAGCTTGCCGAAGTGACGGCTCGTCGCACGCCAGCTCCGGCGCATCGCCTCGACGAGCGGCAGGTCCTGATCGACCACGAAGAACGGCGTGAGCACGAACGGGATCGCGGGCAGCGACAGGAGCGGCAGGGTCACGATGACGAGCAGGAAATAGAGGAACGCGAAGCCGATGAGCCGCACCAGGTTCATCAGGTACCGCCCGCCAGCGTCGGAGAGCGTGACCTTCTCCGAGCGCATCGCGGCGAGACAGAGCTTGAGGATCAGCGGCAGGACGAGGATGCCCACGATCGCGCTGACCAGCGCGGCGATGATCGCGCGCACCTCGTACTGGAGGAGCGGCGAGCGCATGCGCTCACCCGCGAGGAGCGCGAGGATCTGCGGCGTGAAGGCGGCCGCACCGATTGCCGCGCCGGCGGCGGCGAGCGGGATCGGAAGCGCGACGAGCGCGGCCTTCCAGCGGACCTTGCGCATCGTCCAGAGCGACATGCCGAGTGCTTCGCCGATCGTCCACGCCTGCTCGTCGTTCGACCAAGGGTGCTCGGTCAGGCGGGCGGCAGGGTCGTACGCGGGCGCGCCGACGGCCTTGAGACCGGAGAGGATGCGAAGGAGGCCGACGACGAAGAGGCCGACCGTGACGAGGTAGCGGCCCCCCGTGTTCACGGCATGGAAGTAGCTCAGCGACGTGACGGCGGCGCCCAGTGCCACGAGGCACACGCCGATCAAGAGATTGCCACGACGCCCCATCAGCCCTCGGACCTGAGCGACTTACGGGAGCTCATGGCGTGTGATTCACTCGACCTGAGGAGCGGGAACAGGATCACGTCGCGGATGGACGGCGCGTTGGTGAGCATCATCGTGAGGCGGTCCATTCCCATGCCGAAGCCTGCCGCGGGCGGCATGCCGTGCTCGAGCGCGCGAACGTAGTCCTCGTCGTAGTCCATCGTCTCCTCCGCGCCGGCTGCCTTCTTCCGCACCTGCTCGCGGAAGCGTTCGGCCTGGTCGTCCGGGTCGTTGAGCTCGCTGAACGCGTTGCAGAGCTCGCGGCCGTGGATGAACAGCTCGAATCGGTCAACCAGGTCGGGGCGCTCGTCATTCCTGCGGGCGAGAGGAGAGGTCTCGAACGGGTATTCGGTGATGAAGACGGGGAGCGAGCGCTTGCCGTCCGCGGCCTTGTAGTCCTCGGTGAGGAACGGCTCGCAGAGGTACTCGTACGCGCAGAAGAGTCGCTCGCCGTCGTTCTCGCCCTTCAGCCAGCCCTTGCGGAAGTTGCCCCAGTCGACGGCCTTCGCGCGCGGGGAGCTCTTCGACCACTCCTTCATGTGGCCGCCGAAGTCGCCGGGCGCGCCTTCCGCACCCGCCGTGAGGAGGGCGACGAGGCCAGCCGCACCGCCGGTTCCGCACGCGGTCTCCCACGCCGGCACCTTCGTCGCGCGAGCGCCGGCCTCGACGGCTTTCGCCATCGGCACGCGCGCGAACGGCTCGTCGATCGCGAACGGGCGCTCCGCGCTCCAGCGCGCGTGCGACTCGGGAAGGGCCTTGCCGAGCTCGGCGTCGATCCCGCGGAGCATGACCTCGGTGAAGTCGAGCAGATGATCGTACGTCGCGTACGCCCAGTAGTACTCGAGCATCGTGAACTCGGGGTTGTGCCGGGTCGAGAT
>JAYSXP010000643.1:0-8071 GCA_043717125.1 Polyangiaceae bacterium | reverse complement strand
TCGCGCGGCTCGCCCACTTCGATAGCGTCGAGATCGGAGCCGTCGTGGGTCGCGGTCGAGGACTGCCTCTATCTCGTCCTCGACGGCGGGCAGACCATCGTGCGCGCGGCGAAGAGCCCACTCGCCGGCGTCGACGGAGTCCAGTTCGTCTCCGGCGCACAATCGACGACACGCGCTGTTCCTTGGTAGAGCGCGTGCCGGCGCGGTGAGCGTCGCTATGTTCCGTACGTGATGACGGTGCGGATCGATTTCCCAGCGCGCATCAGCTCGAACCCCTCGTTGATGCGGTCCAGCGGGAGCACGTGGGTGATCATCGAGTCGATGTCGATCTTCTTGTCCATGTACCAGTCGACGATCTTCGGGACGTCGGTGCGCCCGCGCGCGCCACCGAAGGCCGAGCCTTTCCACACGCGTCCGGTGACGAGCTGGAAGGGGCGCGTCGAGATCTCCTGGCCTGCGCCGGCGACGCCGATGATGACGCTGACGCCCCAGCCGCGATGGCAGCACTCGAGGGCCTGGCGCATGAGCGTCGTGTTGCCGACGCACTCGAACGAGTAGTCGGCGCCGCCCTTGGTGAGCTCGACGAGGTGCGCGACAAGGTCACCGCCCACGTCTTTCGGGTTCACGAAGTGCGTCATGCCGAGCTTCCGGGCGAGCTCCTCGCGGGTCGGGTTGATGTCGACACCGATGATCATGTCGGCGCCCGCGATGCGTGCACCCTGCACGACATTGAGCCCGATGCCGCCCAGGCCGAACACGACGACGTTTGCGCCGGGCTCCACCTTCGCGGTGTGGATGACGGCGCCCACGCCCGTCGTCACGCCGCAGCCGATGTAACAGACCTTCTCGAAGGGCGCGTCGGGCCGGATCTTCGCGAGCGCGATCTCCGGCAGCACGGTGAAGCTCGAGAACGTCGAGCAGCCCATGTAGTGGTGCACCTTCTTGCCGCCGATGGAGAAGCGGCTCGTGCCGTCGGGCATGAGCCCCTTGCCCTGCGTGGCGCGGATCGCCGTGCACAGGTTCGTCTTCTGGCTGAGGCACGATTTGCACGCCCGGCACTCGGGCGTGTACAGCGGGATGACGTGGTCGCCCTTGGCGAGTGACGTCACGCCCGGGCCGACGTCGACGACGGTGCCCGCGCCCTCGTGCCCGAAGATCGCCGGGAAGAGGCCTTCGGGATCGGCGCCCGAGAGCGTGAAGTCGTCCGTGTGGCAGATGCCCGTTGCAGCGAGTTGCACGAGCACCTCGCCGGCCTTGGGGCCCTCGAGATCGACGTCCTCGACGACGAGCGGCTTGTTCGGTTCGTAGGCAATCGCGGCGCGGACTTTCATGGGTTCTCTCGGGCGCTAGGGTCGAACAGATGGAGCGAGACGGGCATCGTACGCACGTCTCGTGGGTTGACGTCGAGATCGAAGAACGCAGTCACGCTGGTGTATCGGCCGGGGGCGACGTCCACCACCATAACGGAGCTCTGCGAGTAGATCCGGTAGAGCCCGAGACCAGCCCCGCCGTTCGAGGTGTCGAGCACGTCGCCGCTGCCCTCGGAGCCGGCACGGCCTCGGAGGATCCCGTCGAGCACGTGCCTTCGCGTGAGGCGGCCGAACGGATCGACGACCTGGAGCGCGACGTGCACGCCGTCCGCGGCAAAGCGGAATGTGGGCTGCTCGCGCTCGTCGAGCTCGATGTCGCGCTTGCGGTCGTGGGCGTAGCGCGGCCCTCCGTCGTCGCCGACCGGCGCGTCGTACATCGCGTTCATGAGCATCTCGTGCGCGACCTCACCTACGCGCTGGGCCACTCTCTGCGTGGCGCCGGCGCGCTCGGTGACCACCGCCATCTCGGCGACGACCACGTCGCGGTCCCGGGAGGTGCGCGGGCGATACTTCATGACGGTGGAGCCCCAGCTGAAGAGCTCGCTGAGACGGGGGGCACCGGCCGAGGCATCCACGATGCGACGGGTGGCGAGGGCGAGCTCCCATGGTCGCGGCATGGATGCGAACGAGGGCCAACCGACGAGACTGACGAGTTTCGAGGACGAGCGCGCGGCCTCGAGGAGCGGATCCATCGAGCCGGAGGTCCACGCGACCACCGAAAGCTCGCGGTAGCGGTTTTGCGCCCACTCGAGGGCGAGGTCGAGATCGGAGGCATCGCACGCGAGGAGCTGGAGGTCTTCGGAGAGCATGCTGCGCAGCGTCGCGGGGTCGGCCTCCGTGGCCACGGACGCAAGACCCGAGGCCGAGCGCAGCACGCGCGCGGCTCGCTGTGCGACAGTCCGGTTGCGCTCGAGGATCGCGATGCGGCTCAGCGGATCGGTCTCGAGCGCGGGTGGTCTGTTTGAAGGAAAAGACAATGGGCCTCCCGCCTACTTCACGTTGATCTTCGCCTGAAACCGCTCGCCGCGCCTCCAGCCGGTGACGACATGGCCGCCCCGACCGACCGAGGAGAGTGAGTCGAGGGATGTCACGCGACGACCATCGATCTCCTCCACCAAGGTTCCGGCTGAAAGCTCCGTGCGCACCAGGGGGTCGCTTGCCACGACGAGGAGACCTCGGCCTCGCGTGGGAAATGCGACGGCGAACGTGATGCCGCCGGCGCTGCGCTGCTCGGAGTAGTACGCGGCGGCGCGTTCCCAGGCTTGCGCGCCGATCCGGTAGGTGACCGTGAGCACGACAGGGACGGACTCGGTGCGTCGCTCGACGTCGATGCGGTCGGGGCTCGCGAATGCTCCCACTTGTTCGACGAACCGGGCGATCGCGTCCGTGCGGATCGCTCGGGCTCTGCTTGCCTCGTTCGCCGCGCGGACGGCGGCGACGAGATCGAGCTCGAGCACATCGAGCATGCGTGCGATGGCCTCGGCGCGCGCATCCGAGAGTGCGCGATCCTCGTCGCGCGCGCGCGCGGTGATCTTCGCGACGGTCCCGTCGGCGCGTCGGGCGACGGCATCGGCTGCGCCTTCGGGCGGCATCGTCGTGCTCGGGGCGAGCGGCGCGAGGATGGATGCCTGCGGCGTCACCGTCACCGTCTTCGGACGGCGACCGAGCGCGAAGCCTGCGGTCGCAAGCACCGCGAGCGCGACGACGCCCAGGGCAATCTCGGCTCGCGGTCCCCGCGGGCGAGGTGCCGCCATGACCAGCGGGACGGCAATCGAAGGAGTGGACTGCGGGGCCGCCGCCGCCGCCGCCGCCGCCGCCGCCGATGGGAGCGGTGCAGCGTCCGCGAAGAGCACGTTCATCGTCTCTGAGATGTCGCCGAGCGCGAGCGGACCGTTGCAGCGCCGGCAGGGGACGAACGGTGCTGCGTGCGCGCGATGTGACTCCTCGATCGCGGCGAAACCGACGGTGCCGGTCCGTGCGGCCGCGCACGACGCGCATCGTCCTTCGAACGCGAGTGACCCGACACGGATGCGGCCACGCGATCCGCCGAGTGCGATCGCCACCTCGACGGGACACTCGACGATCTCGCACGTCGTGACCTCGGGGCCGAGCGCGCGCATCGCTCGCGCAAGGCGCATAGCGGCTTCGCGCCCGAAGCGCGGCGCACCGCGAAAATCGACGAGCACGTCGCCTTCGATGCCGTCGAGCACGCGGTTCCAGCGGAATGCCGGGTCGACGTCCCGGTGGACGCGGATGCGCGTCTCCGATGCGGTGATCACCTTGTCGACGGCGTCGGCGCCGCCACTCGTCGCCTCGACGATTCGTTGGAGGACGATGCGCACGCGCTCGGGCACGGTCTGTCCGGCGAACGGCGTCGCGAACGCGAGGTAGGCGGGGTCGTCGTCGAGCTTGGCGTTGCCGCCGCAGCGCTCGCACGCGCTCACGGGAGGCTCCCTGCCGACGATCACCGCGGCGTCGTGGGTGCAGTCGATCGGGCGGACGAACGCGTTGCCGCAGTCGTCGCAGAGGAACGGCACCTCGAACGAGACCACCTTGGCGCGGCCCGCGAACGCGCGGATCAAGCTGAGCTGCGTGACGACCGCCTCCGAGCAGCGTGCGAGATACGCATCGGTATCGTCGGCGGAGTCGAGCGTAGCCATCATCTCGAGCCACTCGCGGACGCCGAAGCTGGTGATCCTCTCGACGTTCGCCATGTCGAACAGGACCGCGCCGGAGAGACTCCCACCGAGCGCCTTGCCCTCGAACGACTCGTCGATCCGTCCCTGCAGCGTGACCACCGTGACGCCAAACAGCTCGACGACGCCGGCGACCGCGGCCGAGCTACTCGCGACGAGCGACGCCGCCGACCCCGGCGGCATGACGGACGGCGGTTTCGCCGAGGTCGAGGAACCGTCGATCTCGTCGACCTCGGTGGCCTCGGCGACATCCTCGTCGCGGGTACCTCTCTGTGCGCGGGCCGCTTCGACCTCCACGGCATGCGCCGCGAGGTCACGCTGCGCTTGCTGGGCGGCGCGCCAGTCCTCGAAGCGAGCCTCGAACAGACCTGCAAGAAACGACCTCACCGCTTCGGTGGAAGCGTCGATGTGGGCGGAGCGCACGAATGTGTCGAGGTCGGCCTGCAGAGCTTCCGCGCTCGCGTAGCGTGCCTTGGGGTCGTAGGCGATCGCGCCGAGGAGGATCTGCTCGAGCCCCGGAGCGATCGTCGGGTCGACCGTCGACGGCGCACGGATATCGTGACGTGCGATGGCCATCATCAGCGCGAAGTCTCCACCTGTCGCGAGGACGTAGGGCCGCCGGCCGAGGACCAGCTCGTAGAGCATGACGCCGACCGCGTAGACGTCGGCGCGCCGGTCGAGCCGTCGGCCCTTGATCTGCTCGGGTGCCATGTACGGCACCTTGCCCTTCAGCGTCCCGTGCTTCGTCTCCCAGTCGCGGTCGATGCTCTTCGCGATGCCGAAGTCGACGACCTTGACCGTGCCGTCGAAGGTAAGAAAGACGTTGTGCGGAGAGACGTCACGATGGACGATCTCGAGCGGTTCGCCCGTCGGACTGCGCATCTCGTGCGCGTGGTGGAGGCCTGCGCACACGGCCGAGACGACCGCGAGCGCGATCGCCAGCGGAAACGGTGCACCTCGTCCGCGCAGCGTCCGGAGCACGGTGCGGAGATCCTCGCCATGGAGGTACTCCATCGCGAGGTAGTGGCTGCCGTCCTCCGACCCAAAATCGTGCATCCGGACGACGTTCGGGTGGTCGAACATCGCCGCGATGCGCCCCTCGTCGAGGAACATCTGGATGTATTCGTCGTTCGCGGCGTGCTGGGGAAGGAGCTTCTTGACGACACAGACGCGATCGCCGTTCGCGTCGCGCGCGCGCGCGACGTGGATCTCGGCCATCCCCCCCTTCGCGATCTGTGCCAGCAGCTCGTATTTGGCGAGCTTCGCCATGGGGGGCTTCGTCAGTTCCCTTGTGCCGCGGGGGCAGGTTTGAAGATCTTGAGCGTGCGCTTCGCGCCGGCGGACTCGATGTCGATCGACATTTGGCCACGCGGCGGCGTAGCTGCCCATTCATCAGTGGCGGCCTTCGTGAGCGTGTCGAGCGTCGTCACGGGCCGGCCACCGACGTCGAGGACGATGTCGCCGGCGCGGGCGTTCTGGGCCTCGGCGGCCCGCCCGCGCTGAACCGACAGCACCACGAGATCGCCTTCGGTATGGAGGGAGGCCTCGAGCAGGGGGAAGAAGCGAGCGACGAGCATTCCCTGGAGATTCGTGGTCTCGCGGTAGCTCGCGAGGAGCTGCTGGTAGTTGGCCTTCGAGAGCTTGTAGCGCGCGAAGCCCTCGATGCCGGACTCGCGCTTGCGAAGCGCGGTATCGATGCGCTCGGGCGCCGACGTCGTGCCGAACTGCCTCAGGAAGCGGCTTGCGATGGCATCGCTCGCCGAGTGATCGTCGTGGATTCGCGCTTGTACGAAGTCGTGGATGGGGGTGCCTGCGAGCTCCTGATGCAGCTGCTTGACGACGCGCACGATCGCGTCGTTGCGCGCATTCGTCATCGCGGCCTCGGGCGTCGCGGAGAGTTCGCCCTTGCCGACGACGAAGACGTCGCTTCCCTCGAGCACGAACGGACGCTCCACCCAGGCGGGAGGGAGGTCGACGTTCTGCATCCAACTGTTCGCGGCGTTGATCGCTGCAGACGCCGTGGTCGCCCCTTTTGCGGCAGCCGTCGTGTCACCCGGTGCGGGCGCGGCAGGTGGGAGCGCGCTCGATCCGGTTGCGGTCGCGGCGAGCGGCGCAGGAGCTTGCGAACGCAGGACCTGCATGCCGACGAGACCGACCACCGCGAGCGAGAGAGCGCCGATGGCGTAGCTGGAGGCGCGGGATCGCGGCGGGGCGATGCTCTTCCCCTGGGGCGCCGCGTCCGGCAGATGCTGCGGCGCGATCGCCATGCCGGCGAGGGAGATCGGCACGTTGCTGATGGAGACCGGCGTGAGCACGGCGGCCACGGCGTCCCTCTTCTCCTCCTTTTCGAGCTTGGCAGGCTTGTCGGACTGGCGCTGCGACTGGAGGAAGCGGAGCGCCCCCCCGGCATCACGCAATTCGAGCTCACCGTTGCATCGCTTGCAGTTGACGCGCGGCATGACGCCTGCGGCGAGGGCGTCCCCGTGCTCCTGGATCGAGACGAGCGCAGGGCGGTGGACGGCACATGCCGCGCAGAATGCGTCGAGCGTTCCGGAGGTCACGGTGACGCGTGGGGGGACGCCGGCCTGCGAAAAGCGTGCGACGAGCGCCGGGGGGCATCGCTCGATCGCGATCGAGGTGACCTCCGCGCCCAGCGACGCGAGCGCCTGCCCGAAGTTGGTGATGCCCGCAGGCTCGACGGCAGTGACGCCGCCGAGATCGATCACGAGCGCCCCGTCGATGCCCTCGAGGACGCGCTTCCAGCGCACGCTGGTGCCTAGCTTGGTGTTCACGCGCACCCGCGTGACGTTGCCTTCGACGGTCTTGTCGACGGCGTCGCGCGACGGGGGAGGAGGTGCCATGTCCAGCTCGTCGAGGATGCTCCGCACGTCGCCGGGCACGGCCGTGTTGAGATGGGGAGCGGCGAAGGCGAAGTAGGTGCGGGCGTCGTCGTCGAAGCCTCCCGAGGCACCGCAGTGCGCGCACGGCGCTTCGGGGGCGTTGCCGGCGCGGATCGCCTCGGCCTCGGTCTCGCAGTCGAACGCACGCTCGAATTGCTCGCCGCAGGCGCCGCAGAGGTAGGGGGCGAAGAACGAGACGATCTGACCGTTGCCGGAGAACTTCCGGATCATGCTGAGCTGGTTGACCACGGCCTCGGAACAACGGAGTAGATAGAGGCGCCGCACGTCCTGCATCGCCCCGAGCATCGCGAGCCACTCGCGAACTCCGAACGACGTGATGCGCTCGACGCCGCCGAGGTCGATGACGACCGTGCCGCGGAGCTCGCGACCCAGGGCGTCGCCCTTGAAGGCCTCGGTGAGACGACCGCTGATCGAGAGGAGTGTGATCGTGCCGCGCGTCTGCTTGTTCACGTTCGCGTTGGCGGCCCCCGAGGCCTGCGCGGGCATGCGCGTCACCGGACCGGTAGGGCGCCGCGAGGTCGATGTCGTGGCCGAGGTCGGAGGAGACGCGGACGCCACGGATACGCCGCTGCTCGACGATTCCGGCACGGCGAGAAGGGACGGCACGCTCGGCTGCGTGTTCGACGACGGGCTCGTCCTCGGCGCGGGCGGCGGCACGGGCGGCGCCTTCGCGGGCGGATGGGCGCCGGCCGCCTTGCCCACGCGCTTGGGCAGGGGCGTCGGCGACTCGGAGAAGACGGTGAGGGTCATCGTCTGGTTGTGGAGGTCGCAATGTCCGGAGGCGTAGGGGCTGATCTCCCCGTACGAGTAGAAGCCCGTGATGTGAGCCTGCTGATTCTTCGGCAGGGCCTCGAGGACGGCCTCGACCTCCTCTTCGCTCCGCTCGCCGAGGACGAGCCGGCGACCGACGCAGGAGATGGCGACGACGAGCGACTCCTTGCCGAGCGGCGTTCCGTTGTCCTTCGCCATGGTCGCTGCGATCGACGCGCCGCCGATGAGGCGATCGAAGTCTGCCTTCATGAGCTGGGCGAGGTAGCCCTTGGGGATGTCACCCGCGAAGGTGAGAGAGCTCTTCTCGTGATCG